>DASSLA010000195.1:0-37011 GCA_035689885.1 Marmoricola sp. | reverse complement strand
GACGTGATCGAGCAGGAGCTGCAGCGCTACGGCGGTCTCGACGACCGGCCCCGCCTGGTCGCGCTCAACAAGGTCGACGTGCCCGACGGCCGCGAGATGGCCGAGATGGTGGCCGCCGAGGTCGCGGAGCGGGGCTGGCCGGTGTTCGCGGTGAGCGCCGCCAGCCACGAGGGGCTGCGCGAGCTGATGTTCGCGATGGCCGATCTCGTTGCCCGGCGCCGGGCCGAGGCGCCACGCAAGGAGAGCACCCGCATCGTGATCCGGCCGCCCGCCGCCGACGGTGGTGCGGAGTTCACCGTCAAGCAGACCGGCGAGGGCTGGCGGGTGCGCGGGGAGAAGCCCGAGCGCTGGATCCGCCAGACCGACTTCAGCAACGACGAGGCGGTCGGCTTCCTCAGCGACCGGCTCAACCGGCTCGGCGTGGAGGAGAAGCTGCTCGAGCTCGGCGCCGTCGAGGGCGACCCGGTGCTGATCGGCCACCCGGACAACGCGGTGGTCTTCGACTTCAAGCCAGCGGTGGACGCCGGCGCACAGATGCTCGGCCGCCGCGGGGAGGACCAGCGCTTCGGTGAGTCCCGCCCGGCCGCCCGGCGCCGCCGCCAGATCGACGAGGCGATGGCCGACCGCGCGGAGGGGGAGGAGCGCGCCGACGTCGCCCGCCGGCTGTTCGGCCCGTCGTACGTCGAGCCCGAGCTCGAGGACGAGGAGTGACCCCGCAGTGACCAGGCCGCTGGTGGACGGGGCCCGGCGCGTCGTCGTCAAGGTCGGGTCGTCCTCGCTGACCACGGCCGAGGGCGGCATCGACCCCGAACGCGTCCGTGAGCTCGTCGACTCGCTGGCCGGCGTCCGGGAGCGCGGCGCGGACCTGGTCCTGGTGTCCTCCGGCGCGATCGCGGCCGGGCTGGCGCCACTGGCGTTCAAGGGCCGCCCCCGCGACCTGGCTCGGCAGCAGGCCGCGGCCTCGGTCGGCCAGGGGCTGCTGGTGCACCGCTACACCGAGGAGTTCGCCCGGCACGGGCAGGTGACCGGCCAGGTGCTGCTCACCGTCGACGACGTGACCCGTCGCGCGCACTACCGCAACGCCCAGCGCACCTTCGCCAAGCTGCTCGAGCTGGGGGCGGTGCCGATCGTCAACGAGAACGACACCGTGGCCACCTCGGAGATCAGGTTCGGCGACAACGACCGGCTTGCCGCGCTCGTCGCCCACCTCGTGCACGCCGACCTGCTGGTGCTGCTCTCCGACGTCGACGGGCTGTACGACGCCCCGCCCAGCCGTCCCGAGAGCAGGCTCGTGCCCGAGGTGCACCCCGACCAGGACCTCGACGGCATCCGGGTCGGCAAGGCCGGCTCCGGTGTCGGGACCGGGGGGATGCAGACCAAGCTCGAGGCCGCCGGCATCGCGACCGGTGCCGGCATCCCCGTGGTGCTGACCGACATGGCCCACGCTCGCTCGGCGCTGGCAGGGGAGGAGACCGGCACGCTGTTCCACCCCACCGGCCGCCGTCGCCCGACCCGGCTGCTCTGGCTGGCCCACGCCACCGAGCCCAAGGGCCGGATCGCGATCGATGCCGGGGCGGTGCGTGCGCTCACCGGTCGGCGGGCCTCGCTGCTGCCGGCGGGCATCACCGGCGTGAGCGGTGACTTCGTGGCCGGTGACCCGGTCGACCTCGTGGACCCCGAGGGTCGGGCAGTGGCGCGCGGGCTGGTCAACTACGACGCCGGCGAGCTGCCCGACCTGCTGGGTCGTTCCACGCATGAGCTCGCCCGTGAGCTCGGCTCGGCGTACGAGCGTGAGGTCGTGCACCGCGACGACCTGGTCCTGCTCTGACGGTTTCCGCACCCCGCCCGGGCCCTGTCCGACGGATCCGGTGGATCTGTTCTGATGGGGACCGTGATTGTGCGGTTTCGCCTCGACGGCGAGCCGTTTCGGCCACACTGGAAGCTCCCGGGCCTTCCCCGGGGCCGGGAGGACGACTGCAGGTGGGAGACACGTGAGCATGCCGCTGCGTCACTGGCACGTGACCCTGACCCTCGCGGGGCAGCCCGTGGAGCCGATGATCATCCGCAGCGCGATGAGTCGGCTGGAGTCCGAGCGCCCCTTCCTCGACTCCGTGAAGGCCACCGGTGACCGGGCCGAGATCCGCTTCTGGGACGAGGGCGAGAACATGCTCGATGTCGCCTCGCTCGCCATGCGGCTGTGGAACGAGCACCGCGAGACGGCCAACCTCCCCCACTGGGAGGTCATCGGCCTGGAGATCCTCGAGAAGGACCTGCGGGAGAGCCGCGGCCGCCTCGGCCGCCTCGCCTGAGCGTCGCAGCGACTGACTACGATCAGGTCATGTCCGACGCGCGCCCCGACACCCCGTCCCGGAGCACGTTCCGCGCCTCCGCCGAGCGCGCCCGCACCGCCGCCAGGGCGCTGGCGGTGGCCACCCGTGCGGCCAAGGACGCCGCCCTGCTGCGGATGGCCGACGGCCTGCTTGACGACACCGCCGCGATCCTGGACGCCAACGGTGCCGACGTCGCGGCCGGCGAGGCGGCCGGCACGCCCGCCCACATCCTCGACCGGCTCCGGCTGGACCGCGGGCGGCTCGAGGGCATGGCCGCCGGGCTGCGTGAGGTCGCCGGCCTCCCGGACCCGGTGGGCGAGGTGGTGCGCGGCTCGACCCTGGCCAACGGGCTGCAGCTGCGCCAGGTCCGGGTGCCGTTCGGCGTGGTCGGGATCATCTACGAGGCCCGCCCCAACGTCACCGCCGACGCCGCCGGCATCTGCCTGAAGAGCGGCAACGCCGTGCTGCTGCGCGGCTCGTCCAGCGCGCGACGCTCCAACGCCGCGATCGTGGACTCGCTGCGGCGCTCGGTCGCCGAGTCAGGGCTGCCGGAGGACAGCGTGCAGCTGGTGCCTGGGGAGGGCCACGAGTCGGTCAAGGAGCTGATGCGTGCGCGTGGCCTGGTCGACGTACTCATCCCGCGCGGTGGCGCCGGGCTGATCGCGTCAGTGGTGGAGGAGTCCACCGTGCCGGTGATCGAGACCGGTGTCGGCAACTGCCACGTGTACGTCGACGCCGCGGCCGACCTCGACATGGCCGAGCGCATCGTGCTCAACGCCAAGACCCACCGCACCTCGGTGTGCAACGCCGCCGAGTCGCTGCTGGTCCACGCCGACGTGGCCGAGGCGTTCGTCGTCCGGATCACCCGCGCCCTGCAGGAACAGGGAGTGCTGGTGCACGGTGACGAGACGTTCGCCGCGCTGGAGGGCGTCGTACCTGCCACCGAGGAGGACTGGGGCACGGAGTACCTCGGCCTGGAGATCTCCGCAGCCGTCGTACCCGACCTCGATGCCGCGATCGAGCACGTCCACCGGCACTCCTCGCACCACTCCGACGCGATCGTCAGCGACTCCGCCACGGCCGTCCAGCGCTTCGTCGCCGGGGTGGACTCCGCGGCAGTGCTGGTCAACGCCTCCACGCGGTTCACCGACGGGGGCGAGTTCGGCTTCGGGGCCGAGATCGGCATCTCCACCCAGAAGCTGCACGCCCGCGGGCCGATGGGCCTGCCCGAGATGACCTCGACGAAGTACGTCGTCACGGGGGACGGCCACGTCCGGTGATGCTGCTGCTGACCTTCGGGTTCGGCGCGGTCTCGGCTGTGATCCCGATCTTCAACATGGAGGCCTACATCTCCGTGGTCTACGCGCGCGACACCGCCCAGTCGGCGTGGGCCATCGCAGCGATCGGGTCGCTGGGCCAGAACGTCGGCAAGCTGGTCTGGTACTACGCGTCCCGCGAGGCGCTCGACATCCCGTGGCTGAAGCGGCGGATGAGCAAGCCCAAGCGGCAGGCGCAGTACCAGCGCTGGAGCGGCTTCGTCCAGGGCCGGCCCGGGACGAGCTTCGCGCTCACCTTCCTCTCAGCCGCCATCGGGTTCCCGCCCTTCTTCGCAATGGCGATGGTGGCCGGGACGCTGCGGATGAACGTCGTGGTGTTCTTCGTGGCCGGACTGCTCGGCCGGACGCTGTTCTTCATGGCCTGGCTGCTCGGAGTGGGTCTGATCTTCCACTGAGGCCTAGTCGTCTAGTCTGTGCGCCATGTCGAACCTGCTGCTCGTGCTGCCGCTGGCCACCGAGGAACACAACGCCTTCCTGCCCTACATCATCGGTGGTGGCTCGCTGCTGTTCCTGTTCGCGCTGCTCTTCGGTGTCATGTCCTTCGGCAAGGGACGCGAGCACTCCTGAGCGCCACACCCGCGCCGAGCCCCGCACGCCGTCGCGTGGGGGTGATGGGCGGCACCTTCGACCCCATCCACCACGGGCACCTCGTTGCGGCGAGCGAGGTGCAGGCGTGGTTCGAGCTCGACGAGGTCGTCTTCGTTCCCACGGGTGAGCCGTGGCAGAAGTCCACGCGCCGGGTCTCGCCGGCCGAGCACCGCTACCTGATGACGGTGATCGCGACCGCCTCCAACCCCCGCTTCAAGGTGAGCCGGGTCGACATCGATCGCGGCGGTCCGACGTACACCATCGACACGCTGCGCGACTTGGACGCAGCCATGCCCGACACAGAGCTGTTCTTCATCACCGGCGCCGATGCGCTGGCGGACATCTTCAGCTGGCGTGAGGCCGCGGAGCTCTTCGAGCTCGCCCAGTTCGTCGGGTGCACCCGGCCCGGCTACGAGATGGGCCACTCGACCCTCGAGGGCATCCCCACCGACCGGGTGACCATCCTGGAGATCCCGGCGCTGACCATCTCCTCGACCGACTGCCGTGAACGCACCGGCCGGGGCGAGCCGGTGTGGTACCTCGTCCCCGACGGCGTGGTGCAGTACATCGCCAAGCACCAGCTGTACGTCGACCCGCACAGCGACTCGTCCAAGACTTCCGGAGGAAGGACCGCATGACCGCCACCGACCGCGCCATCGAGCTGGTGCACACCGCGGCGCGGGCCGCGTCCGACAAGCTCGCCAGCGCCATCGTCGCCTTCGACGTCAGCGAGCAGCTGGTGATCACCGACGCCTTCGTGCTCTGCTCGGCGAGCAACGAGCGCCAGGTGAAGGCGATCGTCGACGAGATCGAGGAGAAGCTTCGCGAGGTCGGCGCCAAGCCCGTACGCCGTGAGGGCGAGCGCGACGGCCGCTGGGTGCTCCTCGACTATGCCGACATCGTGGTGCACGTGCAGCACGAGGAGGAGCGGGAGTACTACGCGCTGGAGCGGTTGTGGCGGGACTGCCCGGTCATCCCGCTGCCCGCCGACGTGACCCCCGGCCCCGGACGCTGAGTGGCCACCCCCACGGAGGTGGCGCGGCTGCTCGTCATACGCCACGGGCGCACCGCCTGGAACGCCGAGGACCGGGCTCAGGGCCACGCCGACATCAGCCTCGACGAGGTCGGCCGGACCCAGGCCGAGACCATGGCGCGCTGGCTGGCCCAGCTGCACCCGGACCGGCTGTGGAGCAGTGACCTGGCCCGGGCGCGTGAGACCGCGGCCTTCCTGGAGAAGGAGACCGGGCTCACCGCGGTCGAGGACGCCCGGCTGCGCGAGCTCGACCTCGGCGAGCGCACCGGCCTGACCCGGGCGGAGTTCGCCGAGAAGCTGGGCGACGGCGCTCCCGAGCCCTGGGACGTGCACGCCCACGTGATGGTGCCCGGCGCCGAGACGCTCCAGCAGGTGCTCGACCGCATCGCGCCGGCGCTCACCGAGGCGCTGGATGCCCTGGCACCGGGGGAGACCGGCGTCGTGGTGACCCACGGGGCCGCGCTGCGGGTCGCCCTGACCGGCCTGCTCGGCTGGCCGCTGGACGCCCACGCCACCCTCGACGCGATGCACAACTGCGCCTGGGCGACGGTCGTACGCCGCGAGGGCGGACCCGCCCGACTGGCCGGCTACAACCAGGTCGTCCCGGGCACCCACCCCGATTGGCCTTCGCGCACGGGCGTTGGCTAAGATTCCCGGCGTTGCCCAGATGGGTGATGCAGCACCCAGGGGCTGTGGCGCAGTTGGTAGCGCACTTGCATGGCATGCAAGGGGTCAGGGGTTCGAATCCCCTCAGCTCCACCCAGGATTGAGAGTTTCTCGGACAAGCCGGATCCAGCAGTGGGTCCGGTTTTTTCACGGGTTGAGTGCTGAAGTGGTCCTGCGGCCCGCGAGTCCCAGCACTCAGCCCATCAGCGCCGTTCGCGACCGAGCCGGCGGATCGCGAGGTCCATCACCTCCTCGGCCGGGTCATCCGGTCGGCGTTGACCAGGAACGAGGTCGTCGCTCGGTCGGTTGGCGGCGTCGGACTCGCCGGCCACCGGGGGCGTCGAGGTCATGAGCCCGCACGGCTGGTCTCGACGCTCGTCCCCGGTGCGACGTTGTCGCTCGTGCTCGTGCTCGTGCTCGTGCTCGTGCTCGCGCTCGTGCTCGCACCGCGCAGCCGGTCCTCGAGCTCGGTGATCGCCAGGTCGAGGGTCGCGAGCGCTCGCCCTGGAACACGGTCGCTCGTTCGAGACTGGCGATCCGGACCCGGGAGCGCGCGAGTCGCAGCAGGGACAGGTCGGGCACATCGTTGAGTGGTCGTGCGGCTGCAGTGGCCGGCTGCCACGCCGCCTTCATCACTTCGCGCATCACCAGCACGAGCACTGACTGCGGCGACCGGACCGGCACGCGCACTGCCATCCTGCGAGCACCGGGGACACACCTGGCCGTGGCGTTCGCGGCGGTCACCAGTTCCGCGAGCGTGCGACTGGTGGATGCCGCCATGCAGACCCTCCCCCGAGACGACCGGATCGCCGGGGTCCGGGGCACACCCGTGTGCTGGTCTCGACTGCTCGTACCAGGTACGAGTGAACCACCGCGTGGTCGACCGCGAGCCTCAGCAGAGCGCCCGCGTGCGCCGGACGGCGCGACCGAGGGCACGACCCCACTTCTCGGCGCGCTCCTCCTCGCCGTGCTCGAGCGGGCCGGAGACGTCGGTGACGGTGAAGCCCTGCGGAGCCGCCATCAGCTGGTAGCCCGCGCGGCGCACCAGCCGCGCCTCGGCGCGACCGGCCGAGAAGGGGAGCTTGCTGACCTTGGTCACCCGGGTGTCGAAGACGGCGAAGCGGGGGCCGACCGGCGACGCGGGCAGCCTCTCCAGCCACTCGCGCATGCCCGGGGCGTCCGCGACGGCGACGGCGCCCTGCTTGTGTGCCTCCGCACGTGTACTGGGGCGGCTGAGGCTGAAGGCGTGCGTGGGGGCGCCCAGGACCACCAGGTCGTGGTCGAGGACCTCCGCCGGGTTCGACGTACCGACGCCGACGCTGGTGACGGCGACGCCCTCCGAGGTCAGGCCCCGCTCGATGGCGCGGGCGATCGTGCCGGTGTTGCCGAACATGGACTCGTGGACGACCAGCGCCCGCCCACCGGTGGTCGGTTCTGGAGCAGGGATCGTGTTCATGCTCCGAGTCTCGAACGTCACGGAGCCGCGGGGCAGGGCACAAGGTCATCACCAGTCGGTACGTCGGACCGGTGGGCCGTAGGGTCCGGGACATGCCGGTGTTCGTGGCGTGGGTCTCCGCGGAGCCCGAGGAGGACATGGTCGGGCCGTGGCGCGAGGTGGTCCGGGCCGCGCCGGGGCTGCTCCTCCTCGACAGCGACGACACCCTGTCGCGGGTCTTCCACGAGATCAAGTGGGCGCTGCCGGAGGATGCGGCGCTGTTCGTCGCGCCGCTCGCCGACGTGCCGAAGCTGCGTGGCCTGGCGCCGGGCACCCTCGCCTGGCTGCGCGCCCGCAGCGAGCTCAGTCGGTGACGAAGGCGTCGAGGTCGAGCTCGGCGCAGCGGTGCTTGTACTCCGCGACGGTGCCGGGCCAGTTGGTGGTGATCCGGCCGCCGTCCTCGCGGTACCAGCTCGAGCAGCCGGCCCAGACGCTGTCCGCGAGGCGCGTCTGGATCTCCTCGTCGTACGCCTGCTCGGCCTCGGGTCGTACGGCGACAGTGTCCGCGCCCGTACTCTCGGCGTGACGCAGGAGCGTGGTGATGGCCTCCGACTGCGACTCGAGCATGTTGATGATCGAGCTGCCGCCGAGGTTGGTGTTGGGGCCGTACATCACGAACAGGTTGGGGAAGTCGGGCACGCACAGCCCGAGGTAGGCGCGTGCTCCGGCCTTCCAGTGGTCGTCGTGCAGGTCGACGCCGCCCCGGCCGGTGACGCGCAGGGGAGCCAGGAACTCGGTGGCCGCGAACCCGGTGCCGTAGATGATCACGTCGGCGTCGTGGACCTGTCCGTCGCCGCTGCGGACGCCTTCGGGGAGCACCTCGACGACCGGCTCGGTCACGACGTCCACGTCGGGCCGAGCCAGGGTGGGGTACCAGTCGTTGGAGAACAGCAGGCGCTTGCAGCCGATCGGGTAGTCGGGCACCAGCGTGGCGCGGAGCTCGGGGTCGCGCACCTGCAGCCGCAGCTGGGCACGCCAGGCCAGCTCCATCAGCCTCTTGATCCCGCCGGTCCCGGCCATCGACCTGTTGAGGTGCTCCGACAGCACCCAGGTCAGGTTGCGACCGAACCTCTGGGTGCGCGGGAGCGTGGAGAACAGCCGTCCGTGGGCCGCGGTGTATTCGCGGTCCGGCTTCGGCACGACGTACGGCGCGGACCGCTGGAAGACCGTGACGCGGCCGGCCTCGGGGGCGATGCCAGGCACGAACTGGATCGCGCTGGCGCCGGTACCGATCACCGCGACGCGCCTGCCGCGCAGGTCGACGTCGTGGTCCCACTCGGCGCTGTGGAAGGCCGGGCCGTCGAAGCTGTCGGTGCCGGGCAGGTCCGGGACCACCGGACGCGACAGCTGCCCGAGGGCGGTCACCACGACGTCGGTACGACGGGTGTCCCCGACGGCCGTGGTGACCAGCCAGGTGCGGGTCTCGTCGTCCCATGCCAGCGAGGTGACCTCGACCCCGGTCTGGACGAGGTCGAGGACGCCGTGCTCACGGGCAGTCCGCTCGATGTAGGCGAGGATCTCGTCCTGCCGGGAGTAGCGGTGTGGCCACCCGGGGTGCGGCGCGAAGGACCACGAGTAGAGCGAGGACGGGACGTCACAGGCCGCGTTGGGGTAGGTGTTGTCGCGCCACACCCCGCCCACCCGGCCGGCCTTCTCCAGCACCGTGACGTCGGTGTAGCCGGCCCGCGTCAGCTCGATGGCGGTGCCGAGCCCACCGAAGCCGGCCCCGATGATCGTGATCGACGGCTGTGGCATGTCGGCACCCTATGAGCGAGGACGCCGCGGAGAGGCCCTCGTCTCGCTGCCTGAGCCCTACGCTGCGCAGATGCTGATCATCGCCTGCGTGCTGGCCGGGCTCGCCGCCATGGTGCACGTCTACATCTTCGTGATCGAGTCGTTGCAGTTCGAGAAACCTTCGACGCTGCGCACCTTCGGGATCCGGGCCGAGGACGCTGCGGTGATGAGACCGTGGGCCTTCAACCAGGGCTTCTACAACCTCTTCCTCGCGATCGGTGCCGCCGCCGGGGTGGTGCTCGTCGGAGCCGGCAACGACGGCGGGATCGCGCTGCTGGTGTTCACCACCGCCTCGATGCTGGCCGCCGCGACCGTGCTGGTCGGCTCGGACCGCCGCAAGTTGCGAGCGGCTCTGGTGCAGGGGGCGTTCCCGCTGCTGGCGCTGGTGTCGACCGGGCTGTGGTGGGTGTCGCCGAGCTGACGGCGCCGCCTCAGCGCCCGGGTCGTTCGAGGCCCACGACGGTCCACGCCAGCCCTCGGCGCCGGTGCCTCACGACCAGGCCCGTCGCCTCGACGCTCGCCACCATGGCCTCGGGAACGTGGACGTAGGCACGGAAGCCCCGGCCGCGCAGCCGACGGCCGGAGTTCTCGAGGGCGATCAGTGATCGCGTGAGCACGTTGCGCGGTGGGTGCGAGAACACCAGCAGCCGGCGGGCGTGGCGGGATGCCGCCGCCAGCAACCGCTCCGCGTCGGGATAGCAGCACACCACCCGGTGGAGCACGACCACGTCGGCATCGGGCACATCGTCCGGGGTGACGGCGATGTCGACGCGTCGGCGGGTGACGCGGTCGCGCAGACCCGTCTGCTCGAGGAGCCGGGTGGCCTCGTGCTCGTAGCCGGCGGAGATCTCCAGGTTGGTGGCCGCCCGCGCACCTCGGCGCAGCAGCTCGACGTGCAGCTCGCCCACGCCGCCGCCGATCTCCAGCACCGTGGCGTCCTCGAGGCCATGGTCGCTCACGAAGTCCACGATGCGCCTGCGCGTCCGGTCGAGCCCCCGCCTGCGGTAGCCCCGGGCGACACGGCCCGCGAACCGGTCGTCGAAGACCTCGTCGTAGTCCTCGTCGTAGTCCTCGGGCCCGCAGCAGCCGCTCACTGGTTCACCGTTCCAGGTGGGCGGCGAGGTTGGCCAGGGACGAGGCCAGCCCGACCGCGTGGTCCTCCGCGGAGATCCCCGGCGGTACGTCGTCGGCGCGGACGTCCACGCGGGTTCCAGACACCATGGGGGTGAGCTCCCAGGTCATCGTCATCGTGCCCGCGTGGCGCGGGTCGTCGGCGACGAAGTCGACGTCCTGCACCACGCGTGAGCCGGGGACGAGCTCGACGAAGCGGGCCTCCACGACGTCGGAGTCGGGCGTCGTCTTCCCCGTCCCGCCCGAGGTCTCGGCGTACGTCAGCACCAGGCGGTAGCCGCCGCCGGGCCCTGCGGCGAAGTGCTCGAAGCGAGCAGTCATCCCGTCCGGCGGCAGCCAGGCCACGAGGGCCTCGGGGTCGACCAGAGCGGCGTAGACCTGGTCGGGCGGGGCGTCGACGGTCCGGGAGGCGGTGTCGGTACGACGTGGCACGGCTCAGCCGTCCAGCGGGTGCCGCATCAGAACCCGGGGGAACCCGCCGGCGACGGCGTCGGTGTCCGCGACCTTGGTGAAGCCGGCGCGCTCGAAGACCGATCGCGTGCCGACGAAGGCCATGGTGAGGTCGACCTTCGCGCCCTGGTTGTCGACGGGGTAGCCATCGACGGCCGGTGCGCCCTGGGACCGGGCGTAGTCGACCGCCCCGGCGAGGAGGGCGTGTGAGACGCCGTGGCCGCGGTGGCCCGGGCGGACCCGGATGCAGATCACCGACCAGACCGGCAGGTCGTCGATCTGCGGGATCTTGCGCGAGCGCGCGACGGGTAGCTCCGAACGCGGCGCGACGGCGGCCCACCCGGCCACCTCGCCGTCCCGGTAGGCGAGCACGCCCGGAGCGACGTCGCGACCACACAGCTCGCGCATGAACTCGCCGCGGGCACGTCCGACCAGCTCCCGGTTGGTCCGCGAGTCGATCCGGTGGCTCAGGCACCAGCACACCGACGCGTCGGGGTCCTTCTTCGGACCGAGCAGGGTGGCCACGTCGTCGAAGCGGGTCGACGTGGCGGGTTCGATCACGATGCTCACCGGGCCACCTCCGTCAGGTCGGCTGCTGGTCCATCGTGGCCAGCAGCTGGCGTGCCTGCTCGACGTACTTGTGCTCGACCAGCACCTCGTAGCGCGTCGCGACGACCTGGCTCACCGAGGTGAAGTCGCGCCGGCCGCGGGCGGCGGCGTACCCGGCGAGGGCCCAGACCAGCCCGAAGACGGCGCCGAAGAGCACGGTCGAGAGGATCATCGCCCAGGCGCTGCCCTCCTCGCCGAACAGCGAGAAGATCAGGCCCACGAAGAGGCCGAGCCAGACTCCCGAGAGCAGCCCGCCGGTGGCGACCTTGCCGAAGCTCAGCCGACCGGTCACCCGCTCGACCTGCTTGAGGTCGGTGCCGACTATCAGGCAGTTCTGCACGGGGAAGTCGTGGTCGGCCAGGAAGTCCACGGCCCTCTGGGCGTCCTCGTAGCGTTCGTGCACACCGAGGGACAGCGGATAGTCCAGCGCCAGTGCCGAGGTCGGGAAGCGTGGGTTCTGCGGTGCCATGAGCCCAGTGTCCCAACGCGGGTCCCGATCCGTCAGGTGATGGTCATCCCGCCGTCGACGGGCAGCGTCTGGCCGGTGATGTAGCCGGCGGCGGGCGAGGCGAGGAACACCGCGGTGGCGGCGAGCTCGCGCGGGTCTCCCTTGCGGCCGGCGGGGATGCGAACCTGCTGGCTCTCCAGGTAGCCCTCGGGGTACTGGTCGGTCATCTCCGAGGTGAAGAAGCCGGGCGCGATCGCGTTGACCCGGATGCCCTTGCGACCGGTCCACTGCTGGGCGAGGTCGCGGGTCATGCCGATCAGGCCCGCCTTGGTCGCGGCGTACGCCGCCTGTGGCAGTCCCGCGGTGGTGAGGCCGAGGACCGAGGAGATGTTGATGATCGAGGACCCCGGCTCCATCACCCGGCCGCAGGCCTGCGCCATCCAGTAGCAGCCGTTGAGATTGACGTCGACGACCTGGCGGAACTGCTCCGGGGTCTCGCGGGTGGCGGGCACCGCGGTGCCCACGCCGGCGTTGTTGATCAGTACGTCGACGCGACCGAACGCCTCCATCGCCGCGTCCACGAGTGCCTGGCAGTCCTCGGGCTGCGCGACGTCGGTGCGCACGCTGATCGAGCGACGACCCGCCTTCTCCACCAGGGCGGCGGTGTCCGCGAGCCGCTCGACGCGGCGGGCACCGAGGGCCACGTCGGCCCCGGCCTCGGCGAAGGCCTCCGCGAACGCGACGCCGAGCCCGGAGGAGGCGCCGGTGACGACGACGACCTTTCCGTCGAGCGAGAACAGGTCGGTGATGCGTCCTGAGGTCATGGGGTCATCCTGCCGTGTCGGCGTCGGCGGCCTTGCGGGCCTCCCACGCGGAGCGCACCATCTCCTCGAGGCTGTGTCGCATCTGCCAGTCGAGGTCGCGGGCGGCGAGCTCGCCGGTGGCCACGATGCGCGCAGGGTCACCTGGGCGTCGCGGACCCACCTCGGGGGTGAAGTCGATGCCGGTCACCGTGCGGATCGCGTCCATGATCTGCCGCACCGAGGAGCCGGTGCCGCTGCCGAGGTTGTAGACGGGCTCGAGCGCGCGCCCCTCCGCGAGCCGCTGTGCCGCGACGACGTGGGCCGCCGCGAGGTCGGCGACGTGCACGTAGTCACGGACGCAGGTGCCGTCCTCGGTGGGGTAGTCGTCGCCGTTGATGCGCGGGGTCTTCCCGGCCAGCAGCATCTCGAAAACGATCGGGAACAGGTTGTGCGGGCTGGTGTCGTAGAGGTCGTCGGCGCCGGACCCGACCACGTTGAAGTAGCGCAGCGAGGTGTGCCGCAGGCCGGTCGCGCGTGCCTGGTCGCGGATCACCCACTCGCCGATCAGCTTGCTCTCGCCGTACGGCGACTCCGGGCTGGTCGGGGTCTCCTCGGTCACGAGGTCGACGTCGGGTGTGCCGAACGTGGCCGCGCTCGAGGAGAACACGATCTGGTCGACGCCGGTCTGCGCCATCGCATCGAGCAGGTTGACCGTGCCGGTGACGTTCTGCACGTAGGTGTGCAGCGGACGCTCGACGGAGACCCCGGCGTACTTGTAGCCCGCGAGGTGCACCACGCCCTCGACGTCGTGCTCCTTCATCGCCTCGACCAGGAGGTCGGTGTCCACGACGCTGCCGTGCACGAACGGGACGTCGGGACGGACGAAGCCGCGGTGGCCGCTGGAGAGGTCGTCGACCACGACTGCGTCGAGTCCCACTTCGTCGAACGCACGGACGACGTGGGCGCCGATGTAGCCGGCACCTCCGGTGACCAACCAGGACATGGGCATCCTCCGACTCGCAAGGGGGTACAGGCCGGGTCCGGGGCGCGCGTGTGCCACCCTCGTGCGGACGACCTTCCGGGAGGATCGATGGTACTGGCAGCCGAGTCGCAGCTGCGGTTGGACGCGAACTGGGTCGACTACCTGCTGGTGGCGATCTACTTCGCCGTCGTGCTCGGGATCGGACTGATGGCGCGCCGCTCGGTGTCGACGAGCCTCGACTTCTTCCTCAGCGGACGCTCGCTGCCGGCATGGGTGACCGGCCTGGCGTTCATCGCGGCCAACCTCGGCGCGGTCGAGATCATGGGCATGTCCGCCAACGGCGCCCAGTTCGGCATCCCGACGGTGCACTACTTCTGGGTCGGCGCCGTGCCCGCGATGCTGTTCCTCGGCATCGTGATGATGCCGTTCTACTACGGCTCCAAGGTGCGATCGGTCCCGGAGTTCATGCGCCGCCGCTTCGGCACCGGCGCCCATCTGGTCAACGCACTGAGCTTCGCGATCGCCCAGCTGCTGATCGCCGGGATCAACCTGTTCCTGCTGGCGAAGATCGTCAACATCCTGCTCGGGCTGAACCTCTACGTCTCACTGGTGGTCGCCGCGATCGTGGTGCTGTCCTACATCACGCTCGGCGGGCTCTCTGCGGCGATCTACAACGAGGTGCTGCAGTTCTTCGTGATCGTGGCGGCCCTGCTGCCGCTGACGCTGGTCGGGCTGCACAAGGTGGGCGGCTACGGCGGGCTGAAGGACAAGATCACCTCGGCGGGTGACGGTCCGGCCCAGCTGAGCTCGTGGCCGGGCACCAACCTGACCGGCATCGAGTCCGAGGTGCTCTCGGTGATCGGCATCGTCTTCGGGCTCGGTTTCGTGCTCTCGTTCGGCTACTGGACCACCAACTTCGTCGAGGTCCAGCGCGCGATGGCCTCGAGCTCGATCTCCGCCGCGCAGCGATCGCCGATCATCGGCTCGTTCCCGAAGATGTTCGTGCCGTTCCTGGTGATCTTCCCGGGCATGATCGCCGCGGTGGCCGTCTCCGAGGTGGCCGACGCGAAGGCCTCGGCCGACCCGAACTTCGACTACAACAACTCGCTGCTGTACCTGATCCGCGACCTGCTGCCCAACGGCATGCTCGGCATCGCGATCGCGGGGCTGTTGGCCTCGTTCATGGCCGGCATGGCGGCCAACGTGTCCGCCTTCAACACGGTCTTCTCCTACGACCTGTGGGAGACCTACGTCGTCAAGGACCGCACCGACGACTACTACCTGCGGGTCGGCCGCATCGCGACGGTGGGGGCCACCGTGGTGGCGATCGGCACGGCGCTGTTCGCGCAGAACTACCAGAACATCATGAACTACCTGCAGACCTTGTTCGGGTTCTTCAACGCGCCGTTGTTCGCGACGTTCATCCTCGGCATGTTCTGGAAACGCATGTCCGCCACCGCCGGCTGGGCAGGCCTGGTCAGCGGTACGGCGGGCGCGGTGCTGGTCGCGGTGCTCAGCGAGGACGCGCTCGGCCCGATGTCGATCGGCGTCATCGGGCTCGCCGGACAGGGGGCGAGCTTCGTCGCCGCCGGCGTCGCGTTCGTGGTCGACATCGTGGTCAGCATCGTGGTCACGATGGTCACGCCGCCGCGCGTGGAGTCGGAGCTGCGCGGGCTGGTCTGGTCGCTGACGCCCAAGGAGGACTTCCACGACGCCGACGAGGGCCGGCTGGCCTGGTACCAGCAGCCGACCAAGCTGGCCACCATCTCCGGGGTCATGGTCGTCGCCCTCAACATCATCTTCTGGTGAGGAGATCAGACATGGCAGGCAGCAAACCCACCGAGCGACGTCGGGCCGGACTGTTCGACATCCGGGTGATCATCGCGGGACTGCTCGGCGTCTACGGCGTGATCCTGGTCCTCACCGGCCTGCTGGGCACCGACAACGACGTGGACAACGCCACGAACATCAACCTGCTGGGTGGCGGGCTGATGATCGTGGTGTCGGTCGCGTTCTTCCTCTGGGCCCGGATCCGGCCGATCGTCGTACCTGCCGAGGCGGAGGCGGGGGAGGAGCGGGGGGCGTCCGAGGCGTGATCAGCGCTACGATGGTGGCGTGAACCAGGTGCTGCTTCTCTCCTAGCCGCGTCGACGACGCGGCTGCCCCTCTGCGCGAGGGGTTTTTTTCTGCCCCAGCACCTGACCGCCAGAAGGAAGTTGTCGAGATGACCGACCACGACGAGAGCCGGACCGCCACCTACGACGTGCACGCCACGGAGGAGAAGTGGCAGCAGGTGTGGGAGAAGCTCGACCCCTTCCGGGCGGACGACCACAGCCCGCGGGAGAAGTTCTACGCGCTCACGATGTTCCCCTACCCCAGCGGTGACCTGCACATGGGGCACGCCGAGGTGACGGCGCTGCACGACGTGATCGCGCGCTACAAGCGGTTGCAGGGCTACGAGGTGCTGAACCCGATCGGCTGGGACTCCTTCGGCCTGCCCGCGGAGAACGCCGCGATCCGCAACGACGAGCACCCGGCCACGTTCACCTACGCCAACATCGAGACCCAGGCCGAGTCGTTCAAGCGGTATGGCGTGAGCTTCGACTGGTCGCGCCGGCTGCACACCTCCGACCCGGAGTACTACCGCTGGACGCAGTGGCTGTTCCTGAAGTTCCGCGAGCGGGGGCTGGCCTACCGGAAGAACTCGCCGGTGAACTGGTGCCCCAACGACCAGACCGTGCTGGCCAACGAGCAGGTCGTCGACGGGATGTGCGAGCGCTGCGGAGCCGAGGTCACCAAGCGCGAGCTGACCCAGTGGTACTTCAAGATCACCGACTACGCCCAGGAGCTGCTGGACGACCTGGACGTGCTGGCCCCCACGTGGCCGGACCGGGTGGTCACGGCGCAGCGCAACTGGATCGGGCGCTCCGAGGGCGCGTACGTCGACTTCACCCTGCACCTGGCCGACGGGACGGACCGCGACCTGACCGTCTACACCACCCGCCCCGACACGCTGTACGGCGCGACCTTCATGGTCATCGCGGCCGACGCGGCGCTCGCCGCCGAGGTGGTCTCCCCGGAGCAGCGCGAGGCCTACGAGGCCTACCTGGCCGCGACCCGCAAGGCCTCCGACATCGACCGGCTCTCGACAGAGCGGCCGAAGACCGGCGTCGACCTGGGCATCACCGCGACCAACCCGGTCAACGGCGAGCGGGTCCCGGTGTGGGCCGCGGACTACGTGCTGGCGGACTACGGCACCGGCGCGATCATGGCGGTGCCCGCGCACGACCAGCGCGACCTGGACTTCGCGCGGGCATTCGGCCTGCCGGTGCGCCGGGTGGTCGACACCGGCGAGGACAACCCGGAGGAGACCGGGATCGCCACCACCGGCGACGGCGTCTACGTCAACTCGAGCAGCGGCGACTTCAGCCTGGACGGCCTGAGCGACAAGGCCACCGGCATCCACCGGATCGTGGAGCGGCTGGAGGCCGAGGGCCACGGCAAGGGCGCGGTGAACTACCGGCTGCGCGACTGGCTGCTGAGCCGGCAGCGCTACTGGGGCTGCCCGATCCCGATCGTCCACTGCGAGAGGTGCGGCGAGGTGCCGGTCCCCGAGGACCAGCTGCCCGTCGAGCTGCCGGAGCTGCGGGGCGCCGACCTGAAGCCCAAGGGGGTCTCCCCGCTGGCTGCGGCGACCGAGTGGGTCAACGTGGAATGCCCGCAGTGCGGCGGCCCCGCCCAGCGCGACTCCGACACGATGGACACCTTCGTCGACTCCTCGTGGTACTTCCTGCGCTACTGCTCGCCGGCCGACGAGACACAGGCCTTCGACAGCGACCTGGTCAACGCCTGGATGCCGTGCGACATCTACGTCGGCGGGGTCGAGCACGCCGTGCTGCACCTGCTGTACGCCCGCTTCTTCACCAAGGTGCTGGCCGACATGGGGCTGGTCGACTTCCGCGAGCCGTTCGCCGCGCAGCTGAACCAGGGCACCGTCATCAACGAGGGCGCCAAGATGTCGAAGTCGAAGGGCAACGGCGTCAACCTGGGGGAGCAGCTGTCGGACTTCGGGGTGGACGCGGTGCGCCTGACCCTGGTCTTCGCCGGTCCTCCGGAGGACGACATCGACTGGGCCGACATGTCGCCGGCCGGCTCGCTGCGGTTCCTGCAGCGCGGCTGGCGGCTGAGCGGTGACGTCACCTCGGAGCCCGGGGTCGACCCGGCGACCGGCGACGTCGCGCTGCGCAAGGTGACCCACAAGACGGTGCACGACGCCGCACAGCTGGTCGAGTCGCACCGGTTCAACGTGATGGTCGCGCGGACGATGGAGCTGGTGAACGCCACCCGCAAGGCGATCGACTCCGGCTGCGGTCCCGACGACCCGGCCGTCCGCGAGGCGGTCGAGACTGTCGCGATCCTGCTGTCCCTGGTGGCGCCGTACACCGCCGAGGAGATGTGGGAGCGGCTGGGTCACCAGCCGACGGTCGCCCTGGCCGGCTGGCCGCAGGTGGACGAGGCGCTGCTGGTCGAGGACTCGGTCACCGCGGTCGTGCAGGTGCAGGGCAAGCTGCGGGCGCGGCTGGAGGTCTCGCCCGGCATCAGCGAGGCCGACCTGGAGGCCGCCGCGCTGGCCGACGAGGCCGTGCAGCGTGCCCTGAAGGGCAAGCAGGTGCGCAAGGTGATCGTGCGCGCCCCCAAGCTGGTCAACGTCGTCGCCGGCTGATCAGCTGGTCCGGCTCGGCACCCTCGGCGACTCGGGGGTGCCCTGACGAGCGCTGGCCCGGTCGCCGTGCCGGTCGCCGACCCTGTCCTTGGCTCGGCGTGGGGCCGGCACCACGAGGGGACGGGCCCGCTGCGGCAGCTGCGGTGGCGACCGCCGGCGTGAGGGGGTGGTACGGCTCGAGTGGTCGTACCACAGGGCCAGGCGACCGTTCTCGGCGATCGCGCGCAGCCGTTGCTCGGTCTCCTCGCGGACGTCGTCGGAGACTGCCAGCACCAGGTGGTCGCCGGCGCTGAGCGAGGTGTGGTCGTCGGGCACGAAGATCCTGCCGTCCCGGTGCACCAGCGCCAGCGCTGCGTTGCCCGGCAGGCGCAGGTCGTTGACGTAGACCCCGGACATGCGTGACCTCGCCGGCACCCGGAACTGCAGCAGGCTGGCGTTCATCTCCTCCAGGGGCGCGGACTCCACCTCGAGCTCCTGCGCGGAGAGCTCGCGCGCGACGCCGGTACGCCGGGCCAGCGAGGGGAGCAGCGGCGCCTGGATCAGTGTGAACGCGACGACCAGCAGGAACACCACGTCGAAGATCTGGTCGGCCGAGGGCAGGCCGCGGGCGGTGGGGATGGTGGCGAGCACGATGGGAACCGCGCCGCGCAGTCCCGCCCAGGACATGAACACCTGGTGCCGCAGGGGGATCCGGAACCACGACGCGCAGGCCAGCACCGACGCTGGTCTGGCCAGGAACGTGAGGGCAACCCCGACGATGGCGGCCGGCACGATCGCGTCGACGAGTCGGGCCGGGCTGGCGAGGAGCCCGAGCAGGACGAAGAGGCCGATCTGGGCCAGCCAGGCGAGCCCATCGGCGAAGCCCACGGTGACCTGGCGGTGGGGGAGACGCGCGTTTCCCAGCCACATGCCGGCCACGTAGATCGCCATCAGGCCGCTGGCCTGAGCCAGCCCGGCGAGGGCGAAGGCCAGGAACAGGATCGCGACGGTGGCCAGGGGGTAGAGCCCGGCCGACGGCAGTGCGCTCCGTCCGAGCAGCCACTGGCCGACCCGGCCGACCGCCAGCCCCGTGGCCACGCCCACGACCAGCTGGTAGACGACGAGCGCGCCGATGGTGGTCGGGTCGGAGCTGTTCCACGCGTCGCTGGCGATGACGGTGACCAGGATGATGACCGGCGGGTCGTTGAACCCCGACTCCGCCTCCAGCGCGGCCCGGATCCGGGGCTTGATCGGCAGCCGGCGCATGATCGCGAACGTGGCTGCCGCATCGGTGGACCCGACCACGGCGCCGAGCAGAAGCGCCGTGCGCAGGTCGACGTCGAGGAGGGCATAGGTCAGGGCCGCGGTGATCGCCACGCTGATCACCACGCCGGCGGTCGCCAGCAGCCCGGCGAGCCCGACGACCGGGCGCACCACGTCGGCGCGCGTGCTCAGGCCGCCTTCGGCGAGGATGACCGCGAGTGCGAGCGTGCTCAGCACCATCGTGAGGTCGACGTCGTCGAAGCGCAGGCCCAGGCCCGCCTCGCCGAGGAGGAGCCCGATCAGCAGGTAGAGCAGCAGGCTGGGCAGGCCCGCGCGTGCAGAGACCCGAACCGCTGCCACCCCGGCCAGGAGCACCAGGGTGGCGCCGAGGATGGTCAGGTTCAGGTCCACGCGCTCACGGGCCGGGGGTTGCGGAGACGAGGCTGCGCAGCGCGGGGCCGACCTCGATGTCGGACATGGTCACGTGGGCGTGCTCGACGAGGGCACCCTCGACAAGATCGGCCGGGAGCCAGTCGGCGGCGTCACCTGGAACGGGGAGCTCGGCGACCGTGCTCGACGCGATGCGCCGGCGTACGACGTCCTCCACCGCGTCGAGGACGCTCCGCTCGAGGTCCTCGACCGCATGGCTCTCGTCGATGACCTGCATGGTGAAGTCGACCTGCACCAGGGCGGTCACGCCTTCGCGTGTCGGCGCGGAGGCCGATGTCCACATGTGCCGGGTCTCGGCGTCGTGCTGACGCAGCTTGCGGAAGAGAGCGGTGGCGCGGCGAGCGGGCGGGTGCACGGTGTACCTCCATCGACTGGCGCGGGGCCCCATGTCACGGGAGTGATCCGGGGCCCCGCACCTCCAGTGTGGAAGGCGGACGCCCCCCGTCACATGGGGTCCGGGCCCCACTTTCGCTGCCTCGTCGACGGCGCGACGCGTGGCAAGGTAGCCGCATGCTGAGCTGGCACGGCTACTCGCTGACGACCCGCGTGATCGTCATCAACGGGCTGTTGTTCGCCCTCGGCACCGCGCTGCTGGCGTTCTCGCCGGCCACGGTCTCGGCCGAACCGCTGTTGTCCGAGGTGGTCGTGCTCGTGGTGGGGCTGGCCGTGATGATCCTGGCCAACGCGATCCTGGTCGGCCGGGCGCTGCGGCCGCTGGACCGGCTCGTCTCCGCCCTCGAGCGGGCTCGCTCCACGGACCCGATCGGACGCGTGCCGGTGCCGCCCTCCGGGATCGGCCACCACCTCGCGCTGTCGGTCAACGACCTGCTGGGCCGCATCGAGGCCGGCCAGCGGCAGAGCAACCTGGCCGCGCTGGCCGCCCAGGAGGACGAGCGGGCCCGCATCGCCCAAGAGCTGCACGACGGCGTCGGCCAGAGCCTGACCGCACTGCTGCTGGAGCTGGGTGTGCTCGCGGAGACCGGGGCCGACGCGGAGACGATCGCGGGTGTGCGGGAGAACGCCCGGTCCAGCCTCGACGAGGTGCGCGCGGTCGCCCGGCGGCTCCGGCCGCACGTGCTCGAGGACCTCGGCCTGCGCAGTGCGCTCGCGGCGCTCACGACCGAGCTGTTCACCCACAGCGAGACCCACGTGCGGCGCGGCATCCTGCCGGGGGTGCCCCCGCCGATCGACGACGCCACCGAGCTGGTGGTGTTCCGGGTGGCGCAGGAGGCGCTCACCAACGTGGCCCGGCACGCCCGCGCGAAGACCGTCGAGCTCAACCTCGGCATGCGCGGTGACGACCTGGTGCTCACCGTCAGCGACGACGGGGTGGGCATTCCCCCGGGCGCCGACGGGACCGGGCTGCGCGGCATGCACGAGCGCGCGGTGCTGGTGGGTGCGGAGCTCGACGTACGCCGGCGAGACGGAGGCGGCACCGTGGTGACGTTGTCGGTGCCGACCGTGCGGGGACGCAGGGGATGAGTGAGCCGGCGAGGGTGCTGCTGGCAGACGACCACGTGCTGGTCCGCCGCGGCGTACGGATGATCCTGGACATGCAGCCGGACCTGACCGTGGTCGCCGAGGCCGGTGACGGGGTCGAGGCGGTCGCCTCGCTGCGCGAGCAGGAGGTCGACCTCGCCGTCCTCGACGTGGCGATGCCGCGGCTCACCGGCCTGCAGGCCGCGCGCGAGATCTCGCGCTGGCCGAAGCCGCCGCGGATCCTGATGCTGTCGATGCACGACAACGAGCAGTACTTCTTCGAGTCCCTGCGCGTCGGCGCATCCGGCTACGTGCTGAAGTCTGCCGCCGACCGCGACCTCGTCGACGCCTGCCGGGCTGCCCTGCGCGGGGAGTCGTTCCTCTACCCGGGGGCGGAGAGCGCGCTGGTCAAGGACCACCTCGAGCGGCTCCGCCGGGGCGAGCCGCTGCCCCGGGCGGTGCTCACCGCCCGGGAGGACCAGGTCGTCAAGCTGATCGCCGAGGGCTACTCCTCGCGCGAGATCGCCCGCGAGCTGGTGATCAGCGTGCGCACGGTGGAGCGGCACCGCGAGAACATCCTGCAGAAGCTCGGGATGCGGGACCGTACCGAGCTGACCCGATACGCGATCCGGGTCGGGTTGATCGAGCCCTGACCGGGCTCGACCGTGGGCTCACGCGTAGTAGCGCAGCCAGACGCAGGGCCACGACACGGCGAGCGAGGCCGCGGTGACCATCAGGCCGTGCTTGGTGAACGTCCAGGAGCTGATCGCGTGCCCCTTCGCGCCGCGATGCCGATGATCACCACGCTGACCCTCGCGGCGACCGCGGGAGCAGGAAGTCGTTGACGCTCAGCCCGGCGCGGCTGGCGATGATGATGTTTCGGCGGGTCGCCGATCAGGGTGGCCGTGCCGCCGCTGTCGGAGGCGAAGGCCAGGGTCATCAGGTACGGCACCGGTGACAACCCGAGCCGGCGACACGTGGTCAGCGTGACCGGCGCCATCAGCAGCACGGTGCTGACGTTGTCCAGCAGAGCGCTGGCCCCGCGGTGACGAGGATCAGCAGCACCATCAGCCGGAACGGCTTCCCGCGCGAACGCTGCGCGGCCAGATGGCGAGGTACTCGAAGAGCCCGGTCAGCTCCATCACGCCGACGACCAGCATCATCCGGATCAGCAGGAGGAGGACGTTCCAGGCGCGTCAGACGGCGGCGACCGCGTCGACGACCGGTACGTCGCCGTTGAGCAAGTCGAAGGTCTGGCCCACCGTGTTGTCCGCCTCGAGGACCGCCGCGAGCACCTGCGCCACGTCGGCGCGGGTCACCTCGCCGCGCGGCAGGTCGCCGAGCCGCACCCGGCCGGTGGGGGGATCGTCGGTCAGCCGGCCGGGCCGGACGATCGTCCAGTCGAGGTCGGTCGCGCGCACGTGGTCGTCGGCGGCCTTCTTGGCGCGCAGGTAGACCTGGAACACGTCCTCGCTGCCCGGGTCGGCGTGCTCGGTCCCCATCGAGGAGACCATCACGTAGCGGCGTACCCCCGCCGCCTGCGCGGCCTCCGCCAGCATGATCGCGGCGCCCTTGTCCACGGTCTCCTTGCGCGCCGCGTTGCCGTCCGGTCCGCCACCGGCGGCGAACACCACCGCGTCCGCACCGCGCACCACCGAGGTCATCTCCTCGACATCGGTGTTCTCCAGATCGATCCGCACCGGCTCCACGCCGTCACCGCGCAGGTCCTTCTCGTGCTCGTCCTTGCGGACCATGCCCACGGGCTCGTGCCCGGCGGCGACAAGGACCCTGCCCAGGTGGCGGGCGACCTGCCCGTGTCCGCCGGCGATGACGATGCGCATCTGGCTCCTCCTCGAGATGTCGGTGACGTGCGTGCTCCCGACGGTAGCGAGCGGCCGGGCACCCCCACGAGGCCGCGTCCGCCCGGCGTTACCCTTCGGCGCATGCCCGTAGCCCTGGTCACCGACTCCACCGCCTCGATCCCGCCCGGGGTCGCTGCCGAGGCCGGGATCACCGTGGTGCCGCTGCAGGTGGTCATCGGGGCCACGGCGTACGACGAAGGCGTGGACGGGGGAGTGACGCCCGCGATGCTCGCCGACGCTCTCAAGGCGTGGACGCCGGTGAGCACGTCGCGGCCGAACCCCGAGGCGATGCTCGAGGTCTACGAACGACTCGCGGCCGAGGGGGCGACCTCGATCGTCTCGGTGCACATCTCCGCGGAGCTGAGCGGCACCTACGAGTCGGCCCAGCTCGCGGCCAGGCGGTCCCCGGTCCCGGTCATCGCCGTCGACTCGCGGCAGGTCGGCATGGGTACCGGGTTCGCCGTGCTCGCCGCGGCTGAGGCCGTCCGGGCCGGCGCGGACTCCGAGCAGGTGGCCCGGGTGGCCGCAGCGCGCGCCGCGACCACCACGTCGCTGTTCTACGTCGACACCCTGGAGTACCTGCGCCGCGGAGGCCGGATGGGTGCCGCCGCTGCGCTGCTCGGGTCTGCCCTCGCGGTGAAGCCGATCCTCAAGGTCGAGGACGGCAAGGTCGGGCCGCACGAAAGGGTGCGCACTGCCAGCAGGGCGCTCACCCGGCTCGAGGAGCTGGCCGTGGAGGTGGCTGAGGCAGGCTCGGTCGGCGTGCCGGGAGAGAGCGGGACCGACGGCGGCGTCGACGTGGCCGTCGCCCACCTGGCCAGTCCGGACCGGGCCGAGCAGCTCGCCGAGCGCCTGGCCGGTCGGTTGGGGCACCGGCTGGACGGGCGCGAGGTGCAAGTCGGCGAGATCGGCGCGGTGCTCGGCGCCCACGTCGGGCCCGGCATGGTCGCGGTCTGCGTGGCTCCCCGGCTCCCTCCCGAGGCCTGAGCGTCCACAGCGCCCCTCGCCCGACGGTTGTCCACAGCCGGGCCATGACGTCTTCCGGCGCCCGAGGGGGCTGCCTAGCGTCGCGGCATGCACAGGCAGGCACAGCAGGAGGTCGAGACGGCCGCCCGCAGGCGGCTGGAGCTGCTCGCGCGTGAGCTCGAGCAGGCCGGTGTGCTGCCGCTCGAGCACGGTGGCGCCCCTGTGGAGTCGGCTCCGGCCGGAGAGACATCCGTCACCGACGGCCTCCGCGACCCCGCGCCCGTGGCTGCACCCGGGCGCCACGTGCGGCGCGGTCGTCCCTCGACGGGCCGGGTGCACGGCGCCCTCGCGGCCGTGGTGCCGCAGACCCTGCAGGGTCGCGTCGGCCTCGGGCGGGGCCCCGCCCTGCTCGTCGTTGCCCTCGTCGCCCTGGCACTGACCGCCGCCGCGGTGGTCGCCTGGCGGACGTCGGGGGAGTCCACGCCCGTCGCCCCGGCGCTCTCCCACCGCTCCGCGGCACCCCTGGTCCCTTCGGCGCCCGCGAGCGGCGCGAGCGCCGGGGCGCGCGCGGCGGCGCAGGCGACCGAGACGGTCACAGTCGACGTGGCGGGCAAGGTACGCCGCCCGGGAGTGCGCACCCTGCCGGCGGGGTCGCGGGTGGTCGACGCGCTCGAGCGGGCCGGTGGGCCTCGGGGACGGGTCGACCTCACCGGGCTCAACCTGGCGCGGGTGCTGGTCGACGGCGAGCAGATCCTGGTCGGCAAGCCTGCCGCGCCCGGCGGCCTCGCGGCCGGTGTGGCGTCCAACGCGCCGCCGAGCGCGGGCGCGCTGGTCAACCTCAACACGGCGACCGGCGAGCAGCTCGAGTCGCTGCCGGGCGTCGGCCCGGTCACGGCGGAGAAGATCCTCGCGTGGCGGGAGTCGCACGGCGCGTTCTCATCGGTCGACGAGCTGCTGGAGATCGACGGCATCGGTGAGAAGACCTTCGCCGACCTGGCCCCGCTCGTCACCCTGTGAGCGACCTGAGGGCCCCGGCGCTCGGGCTGGTCGCCTGGCTGGCGGCGCTCGCCGCGTTCCTCGCCCCGGGATGGCTGCTGGTGCTCGCCCTGCTCCTCGCCACGGGCTGGATCCTGCGTCGGCGCCGACGCGGGAACGACGTCGGCACCGGCGTGGTCTGGCTCGTCGCCGGGGTCGGCGTCGGGATGTGCACCCTGCTCCGGGTCGACGCGGTCACCTCCAGCCCGGTGCGTTACCTGGCGCGCGACGGCGCCGTCGTCGACGCGCGCATGGTGATCACCTCCGACGCCCGCCTGCGCGAAGGGGAGTTCGACTCCTACGTCGTGGTCCGGGCGCGGGCCGTGTCGGTGACCGGACGCGGGGTACGCCACCGGCTGCGCGTGCCGGTGCTGATCATCGCCGACCCGTCCTGGGCGCGGGTGCGGCTCGGCGCCGTGGTGAGCGCCGACGGTCGGCTGCAGTCCGCGCACACGCGCGACCTCGCCGCGGTGCTGCACACCCGAGGGCCGCCGACCACGGTGGAGCGACCGGGGTTCCTCCTGGGGGCGACCGAGCGGCTGCGCGCCTCGATCCGGGACGTCGTCTCCGGACAGCCACGGGCACCGGCGGCCTTGGTGCCCGCCCTCGTCGACGGTGACGACGCGGGACTGCCCGAGGAGGTGGCCGAGGACTTCCGGACCTCGGGGCTCACGCACCTGCTCGCGGTGTCGGGCACCAACCTCACCCTCGTCGTCGGCTGCCTGCTGATCCTGGCGAGGTGGCTGGGCGTACGGGCTCGCGGGTTGCTGCTGGTCGGGCTGGTCGGCGTGGCCGGCTTCGTCCTGCTCGCGCGCACCGAGCCGAGCGTCGTACGCGCCGCCGCGATGGGGTCGGTCGCCCTGCTCTCGATGGGCAGCAACGGACGGCAACGCGGTGGTCGCGCCCTGGGCGTGGCGGTGCTCGGCCTGCTGCTGCTCGACCCGTGGCTGGCCCGGTCGGTCGGCTTCGCGCTGTCGGTGTGTGCCACGGCGGGCATCCTCTGGCTCGCGCCCGGCTGGCGTGACCGGCTGATGACGTGGCTGCCGCGATGGGTGGCGGAGGCGCTCTCCGTGCCGTTGGCCGCGCAGCTGGCCGTGACGCCGATCGTCGCTGCCATCTCCGGCCAGGTCAGCCTGGTGGCGGTGATCGCCAACGTCGTGGTCGCCCCGGCCGTCGGACCGGCGACGGTCCTGGGGCTGGCGGGCGGCGTGGTGGGCCTGGTCTGGGAGCGCGGAGGTGCGCTGGTCGCGACGCCGGGCGCCTGGTGCGCCCGGTGGATCATCACCGTGGCCAGGCACGGGGCGGACCTGCCCACCGCGGCCGTCGGGTGGCCGGCACGCCCGTGGGGCCTGGCGTTGCTCACCCTCCTCTCCGTCCTCGTCGTCCTGCTCCTCGGCCTGCTGCTCGCACGGCGTGCCGCGACGCTCACGGTGGGTGCCGTGCTGGTCGTGGTGCTGGTGGTGCCGCTGCCCAGCCCCGGGTGGCCGCCCGAGGGGTGGGTGATGGTGGCCTGCGACGTCGGGCAGGGCGACGCGCTGGTGCTGCGTGCGGGCCCCGCCTCGGCGGTGGTCGTCGACGCCGGGCCGGATCCCGCCGCGGTGCAGGGCTGTCTGGACCGGCTCGGGGTCCGGCACGTCCCTGTTGCGGTGCTCACCCACTTCCACGCCGACCACGTGGACGGGCTGGAGGGCGTTCTGCACGACCGCCGCGTAAACCTCGTCGAGGTGACGTCGACGGCCGAGCCGTTGTCGGGCGTCCGTCGCGTCGAGGCGGTCGCCGCAGGAGCCGGCGTGCCGGTCAGGCGGGCGACGTACGGCGAGACCCGGCGCGTGGGCTCCCTGACCTGGCAGGTGGTGGCGCCGTCCGGCGTACCGCCGTCGGAGTCCCCGGCCAACGACTCGAGCGTGGTGCTGCTGGTGCGCACACGCGGCGTGCGCATCCTGCTGCTCGGTGACCAGGAGCAGCCGGCGCAGGCTCGGCTGCTCCGCGAGACCGGGGGAGTGCCGGCCGACGTGCTCAAGGTCGCCCACCACGGCAGCGCGAGCCAGGACCCCGACCTGGTGCGCAGCACCGGCGCTGCGCTCGCGCTGGTCTCGGTCGGTGCCGACAACGACTACGGCCACCCGGCGCCGTCGCTGCTGGCGCTCCTCGCTGACGCCCGGATGCGGGTCCTGCGCACCGATCGCGCCGGTGACGTGGCGGTGACCGTGGTGGGTGACGTCCTCGGGGTGCGCACCCGCGGGCCGCGCCCGTAGGGCAGGCTGGCGGCGTGGACAGCTACACCTTCTCCCAGGTCGACGTCTTCGCCGCCACCTCGCTGACCGGCAACCCGGTCGCGGTCGTGCACGACGCCACGGGGCTCGACGACGAGCAGATGGCCGCCTTCGCGAACTGGACCAACCTGTCGGAGACGACCTTCCTGCTCCCGCCCACCGATGAGGGTGCCGAGGCCGGCGCGGACTACCGGCTGCGGATCTTCACCCCGGCCACGGAGCTCCCGTTCGCCGGCCACCCCACGCTCGGCAGTGCCCACGCGTGGCTCGAGAACGGCGGCCGGCCGCGCACTCGCGGCGAGCTCGTGCAGGAGTGCGGGGCGGGCCTGGTCAGCGTGCGCTCCGGCGACGAGGGCTCCCGGCTCGCCTTCCGGGCACCGCCGTTCCTGCGCTCGGGTCCGGTCGACCAGGCCGAGCTCACCACCGTGGTGGCCGCGCTCGGGCTGGAGCCCCACCAGCTGCTGGGCGCCGAGTGGGTGGACAACGGTCCCGGTTGGCTGGGGCTCGAGCTCGACAGCGCCCAGACCGTGCTGTCGCTGCGCCCCGACTTCACCGCGCTCCCGGTGGAGACCGGCGTGATCGGCCCGCACGACGAGAAGGCTCGTGCCGAGCACGGCGCCGACGTGGAGGTGCGCGCGTTCTGCCCCGGCCTGTCGATCCCCGAGGACCCGGTGACCGGGAGCCTCAACGCCGGCCTCGCGGTGTGGCTGACCCGTGCCGGCCGGCTGCCGGGGTCGTACGTCGCCCGGCAGGGGACGGCGCTCGGACGCGACGGCCGGGTGTCGGTGGAGACCGACGAGCACGGTGACCTCTGGGTCGGCGGTGCCAGCCGCACGCTGATCCGGGGCACCCTGCAGCTGTAGGACGACCGCGGCTCGCGCTGTCGGAGCGGCGTGAGAAAGTGCGGTCATGGCGAAGCCGGCTCCCCAGGACGTGCTCGGTCGGGTGACGCTCGTGACCGGGCCCGAGGAGTTCCTCGGTGAGCGTGCGATCGCCGAGGTCCGCGACGCCGTACGCCGCCACGACCCGGAGGCCGAGGTCTCCGAGACGATGGCGGCCACGCTGACCATGGCCGAGCTCGGCGACCTCTCCGCGCCGTCGCTGTTCTCCAGCACCCGGTGCGTCGTGGTCCGCAAGCTCGAGGACCTGCCCGAGGAGTCCGCCGCGGGACTGCTCGACTACGCCGCGACGCCCGCGGACGACATCGCGCTGGTGCTGTCGCACAGTGGCGGACAGAAGGGCAGCGGACTGCTGACCAAGCTGCGCAAGCTCGGCCGGGTGACCGAGATCAAGTCGGCCCCACTGACCGCGCGGGAGTTCCCCGGCTTCGTGGCCAACGAGCTGAAGGCCCACAAGGTGCGGATCGACCCGGAGGCGGCCGAGCTCCTGGTCCAGGCAGTGGGCCAGGACCTGCGGTCGCTGGCCGCGGCCGCCAACCAGCTGGCCGGCGACTTCGAGGGCAAGCCGCTGACCCAGGAGATGGTGAAGACCTACTTCGGCGGTCGCGCCGAGGCGAAGTCCTTCGCGGTGGCCGACCACGCGCTCTACGGACGCGCGGCGACGGCGCTCGAGGAGCTGCGGTGGGCCCTCGAGCGGGGGACCGCCCCGGTCCTGGTCACCAGCGCGATGGCCGGAGGGCTGCGCAGCCTCGCCAAGTTCCTCGCCGCACCCCGCGGGCTGCGCAACAACGAGCTCACCCGCGAGGTGGGTGTGCCGCCGTGGAAGCTGGACAGCATCCGCCGCCAGTCGCACGGCTGGGACGCCTCCGGTGTGGCCCGGGCGATCCGCACCGTGGCCCGCGCTGACGCGGACATCAAGGGCCAGGCCAGCGACCCGTCCTACGCGCTGGAGAAGATGGTGCTCGACGTGGTGCGGGCGCGTCCGCAGCGCTGATAACCGGGTCCGGCCGCGGTCCAGCCTTCACGGGGGCAAACGAAAAGGCGCCGCCCCGTGGGGACGACGCCTCGGCGTTGCGGCTCGGGTCAGAGCCCGGCGGCCTGCTTCTGGATGGCCGACTTGCGGTTGGCGGCCTGGTTCTTGTGGATGACGCCCTTGGAGGCGGCCTTGTCGAGCTGGCGGGAAGCCTGCACGGCGGCGGCCTTGGCCTCGTCGGCGTTGCCGGCGGCGGCAGCCTCGCGGAACTTGCGGACAGCCGTCTTCAGCGCGGACTTCACGGCCTTGTTGCGCTCGTGAGCGGCAAGGTTCTGCCGGTTCCGCTTGATCTGGGACTTGATGTTCGCCACGTCAGGCTCGCTTCGTTCGGGTGTGGATGGTGTGGATCGAGAGTGGGGGTGCCGGAGACGGTCCAGACACGAGGGGAAACGATATCAGCGGCCCGTGTAGGCGCCCAAATCGGCGCGAGGGACCGCTGCGCAGCGCGCAGCCAACTCGACGAACGTACGCCGGACCTGACTAGGTTGTCCGGATGCGCCCCGAACATCTAGATCTCCTGCAAGCGGCCGGATCCCCGAGCCTCTCCCCGGACGGTGCCACCGCCGTGGTGTCCGTGGTCGGCCCGGACCTCGCGTCGGACAGCTACCGCGGCGGCCTCTGGGTCGCGGCGACCACCGGCGGCCACGTGCGCCGGCTCACCAACGGCGAGCGCGACACTGCGCCGGCGGTGAGCCCGGACGGTCGCCGGGTGGCGTTCCTCCGTGGCGCGAAGGGTGTGCCGCCACAGGTCCACGTGACCGCGATCGACGGCGGCGAGCCGCTGTGCCTGACCGACCACCCGCTGGGCGCCGGGGCGCCGGTGTGGAGCCCGGACGGGTCCCGCATCGCCTACAGCGCCCGGGTGCCCGAGGCGGGCCGCTACGGCACCGAGGACGCCGACGGGGAGAAGCAGCCTGCGGAGGGTGAGCCGCCGCGGCTGGTCACCGAGCTGGCCTACCGCCGCGACGACCTCGGCTACACCCGGGACCGCCGGCTGCACGTGTTCGTGCTCGACGTGCCGCCCTGCGCCGGGGAGGCGTCGACACCGCTGCCCGAGCTGCCGCTCACGCCACGGCAGCTGACCGAGGGGGACCACGACGACGACCGGGTGGCGTGGAGCCCGGACAGTCGCACGCTGGCCTTCGTGTCCGCGAGGCACGACACCCGGGAGACCGACCTGCGCTCGGCCGTCCACCTGGTCAGCGCCGATGCACCCGAGCCGACGAGCACCCCTCCGGCGGTGACCGGGGGAGACCTCGGCGTCCGCGACGTCGCGTGGCAGCCGGACGGGCGCCTCGTGGTCGCGGCCAACGACGTCGGGCGCACCGGCCGCGACTTCGTCGGACGACCGACGATCCTGCTGGCGACGGCGAGCCCGGTCGACCTCGGCTCCGACCCGGTCGAGCTGCACCGGCTCACCGACGAGCGCACCACCGACCTGGACGAGGGCACCGGCGGCCTGGTGGTGGCCGGTGACCGGGTCCTGGTGAGGGACATCCACCGCGGCGCCGTACGCCTGCTCGCGGTGCACCCCGACGCTGCTGGTGGGCCGGAGGTGCTCCTGGACGGTGCGCTCGTGGTGACCGCGCACGCCGCGACCGCGGACGGCTCCACGGTGGTGGCGACGGTGGCCGACCCAGGACGGGCCGGCGACCTGGCCGTGGTCCGTGGCGGCAGCCTGCACTGGCTGACCGACGTGAGCGCTCCACTGCGTACGGCGGGAATCCGTCCCGTGCAGGAGCTCGAGGCACGCTCCACCGGTGACCACCCGGTGCACGGCTGGCTCGTCCTGCCGGACCCCGCCACCCACGGCGACGGACCGCACCCGGTGCTGCTCAACATCCACGGCGGTCCGTTCTCGCAGTACGACTGGGCGCTCTTCGACGAGGCGCAGGTGTACGCCGGCGCCGGCTACGCGGTGCTGATGTGCAACCCACGTGGCTCGTCCGGCTACGGGTTCGACCACGGGCGCTCCATCCGACACGCCCTCGGCACCCTCGACGCCGACGACGTGATCGCGTTCCTCGACCACGCGCTGTCCGAGCACGACGACGTCCTGGACGCCGGTCGGGTGGGCGTGATGGGGGGCTCGTACGGCGGGTTCATGACCGCCCTGCTGACCACCCGCACCTCGCGGTTCGACGCCGCGATCGTCGAGCGCGGCTACCTCGACGGTGGCTCGTTCTCCGGGTCCTCCGACATCGGCTGGTTCTTCCCCGGGGAGTACCACGGCTCGCAGGAGGCAGCGGTCGAGCAGACCCCGATGACGCACGTGGAGAAGGTGCAGACCCCGACCCTGGTGATCCACTCCGAGGCGGACTGGCGCTGTCCGGTGGAGCAGGGGCAGCGATGGTTCGCCGCGCTGAAGATGCGCGGGGTGCCGGCCGAGCTGCTGCTCTTCCCCGGCGAGGGTCACGAGCTCAGCCGCAGCGGACGCCCCCGCCACCGGCGCCAGCGCTTCGAACACGTCCTTGGCTGGTGGGGCGAGCACCTGCCGGTGTGAGCCCCCGCGGCGTCGGGATCGTCGTACCTGCTGTGGGAGGATGACGTCGACCCCCAGAACGTTTCGAGAGTGAGCCGTGCCCACACCGATCGCCTCCGCGCCCGACCCGGGCCGCACCGACCCCGCGATCATCCGGAACTTCTGCATCATCGCCCACATCGACCACGGCAAGTCCACGCTGGCCGACCGGATGCTGCAGCTGACCGGGGTGGTCGACGAGCGCGCCGCCCGGGCCCAGTACCTCGACCGGATGGACATCGAGCGCGAGCGCGGCATCACCATCAAGAGCCAGGCCGTGCGGATGCCGTGGACGGTGCCCGCGGACAACGAGCAGGGCGCCGAGCCGGGCACCTACGTGCTCAACATGATCGACACCCCGGGCCACGTCGACTTCACCTACGAGGTGTCCCGCTCGCTGGAGGCCTGTGAGGCGGCGATCCTGCTGGTCGACGCCGCGCAGGGGATCGAGGCGCAGACGCTGGCGAACCTCTACCTCGCCCTCGGCGCCGACCTGCACATCATCCCGGTGCTCAACAAGATCGACCTGCCCTCCGCGCAGCCTGAGAAGTACGCCGCGGAGCTGGCGGGGATCATCGGCTGTGACCCCTCCGAGGTGCTCCAGGTCAGCGCGAAGACCGGTATGGGCGTGGAGGCGGTGCTCAACGAGATCGTCCGCCAGACCCCGCCGCCCGTCGGTGACCCTGATGCGCCGCCGCGGGCGCTGATCTTCGACTCGGTCTACGACACCTACCGGGGCGTGGTCACCTACGTCCGCGTCATCGACGGCCGGCTGACCCATCGCGACCGGATCAAGATGATGTCGACCGGCGCGGTCCACGAGATGCTCGAGGTGGGCGTGATCAGCCCCGAGCCGGTCAAGACCCGCCAGATCGCGGTCGGCGAGGTCGGCTACCTGATCACCGGGGTCAAGGACGTCCGCCAGTCCCGGGTCGGTGACACGGTGACCAGCCAGCACGACGGGGCGACCAAGCCGTTGGGCGGCTACAAGCACCCGAACCCGATGGTGTTCGCGGGGCTCTTCCCGATCGACGGCGACGACTACCCCACGCTTCGCGACGCCCTCGACAAGCTGCAGCTCAACGACGCCGCGCTCGCCTACGAGCCGGAGACGTCCGGGGCCCTGGGCTTCGGGTTCCGGCTCGGCTTCCTGGGCCTGCTGCACATGGAGATCACCCGCGACCGGCTGGAGCGGGAGTTCGGCCTCGACCTGATCAGCACGGCGCCCAACGTGGTCTACGACGTGGTGATGGAGGACGGCACCGAGCACAAGGTGACCAACCCGAGCGAGTACCCGGACGGCAAGATCGCCGAGGTCCGCGAGCCCGTGGTCAAGGCCACGATCCTCAGCCCGAGCGACTACATCGGCGCGATCATGGAGCTGTGCCAGTCCAAGCGCGGCCAGCTGCTCGGGATGGACTACCTCTCCGAGGACCGCGTGGAGATGCGCTACACGCTGCCGCTGGCGGAGATCGTCTTCGACTTCTTCGACCAGCTGAAGTCGCGGACCAAGGGCTACGCCTCGCTCGACTACGAGCCCACCGGCCAACAGGCCGCCGACCTGGTCAAGGTCGACATCCTGCTCCAGGGCGAGACGGTCGACGCGTTCAGCGCGATCGTGCACCGCGATGCGGCGTACGCCTACGGCGTGATGCTCGCGGGCAAGCTGCGCGAGCTGATCCCGCGGCAGCAGTTCGAGGTGCCCATCCAGGCCGCGATCGGCAGCAGGGTGATCGCCCGCGAGACGATCCGCGCGATCCGCAAGGACGTGCTGGCCAAGTGCTACGGCGGTGACATCACCCGCAAGCGCAAGCTGCTGGAGAAGCAGAAGGAGGGCAAGAAGCGGATGAAGATGGTCGGCCGCGTCGAGGTCCCCCAGGAGGCGTTCATCGCGGCGCTGTCCACCTCCGGCCCGACCGGCGACAAGGGCAAGAAGTAGGTCAGAGGGCCTCACGGGTCAGGCGGACGTCGGTCACGGTGGTCGCCAGCGCCTGCTCCAGCGCGGCGACCGGCTCCTCGAGCTCGGACGTGCGCGGCCGACGGGTGCCGGCGAACCAGACCACCTCCATCGGGCGCTTGCGCGCCGACCCGGGGGCCCGCCAGTAGCCGGTGATCCGGCCGTCGACGAGCACCGGCGGCATCACCATCCCGTTGTTGAGGTTCCACAGCCGACGCCCGATCGCGGGCGCCATGAACCGCACCCGCGCGGCCGGCGCGTAGGCGCACATCAGTGCGTCGAACTCCGGCAGCAGTCGCACTCCCGGCACCTCGCGTGGCGCGCGCGGGTCCCGCAGGTCGACGTACTCCTGACCGTCCGGTCCGGACACCGAGGGCAGCTCGAGGCGGCGGAGCACCTCGTCGACCCGGGTGAGCCCGAGCCCGGACCACCACGCCAGGTCCTGGCGGCTGCTCGGTCCGTGGGCCCGGACGTGCTCCCGGAACAGCTCGTCGAGGGCGTGCGGGTCGGCGAGCGCCGCGGTCCGGTCACCCGGGAGCAGCGCGGCGGCGGTGCGGTAGCCGGGAGCACCCTGTCGGTCCCAGCCGCCCTTGAGTGGCCGACGCACCAGGCCGCCGTGCCCGAAGGCGAGGTAGCGGCCCAGCCCGCGCTCGATGGTGTCGACCCCACCGTGCGCCTTCACCCAGGTGGCCAGGTGGTCGAACAGCTCTGCGGGCGTGCGCCACTCGTCCCGGGCGTGCTCCTCCAGCGCTTGCCAGAGTTGGTCCACGGCCGGCTCGACGAGCTTGAGGGTGCGCAGCCAGATCGGCCGCTGCCCGGCCCGGGTGGCCACCTCCAGCAGCGGGTGGTGCTCGGCCACGCAGGTGTGCACGGTGCCGCGGATCACCGACCCGCGGACGATCTCGAACGCCTCGTACGCCGAGGTCACCGCCTCGTGCGTGATGCCGGGGAAGCGCGCCGCCAGCCCGATGAAGGGGGAGCGGGCCGTCTGCGACTGGACCGGACCCACCAGCCGCACCATCTCCGGCACGGCCGCGGCCTCGCGGCCGGGCAGCTCCGGGAACTGCCGGGCCAGTGCCGCCGCACCGAGCTCCTCCCAGGTGACCGAGACCATGAGCCTCAACCTAGCGGCGCGCCGGCGTGAGTGCCGACATCTGCTCGGCGATGCCGTCGGCCACCGTCGTGGTCGCCGCGAGCTGGCCTGCGGCCGCCGCCGCGAGCACCGAGGAGACCGGCATCGGCAGGCTCGCCCGGTGGGCCAGGTCGCCGGCCGCGTAGACCCGGGGGTGGCTGGTCCGCCCGAACTCGTCGACCTCGACGGCGCCACTGTCCAGCACGGCCAGACCGAGCTGCTCGGCGAACGGCGCCGCCTGGGCGAGCGTGCCGGCGACGAACATCCCGTCGACACGCAGCTCCGAGCCGTCGTCGAGCTCGACCACAGCGCCGTCGCCGTCCGGCCGCACGCGGAGCATCCGTCCCGGCCGCACCTCGCCACCGAGCAGGGCGACCTGGTCGGCCTCCTCGGGAGTGAGCGCGTGCAGGTCCTCCATGACGACGGCCCGCTCGACGACAGGGCGCAGCATCCCGGTCAGCCGCGCCGCGTGCGGACCTCCCTGGATCGCCACGGTGCCGCCGGAGAACTCGTGCCCGTGGCAGAACGGGCAGTGCGCCACCACCGACCCCCAGAGCTCGGACAACCCCGGGACCTCCGGGAGGACGTCGGTCATTCCGGTCGCCAGCAGCAGCCGGCGCGCCTCGTGGATCGAACCGTCGTCCGTGCGCACGCGCACGCCGCCGTCGTCGGCCTCGACCGCGGTGACGGTCGCGGTGCGGACCTCCACGGTGTCGTACCCCGCGAGCTCTGCCCGCGCCGCCGCCCGGAACTCGTCCGGTGGGGTGCCGTCGCGGGTGAGGAAATTGTGCATCTCGGCGGCGGGGCCGTTGCGGTAGCGGCCGCTGTCGAGGACCAGGCAGGACCGGTGGACCCGGCCGAGCGTGAGGGCCGCCTGGAGGCCGGCAGGACCTCCGCCGATGACGATGACGTCGTACATGTGGTGCTCCTTCGCTTGTCTGTCCCAGCAGGATGTGACTTCATGTCGACATGAAGTCAAGGACCTGGTCGGTCGGCGAGGTGGCGGACCGGTTCGACCTGCCCACGCACGTGCTGCGGCACTGGGAGACGATGGGCCTGCTGACGCCGGAGCGAGACCCTGCGGGACGACGGCGCTACTCCCGCAGCGACGCCGTCCGCGTGGCGACGATCCAGCGGAGCAAGGCGGCCGGCATGTCACTGGAGCAGATCCGGTTCCTGCTCGACTCCGGCGCCGAGGGGCGGCACCGCGTCCTCGCCGGGCACCTCGAGGACCTCGACCGACGGATGGAGGAGATGCGCATCTCCCGCGAGATGACCCAGCACGCGCTGGACTGCCGCTATCACGACATCGCGCACTGCCCGTCGTTCCGGGCCCGCCTCGAGGACATGTTGGTCGACTTCTGATGGGCGCCCTCGAGCTGCCCGACGGCGTCCTGGGCATGGCCCGCCGCGGTGCCGACTGGGCCAGCTGGGTCGACGCGCTCCCGGCCCTCGTGCGCGACCTCGTCGACGAGTGGGGCCTGAGCGTCGACGGCTGGATGATGCACGGGTACTGCGCCCTGGTGGTGCCGGTGCGGACCACGTCCGGCGCGCCGGCGGTGCTCAAGGTCGGCTTCCCCGACGACGAGTCCGAGCACGAGCACCTCGCCCTGCAGCACTGGCACGGCCGGGGCGCCGTGCTGCTCCTGCGGGCCGATCCGCGGCGTCGCGCGATGCTGCTCGAGCGGCTGCACCCCTACGAGCGGCTGAACGAGCTCGACGACCTCGCGGCGTGCGAGGTGGTGGCCGGCCTCTACGAGCGGCTGCACCTGC
>DASSLA010000194.1:0-21130 GCA_035689885.1 Marmoricola sp. | reverse complement strand
CGACCCCACCATGCGGCAGGTGGTCGAGGAGCTGCTCGCCGGCGTGACGCTCGACCGCGCGGTCGTCGGCCTGTCCGGTGGGGAGCGCCGTCGCTGCGCGCTCGCCGCGCTGCTGCTCTCGCGCCACGACCTGATCGTGCTCGACGAGCCGACCAACCACCTCGACGTCGAGGCCGTCGCCTGGCTCGCGGGCCACCTCGTCGGCCTGCCGAGCGCGCTCATCGTGGTCACCCACGACCGGTGGTTCCTCGACGCCGTCTGCCAGACGACGTGGGAGGTGCACGACGGCGCGGTCGACTCCTACGAGGGCGGCTACGCGGCGTACGTCCTCGCCAAGGCCGAGCGCCAGCGGCAGGCGGCCGCCACCGAGACGCGGCGGCAGAACCTCGCCCGCAAGGAGCTCGCCTGGCTGCGGCGCGGCGCCCCGGCGCGTACGTCGAAGCCGAAGTTCCGCATCGACGCGGCCAACGCGCTCATCGAGGACGTGCCCCCGCCGCGTGACCGGATGGAGCTCCAGCGCTTCGCCAGCCAGCGGCTCGGGAAGGACGTCATCGACATCGAGGACGTCGACCTCGCGCGCGGCGAGCGGGTGCTGCTCGACCACGCCACCTGGCGCATCGGGCCCGGCGACCGCGTCGGGATCGTGGGCGTCAACGGCGCCGGCAAGACCTCGCTCCTGTCGCTGATCTCGGGTGCCTTGCCGCCCGACGTGGGCCGGGTCAAGCAGGGGCGCACCGTCCAGATGCAGCACCTCACGCAGGCGCTCGACGAAATCGACCCCGAGGCGAGGGTGCTGCCGACGGTCGAGTCGATCCGGCGGGTCACCAAGACCCTCGACGGCCAGGAGATCACGGCCACGTCCCTGCTGGAGCGCTTCGGGTTCACCGGCGACCGGCTGACGGCGCGGCTCGGCGACCTGTCCGGTGGCGAGCGGCGCCGCTTCCAGCTGCTCAAGCTGCTGCTCACCGAGCCCAACGTGCTGCTCCTCGACGAGCCCACCAACGACCTCGACATCGACACCCTCAACGTCCTCGAGGACTTCCTCGACTCCTGGCCCGGCACGCTCATCGTGGTCTCCCACGACCGCTACTTCCTCGAGCGGGTCACCGACTCGGTGTGGGCCCTCCTCGGCGACCGGCAGGTCTCGATGCTGCCCCGCGGGGTGGACGAGTACCTCGAGCGGCGGGCCGCGCTGCAGTCGAGCGAGCAGGCGGCCGATGCCGCTGCTGCCGCGTCCGCCGCTGGTGCGTCCGGGCCTGCACCCACCGGCTCGGCTCCGCACGACGTACATCCGGGCTCGCCTCGATCGCCTGGCTGCGCGACCGGTGCTCGAGGTACTGGTCGACCCCGCCGGGCAGCATCGAGATCTGCCCGTCGCCGAGCAGCGCCCACACCGAGTCGGTGACCCGCTCGAGGAAGTAGCGGTCGTGGGAGACCACCACCAGCGTGCCCGGCCAGTCGTCGAGGAAGTCCTCCAGGACGTTGAGGGTGTCGATGTCGAGGTCGTTGGTGGGCTCGTCGAGGAGCAGCACGTTTGGCTCGGCGAGCAGCAGGCGCAGCAGCTGGAACCGCCGGCGCTCGCCTCCGGAGAGGTCGCCGATGCGCGTGGTGAGCCGGTCGCCGGTGAACCCGAACCGCTCCAGCATCGAGCTCGCCGACACGTCCTGCCCCGTGGCGGTGCGCGTCACCCGGCGGATGTCCTCGATCGTCGCGAGCACGCGCGCGTTCGGGTCCTCCGCAGGTACCTGCTGGGTGAGGTGCTCCAGGGCGACCGTGCGCCCGTGCTTCACCCTTCCCTCGTCGGGAGCCAGCGTCCCGGCCACGAGGCCGAGCACCGAGGACTTGCCGGCACCGTTGACGCCCACGATGCCGACCCGGTCGCCGGGCCCGAGGCGCCAGGTGGCGTGCGAGAGCAGCTGCCTGTCCCCTCGGGTGAGGTCGACGTCATCGAGGTCGACGACGTCCTTGCCGAGCCGCTGGGTGGCGAAACGCTGGAGCTCCATCCGGTCGCGCGGCTCCGGCACGTCCTCGATGAGCGCGTTGGCCGCGTCGATGCGGAACTTCGGCTTCGAGGTGCGCGCCGGCGGTCCCCGGCGCAGCCACGCGAGCTCCTTGCGCAGCAGGTTCTGCCGGCGCGCCTCCGAGGCGGCCGCCTGGCGCTGCCGTTCCGCGCGGGCGAGCACGAACGCGGCGTACCCGCCCTCGTAGGAGTCGACCACTCCGGCGCCGTCCGGGCCGGGGTGCACCTCCCAGGTGCGTTCGCAGACCGCGTCGAGGAACCAGCGGTCGTGGGTCACTACGACCAGAGCGGAGGTACGCCGCACGAGGTGGTCGGCCAGCCACGCCACCGCTTCCACGTCGAGGTGGTTGGTCGGCTCGTCCAGGATGAGCAGCTCGTCGTCGTCGAGCAGGATGCGCGCCAGCGAGCAGCGGCGGCGCTCACCGCCGGACAGGCCGTGCACCGACCGGTCCAGCTCCACCCCGGCGAGGAGCACCTCGACGACTTCGCGCGTCCGTGCGTCGGCGGCCCACTCGTGGTCGGCCTTGCCGCCGAGCACCACCTCGCGCACCGAGTGGGTGTCGTCGAGGAGGTCACGCTGGTCGAGGTGGCCGACGTGCAGGCCGCGGCTGCGCGAGATGCGGCCCGAGTCCGGCTCCTCGCGGCCGGCGATCAGGTCGAGCAGCGTGGTCTTGCCGTCACCGTTGCGGCCGACGATGCCGATGCGCTCACCCTCGCCGACCCCGAGGCTGACCTGGTCGAGGAGGATCCGCACGCCGTAGGACTTGGTGACCTTCTCCAGGTTCACCAGGTTGCGCGACTGGGCAGGGGTGGCCATCAGGAGTACTCCACGACATGGGCGCCGGCCACCGGGCCCGGGGCCAGGAACACCCGCGGCACCGCGTCGAGCAGGCCCTCCGCGATCTCGCGCGCGTGGTCGGCGTCGGTGGCGAGGCCGAGCCAGGTCGGGCCCGACCCGGACAGCAGCGCCGCACGAGCTCCGGCCCCGCGGAGCAGGTCGGGGACGTGCGCAAGGTCGGGACGCAGCTCGAGCGCCGGGGTGGTCAGGTCGTTGGCCAACTCGCCGGCGAGCGCATCCGCGTCACCGGACTCGAGGGCGGCGAGGAGTCCCGTCGGCTCGGCGAGGTCGTGGCCCAGCCCCATCTCGTCGTACGCCTGGTAGACGGTGGCGGTGGACAGCCCGGTCTCGTCGGGGATCACGACCCACCACCACTCCCCGTGGTCGGTCGCCGGCTGCACGACCTCGCCCCGGCCACTGCCGTGCGCGGTCCCGCCGAGCAGCGCGAACGGCACGTCGCTGCCCAGCTCGCCGGCGATCCGCAGCAGCACGTCGTCGGTGGTGTCGAGCCCCCAGAGCCGGTCGAGGGCGACCAGCGTCGCCGCCGCGTCGGCGCTGCCGCCGGCGAGGCCGCCGGCGACCGGGATGCCCTTGGCGATCCGGATCTCGGCAGCGCGCATCAGGCCGTGCTCGTGCGCGAGCAGCCGACCGGCTCGTACGGCGATGTTCCGGTCGTCGAGCGGTACGTCGGAGCAGTCGATGTCCGCCGTCGGGACCACCGCCACCGTCCACCCGTCGGCCTCGTGCACGGTGACGTCGTCGTACAGCCCGATCGCCTGGTAGACGGTCGACAGCGGGTGGAAGCCGTCGGGGCGCACGGCGCCCACCCCGAGCAGGAGGTTGATCTTCGCCGCCGCGCGGACGGTGACACCGCGGGCGCTCACAGGTTGCTCTCCCGGCCCAGCTCCTCCGCAATGCGCACGAACTCCTCCAGCCGCAGCTGCTCGCCGCGGGTCATCGGGTCGATCCCGGCCCGGGTCAGTGCTCGCTCGGACGCGTCCGCCGAGCCGGCGAGCGAGCGCAGAGCGGGGCGCAGGGCTTTGCGCCGCTGGGCGAACGCCGCGTCGACCACCGCGAACACCTCCGCGCGGGTCACGTCCGTGGCCGGTGGCTCCCGACGGGTCCAGGCGACCAGCCCCGAGTCGACGTTGGGCGCGGGCCAGAACACGTGCCTGCCCACGGACCCTGCTCGGCGGAGCTCGGCGAACCACGCGGCCTTCACCGAGGGAACGCCGTACGTACGGGAGCCCGGAGGCGCCACCAGCCGGTCGGCCACCTCGGACTGCACCATCACCATCCCGCGCTCGAGCGAGGGCAGCAGGGCCAGGAGGTGGAGCAGCACCGGCACCGAGACGTTGTAGGGCAGGTTGGCGACCAGGGCGGTCGGTGCGGGCCCGGGCACCGCGTCGATGCGCAGCGCGTCGGCCTCCACCACCTCGAACCGGTCGGCCCGGCCGGGGGCCCGATCGGCGATCGTCGCGGGGAGCGCCTCCGCGAGGGCCGGGTCGACCTCGATCGCGACCACGCGGGCCGCGACCTCGAGCAGCGCCAGGGTCAGCGAGCCCAGTCCGGGGCCCACCTCGATCACCACGTCGGTCTCGGAGATGCCGGAGCCACGGACGATCCGGCGCACCGTGTTGGCGTCGATCACGAAGTTCTGCCCCCGCTGCTTGGTCGGGCGCAGGTCGAGCGCAGCCGCCAGGGAACGCACCTCTGCGGGACCGAGCAGGCGGGGTGTCTCGCCCGGCGTACTACCCCCGGGGACGTCGTACGAGGTGGCAGCCATGGCAACCACACCGTATGACGTCCCGTGGAACGTCATCCGCCCTGGTCGCGATGACGACCAGGGCGAATGACGCTGTGCTTGTTGTGCGCGGGAGGGATCAGCCGAACTGGGCTCCACAGTGCGGCCAGGCGCCGTAGCCGCCCTCGGCGGCGCGCACGCGCTCGGCGACGGCGATCTGCTGCTCGCGGCTGTTCTCGTGCGGCATCCCGCTCCCACCGTAGGCACGCCAGGTGTCGGGATTGAACTGCAGCCCGCCGTAGTAGCCGTTGCCGGTGTTCGCGGCCCAGTTGCCACCGGACTCGCACTCGGCGATCTGGTCCCACACGGTGCCGCCGGAGGCGAAGTTGGCCGCCGGGGCCTCGGGCGCGGTCTTGGTGCCGACCTTGACGATCGTGGCGGTCGGCTCCTCGAGCACCTTCTGCTTGACGATGCTGCGCTTGACCACGTCACCGTTGCGGAAGCGGATCTTGTAGGTGACGTCGCGGACACCGTCGGTGCCCTCGCGCACGGTCTTCGTCTCGCCCTCCAGGATCGAGTCGTCCTCCTGCTTCTTCACCGGAGCAGGGATGGTCTCGCGGGGGACGCGCTTGGTCTTCACGCCGAGCTTGGTCACCACGATGCGGGCGCCGTCGGTGAGCTCGGCGCTGCGCGAGGGCCGGACCTGGTCGTTGCGGTCGACCTTCGCGTCGCTCTCCTTCAGGAGATCGCCGACGGTCGTCGCGGGCACGTTGAGTCGCTCGAACCTGCCGTCGCCCACCTTGAGCTTGACCGCCTTGGGCGTGACCACCGACAGGGTCATGCCGGACCGGTCGATGTCGGCGCTACGGCTCACCGAGAGCTCGGCACCCTGGGTGCGCACGCCGATCTGCTCGAGGGCGGTGTCGACCTCGGTCGCCGTGGTCCAGTGGGTCTGCTCGTCGCCGTCGATGCTCAGCGTCAGCGGCCGCGCGATGCGTACGGCGATGCGCGAGCCGTCCTTCACCGGGGCGTCGACACCCGGGACGATCGAGTCGCGCTCCGAGGGCTTGATGCCCTCACCGGCGAGCACGTCACCGACGTCGCCGCCGAAGGTGCGGACCTTCTTCTCCTTGCCGTCGACCGACAGGGTCACCGACTTCGAGAGCGATGCGTAGGCCGTGGTGGTCCCGACGAGGGCCAGCACGATGGCGGCCACGAGGCCACCGAGGACGATCTTGTTCCTGGCCAGGTGCGTGAGTTGGGCGCGCACAGTTCTCCGATGGTTGACGATTCCGGGCCACGGGTTGCGACGCCCACCACGGCCGGCCGATCCGGCCACCGCGGCCTCTCCCGAGAGGGCGCCGACCGGTGTGGGTGAGCGTCCCGCTCCCGGCCAACAGCAATCGACCGTAAGCGCAATAGCACACCGGTGGCAAACGGTGCGCACCGGGGCGAACCGGTCATTCGGACATCACGGAACGATCACGAGGCGGGGATCAGGCGGGGGACGTGGCCGCCGTCACGCCCCGTTTGTGAAGGGATTCACACCGGGTTCTCGACCGCTTCCTGACCCCACGGGCCACCGAACGCGGCGTCGGTGTTGGCCTCGACGGCCAGGCACAGCTCCTCCAGGTCGACCCCGAGCGTGGTCGCCATCGAGTGCATCGTCAGCGGCACGAGGTAGGAGGCGTTGGTGCGTCCGCGGTGCGGCATCGGGGTGAGGTACGGCGCGTCGGTCTCGACGAGGATCCGGTCCAGCGGGGTGACCCGCAGGGCGTCGCGGAGCGGCTCGGCGTTCTTGAACGTCACCGTCCCGGCGAAGGACAGGAAGGCACCCCGGTCAACGCAGGCGCGGGCGAACTCGGCGTCGCCGGAGAAGCAGTGCATCACCCAGCGCTCCGGGGGCGGCGTCTCGTCGAGGACCTGCAGGATCTCCTCGTGGGCGTCGCGGTCGTGGATGACCAACGTCTTGTCCAGGGAGCGCGCCATCTCGATGTGCGCCCGGAACGACTCGACCTGCGCCGCCCGCCCGTCCTCGCCGGTGCGGAAGTGGTCCAGTCCCGTCTCGCCCACGGCCCGCACCCGGTCGCTGCTTCTCGCGAGCCGCTCGATCTCGGCCAGCGCCTCCTCGAGGCGGCCTTCGGCGGCCAGGCGCGGCGCCTCGTTGGGGTGCAGGGCGACGCCCGCGACGACGGCCTCGTGGGCGGCGGCGGTCTCCACGGCCCAGCGGGCGCCCTCGGGGTCGCAGCCGATCTGGACGACCCGCGGCACGCCCACCGAGGCCGCCAGCGCCAGCGCCTCGGCGACCGGGAGGGCGGCCTCGTCACCGCGAGCGATGTCGAGGTGGCAGTGGTTGTCCACCACCGGTGCCGGGAGCGGCTCCGGCAGCTCCGGACGCGATGCGCCCGGGGTCATCAGCGGTGCACCGCGTCGTAGACGACGCGCTTGGGCACCCCCGAGCGGCGGGCCACGTCGGCGATCGCCTGCTTGCGCGGGAGGCCGCTCTCCTCCTCGGCCTCCACCAGGGCGACGAGCGTGGCGGGGTCGGTGATCGCCTCCGGCTCCGGAGCGCCGGCGACCACGACGGTCACCTCGCCACGCACGCCGGCGTCCGCCCACTCCGCGAGGTCGGCCAGCCCGCCCCGGCGTACCTCCTCGTGGGTCTTGGTCAGCTCCCGACAGACGGCCCCGCGCCGGTCGCCACCGAACGCCTCGGCCATCGCACGCAGCGCGGCCGCGGTGCGGTGCGGCGCCTCGAAGAAGACCAGGGTGCGCTGCTCGGCGGCGAGGTCGGCCAACCGCCGGGACCGCTCCCCCGCCTTGCGCGGCAGGAAGCCCTCGAAGCAGAACCGGTCGACGGGCAGCCCCGAGACCGCCAGTGCGGTCAGCACCGCCGAGGGCCCGGGGACGCTGGTGATGGTGACGCCTCGCTCGATCGCCGCGGCCACGAGCCGGTAGCCGGGGTCCGAGACGCTCGGCATCCCGGCGTCAGTGACGAGTACGACGCGGCCGCCACCGGTGAGCGTGTCGAGCAGCGACTCGGTGCGCAGGTGCTCGTTGCCCTCGAAGTAGGAGACGACCCGGCCCGCGATCTCGACGCCGAGGTCGGTGGCGAGGCGACGCAGCCGGCGGGTGTCCTCCGCGGCCACGACGTCGGCCCCGGCCAGCTCGGTGGCGAGACGCGGCGCGGCGTCCTCGACCCGGCCGATCGGGGTCGCCGCCAGCACCAGGACTCCGGTCGTGTCACCGGCCTCCGCACTCATGGACCCGATGATGTCAGCCACGTGGCAGCCTTGCCCGCGTGACCGACACCCTGGTGAGCCTCTCTCGCACCGCGACCGGTGACCCGGTGCCGTCCGCGAGCGGGCGGGCGCGCCTGCGGGCCATGGACCGGGACCCGATCATCGCCTGGGTCGCGACCGCGGCGGTCACCCTGCTCGCGGCGTTCCTGCGGCTCTGGGAGCTGGGCCGGCCGCGGTCCCTCCTCTTCGACGAGACCTACTACGCCAAGGACGCCTGGTCGCTGCTGCACCACGGCTACGTGCGGGGGTACGTCGACGGTGCCAACGAGGAGATCCTGTCGGGCCGCACCGACGGGCTGTGGACCGACGGGCCGAGCATGGTGGTGCACCCCGAGGTCGGGAAGTGGCTGATCGCGGTCGGCGAGCACCTGTTCGGGATGAACCCGTTCGGCTGGCGGGTCGCGTCCGCGGTGGTCGGCGCGCTGATGGTGATGGTGATGGTGCGCCTGGCCCGGCGGGTCACCCGCTCGACGCTGCTCGGTGTCGCCGCCGGGCTGCTGATGTGCTTCGACGGGCTCCAGCTCGTCCTCTCCCGGCTCGCCCTCCTCGACATCTTCGCGGCGTTCTTCCTGCTGTGCGCGGTCAGCTGCCTGGTGGCCGACCGCGACTGGGTCCGCGCCCGGATGGCACGCGTGGTCGGCGACAGGCTGCTGGCTCCGGAATCGTGGGGACCGGCCCTGTGGTGGCGCCCATGGCGCCTCGCGGCCGGTGTGTTCTGGGGGCTGGCGATCGCGACCAAGTGGTCGGCGCTGTTCCCGCTCGCCGCGTTCGGGCTGCTGCTGTGGGTCTGGGACGCCGGCGCCCGCCGGTCGTTCGGGGTGCGCGGCGCGCTGCTCAAGTCCGCGGTCATCGACGCACTGCCGGCACTCGGCTACGTCGTGCTCGTGCCGATGCTCGTCTACGTCGGCTCGTGGACGGGCTGGCTGCTGCACGCCGCGGAGTACGAGCAGGCGCTCTCCGACACCCAGTACGGCCCCTACTGGGGCAGCTACATCGAGCAGGACGCCCGCGGGTTCCCCGCCGAGCTCGTGGAGTCGCTTCGCTCGCTGTGGCACTACCACCACGACGTCTACGCGTTCCACAGCCGGTTCCTGAACGACAGCACGCACGTCTACCAGTCGCGCCCCTGGGGATGGCTGGTGCTCAACCGCCCGGTCGGCGTCGACGCCCAGCTCGACATCCAGCCCGGCGAGCAGGGCTGCGCAGCGGCTCCCGGCTCGACCTGCCTGCGCCAGGTGCTGCTGCTCGGCAACCCGGTGGTCTGGTGGTTCGGCACGCTCGCCGCGCTGTGGGCCGTGGTGGCGTGGATCGGCCGGCGCGACTGGCGCTACGGGCTCGTGGTGGTCGGCATCGCGGCGACGTGGCTGCCCTGGCTGAGGTACGACGACCGCCCGATCTTCAGCTACTACGCGATCATGATCCTGCCCTTCCTGGTGCTCGGCGCCGCGCTCGTCCTGGGCGAGCTGCTGGGACCGTCGAACGCCTCCGTGCGACGACGGGCCGTCGGCGCCGGGATCGGTGGCGCCGTGCTGGTGACGGCCCTGCTCGCGTTCGCGTGGTTCTGGCCGATCTGGACAGACCAGCTGATCACCAACGCGGAGTGGCTGCAGCGGATGTGGTTCCGCCGCTGGATCTGACGCGGCCCGGTCGCGGCTCTGTCCCTCGGGGACGCCTCAAGTCGATCCCCAGTGCCGTGCAAGTGCTCCCTTGCAGGGTGTGTCCACACCCACACATGCGAAGGAAGCACACCCATGTCTCACCTCCTGCACCGTCTCGGACGGTCGACGGCGGCCCACCCCTGGCGGACGATCTCCGCCTGGTTGGTCGTCGCAGCTGCGTTCGCCGGCCTGGCGGGCGCCTTCGGCGGCACCACCCAGGACAACTGGGACGTCCCCGCCGCAGAGGCCCAGGCCGGCATCGAGCTGCTGCGCGAGCACACCGACGCCGCAGGCAACGCGACCGCGCGGGTCGTCGTACACACGCGTGACGGGTCAGCCGTCAGCGCCGACCTCCTCGCGCCGCTGACCGAACGGCTGTCCGAGATGGACCACGCCGTCGCCGTCTCACCGCCGCGACTGAGCGAGGACCGCGACACCGCCCTCCTCACCGTCCAGTACGACGCGCCGGTGACCCACCACGACCTGATGGGCAACGTCGAGCCGCTCGAGGACGCCGTCGCCGCGACCCGCGACGCGGGAGTCCAGGTCGAGCTCGGCGGTGACCTGCCCGAGACCGCTGCGGCGCCGATGAGCGGACGCGGCGAGATCATCGGCGTGGTGGTGGCACTGGTCATCCTGGTGCTCGCCTTCGGCTCCGTCGTCGGCGCCGGACTGCCGATCGCCGTCGCGCTGATGGGCCTGGCCGTCGGCTCCGCAGGCGTCACCCTGCTGGCCGCCACCATGGACGTCAGCGAGACCGCACCGACCGTCGCCACCATGGTGGGACTCGGTGTCGGCATCGACTACGCACTGCTGCTGGTGACCCGGTTCGTCGAGTTCCTGCGGGCAGGTCACGACAAGGTCGAGGCGGCGGGTCGCGCCGTCGCCACGGCCGGTCGCTCGGTGGTCTTCGCCTCCGCGACCGTGCTGGTCTCGCTGATGGGCCTCAAGCTGGCCGGGCTGCCCACCTTCGACGCGTTCGGCTTCGCCACCGCGATCGCCGTGGTCGGCGTCGCCGCGGCCGCACTCACCCTGGTCCCCGCACTGGCGGGTCTCGCCGGACGACGGCTGCTGCCCCGCCGGGTCCGCCGGTCGCGCGAGAGCGCCTCCAGCACGGTGATGGAGCGCTGGGCGGTGCGGGTCGGCAAGCGGCCGGTCGGCTGGGCGCTGGCCTCGACCGTCGTCCTGCTGGCCCTCGCAGCGCCGGCGCTGGCGATGCGCACCTGGCCGCAGGACGCCTCCAGCCAGCCTGCCGAGCTCACCACACGACAGGCCCACGACCTCGTCGCCGAGGAATTCGGCGCCGGCGCCAACGGTCCGATCACCTTCGTCGCCCCGGCCGACCGGGTCGGTGACGCCGAGGTCACGGCGCTCATGGCGTCGGTCGACGACCGGCAGGAGATCGCCCGCGTCAGCGAGGTGGTCGCGACCCCGGACGGTGCCCTGCGCATCTTCGAGGCCGAGCCGGCGTTCGGCCCGACCGACGAGCGCACCCCGGCGCTCGTGGACGAGCTGCGCGCCGCGGCACCGGGCGGCGTCGAGGTCACCGGCACCACGCCGCTGTTCGCGGACATCGCCGACCTGCTCACCACCCGGCTGTGGCTCGTGGTCGCGTTCGTGGTCGGTGTCTCGGTGCTGCTGCTCGGGATGATGTTCCGCTCGGTCGTCGTACCGCTCAAGGCGGCGGCGATGAACATCCTCTCCATCGCTGCGGCGTACGGCGTGCTCACGGCCTGCTTCCAGTGGGGCTGGGGCACCGAGCTGCTCGGGCTCGACCACGCGATGCCGGTGTCGAGCTGGATCCCGATCCTGCTGTTCACCGTGCTGTTCGGCCTGTCCATGGACTACGAGGTGTTCCTGCTCTCGCGGATCCGGGAGTACTGGCTGGACACCGGTGACGCCCAGGGCAGCGTCGTGCGCGGCCTGTCCTCGACCGGACGGGTGATCTCGGCCGCCGCCGCGATCATGGTCGCCGTCTTCCTGGGATTCGCCACCGAGGTCGACGTGGTGGTCAAGCAGCTCGGGATCGGCATGGCCGTCGCGATCACGCTCGACGCCACCTTGGTCCGGATGGTCCTGGTGCCCGCCACCATGACGCTGCTCGGGCGCTGGAACTGGTGGATGCCCGCGTGGCTCGACCGGGCGCTGCCGACCATCGACGCCGAGGTCACCGACCTCGCGCCCGCCACCACCGACGACCGCACGCCGGCCGGCGTGTGACCACACGAATCCTGAGGAGGACGACAATGAGCACCACCGCCGAGAAGTGGCCCACCCAGCTCCGGCTGCCCGGCCAGACCGCGGCGCCGGAGGGTCCGGTCGACATGACGATGATGTACGTGATGCACCACGCCTTCCGGCGCGACCTGGCCCGGTTCGCCGAGGCCGCACGCCAGACCCCGGTCGCGGACCGCGAGACCTGGCAGCAGCTGGGGTGGCGCTGGGAGGTCTTCGCCGAGGCACTGCACCACCACCACAGCGGTGAGGACGCCGGGCTGTGGCCGTGGCTGCTCGAGCACGGCACCGCCGACGACCGGGAGACGCTGGAGGCGATGGAGGCCGAGCACGCGGAGATCGACCCGCTGCTCTCCGCCTGCGCCCACGGCTTCCGCCGGCTGGCGACACACGCCGACAAGGACGCGCGAGCGGCCCTGGCCGTGCGCCTCGCGGCCACCCGGGACCACCTGGCCCGTCACCTGCAGCACGAGGAGACCGGGGCGATCCCCATCCTGCAGCGGCTGATGACGCAGGCGGAGTGGGAGCGCCTGGAGGAGGAGCACTTCAGCAAGGACGTCAGCCCGCGCCGGCTCCTCGTGCTGGTGCCGTGGATCGCGGACGAGCTGCCGGCCGAGGTGATCGACAAGCTGCTCACCGACGCCGGCCTTCCGATGCGGCTGATCTGGCTGGCGACCCGGCGGCGCTACGCGCGACGCGACCGGGCCGCCTTCCGTCACGTGGAGGCGGTGCGGGTGGCCTAGAAGCCGAACCTCGCGCGCGCCTTCGCGAACCACGCCGAGCAGAGCGGGATCTCCCACTCCTCGCACAGCCGGGCAGCGTTCTCGGCGTGCCGGGTGGCGAGGTCCCGCTCGCCGGTTGCGTACGCGGCCAGGGCGAGGAACGCGTCGACCGGACCCAGGGTGGTCCCCGAGCCCGCGCAGGCCGTGCGACCGCAGTGGGGCGAGAGCCGCTCGTAGGCGATCGCGGCGAGATCCGGTCGTCCGACGTACGCCGCGGCCTCCGCGGCCATCGCCCACTCCAGCGGGGAGAACCACCAGTCGCCGGTCACGTCGACCTCGCGGTCCGCGAGGTACTCCCGCGCCTCGTCGACCCTGCCGATCCGGCACATCATCGCGGCAAGCGTGGTCTCGACGGGCAGCGAGCTCGACTGCTCGATGTCCTTGATCAGCGCGACGGTCTCCTCCTCCTGACCGGCCCAGATCATCCGCATCGCGACGGCGCCGCGCAGGGCGTCCTCGCTCTGGCTCAACGACATCCGCTCGTGCAGCCTGAGCATCGAGGCGAGACGCTCGTCGGCCGCGTCGAAGTCGTCGCGCAGGCACAGCCACGGCACCTCGAAGGCGTCGAGCACCAGCTGGGCGTAGACGTGCCGCTCACGGTCGGCGAGGCGACGCGCGTCCGCGAGCAGCGGCTCGATCTGGTCGACCAGCCCCAGCTCACCGGCCGCGACCGTGTGCAACGTCATCGCCGAGGACTCCGCGATCCCGTCCCCGAGCTCAGAGGCGAGGTCGGCGGCCTCTCGGGTGAGCTCGAACCGGACGTCGGCGTTCTCGAAGCGCCAGGTGCAGATCGGTGCCACCAGCAGTGCCCACAGCAGCAACCGCCGGTCGCCGAGGCGCCGCGCCATCGCGACTGCCTCCTCAGCGAGCGCCTCGCGCTCGGCCGCGGTCGCTCCGTAGTAGATCTCCTCGGCCAGGCTCAGCATCACCCGGCACCGCTGCGGACCGTCGCCGGGCGGCAGCCGGTCGAGCGCCGAACGCAGCACCGCCACGATCACGTCATCGACCTCGCCGTGCCGCGTGGTCTGCCACAGGGCGTTGGTCACCGGCATGGTCGCGGCGTCCACCAGCCGGTCGAGGTCGCCGAGCACCTCGGCCGACACCACGGCGTGGTGCACGAGCGGACGCAGGTCGACCCAGTTGCCGATCAGCTGCAGCGTGCGCCCCAGGTCCATCTGCAGGTCGTAGCGGTCGGACGTGGTGCCCTCCTCGTCCTGCTCGAGCACCTCGAGGGCCCACTGGAGCAGCGCGAGCGCCTCGTCGTGGGCGAACACGTGCCGGGCTGCCTCGGCGGCGCGCCGGGCGGCACGCCACGCCTTCCCGACGTGCTGGGGGCCGGCCGAGCGCCAGTGCCGCGCGACCTCGCTCTCCCGGCCGGGAGCGTCTGCCAGCACCTGCGCCACCCTCGCGTGCATCCGGGCCCGGCGGCTGTGCGACAGGGTCGCGTACGCCGTGTCGCGCACCAGCGCGTGCGAGAAGCGGAACCGGTCCACCCCGAACTCCCGCACCAGACCGGCCGCGAGCGCGGGCTCGAGGTCATCGAGCACGTCCTCCTCGTCGACCTCCAGGGCACCGGCCAGGGTGGCCACGTCGAACTGGCGGCCCACCACGCAGGCCATCCGCAGGGTGCGCGCCGTACGGTCCGGCAGTGCCGCGAGCCGGCGAGCGAGCACGTCCTGGACGGCCGCCGGCGGGTCGTCCTCCTCGAGCAGGAGGGCAAGGTCGCCGCGCTCGCGGGCCAGCCGGGCGAACTCCACCAGGAAGAACGGGTTGCCGTCGGTGCGCTCGCGCAGCGCTGCCGCCTGGCGCGAGGTCGGCGCCGAGTCCGCCACCGAGGAGAGGATCTCCCCCGCCTCCTCCGAGGTGAGGCCCCGCAGCTCGATCCGCAACGCGTGCCGGCGCGCGAGCATCTCCGCGACCTCGGCCAGCAGCCCCGTCGGCGGCGGCTCGGGGCGCCACGTGGAGACCACCATCAGCCGACCGGTCTCCGCCGTCTCGGCGAGGAGCCGGAGCACCCGCAGGGTCGAGGCGTCCGCCCAGTGCAGGTCGTCGAGGACCACGAGCAGGTGCCGCAACGTCGACTCCTCGACCAGGGTGCGGGCGATCGCCTCCCAGGCGCGGAACCGGGAGGAGCTGTCCTTGGCGCCCTCCACCCGGGTGTCGGAGGGCAGCTCGTGGCCCAGCTGCCGCAGGATGCTCGCCCACGGGTACAGCGGCGGAGCGCCCTGGTCCTGGGAGCAGCGGCCGACCAGGACGGCGGCTCCTTCGGCCTCCGCCGCAGCGGCGAGCTCGGCACACAGGCGGCTCTTGCCGATCCCCGGGTCGCCCGTCACGACGGCGAACACCGGCGCCTCCTCGGACTGCTCCAGCAGCCCGGTCAGCGCGGCAAGCTGGTCGTCGCGCCCGACGAGCGGCGCGGCGAAGCGCAAAGCGTGGGTGGTTGGCTCAGCCCTGCCCTGCCTCGCGGTGGACGCCTCGGCGGGCGTGGTGGTCGAGGCCACCTCCGCACTGCCCGACACCGGGCCCGGCCACGCCAGCGCCGGGTCCTGGCGCAGCACCGCGGTCTGCAGGTCGCGGAGCTCGGCGCCCGGCTCGAGCCCGAGCTCCTCGGCGAGCAGCTCACGCACCTGGCGCAGCACCTCCAGCGCGTCGGCCTGCCGGCCCGAGCGGGTCAGCGCCACGGCACGCAGCGCCCACAGCCGCTCGCGCAGCGGGTACGTCGCGGTGAGCACCTCGAGCTCGCCGGCCACCATCGCGTGCCTGCCGAGCCCGAGGGCGGCCACGGCGCGGTCCTCCAGCGCGACCGCACGCAGCTCCTCGAGCCGGGCCCGCTCCGCCTGGGCCGCCGGGGCGTCCTCCAGCTCGGTGTAGGGCAGGCCGCGCCACAGCGAGAGGGCCTCGTTGATCTGGTCGAAGAGTGCCTCGAGCTCACCCAGCTCGTGACCCTCGCCGGTCAGCCCGTGGCCGAGCCGGTCGTGGGCGGAGCGGACCGCGGTCTCGAAGCGGACCGCGTCGATCGCCTCGCTCGGCACCGCGAGCACGTAGCCACCCGGCTCGAGCACCAGCACCTGCGACGGCGCCCGCGGCGGGCGGTCCGGCTCGAGGATGCGACGCAGCTTGGCGACGTACCCCTGGAGGGTCGCGGTGACCGCGGCCGGGGGCTGGTCGTCCCAGAGCAGGTCGACCAGGCCGTCGGGAGTCACCGGGCTGCCGTGGGACAGGGTGAGCGCGGCCAGCAGCGCCCGCTGCTTGCGCGTGCCGAGGTCGACGACGGCTCCGTCGAGCCGCGCCTCGGCCGCCCCCAGGATCCCCACCCGCACTCGCGCAGGATAGGGCCGGCGAGTGCCGGTGTCTCCGGGTTCGGCCGGGTGGTCCAACCCACCCGTGAACGGTCAGCTCAGCCGTTTGTAGAGGTTCATCTCGGTCAGCAGGGCGTGCGGCACCGGCAGGTTGCGCGCCTCGAGTGCCGCGACATAGCTGGTCAGCGCATCCAGCAGGCCCCGGCGGGCCTCGCGCACCTCGGGCGAGTCGGCCCGGCCGCCGCGGTGCCGCCGCGCGACCGCACGCGCTGCGTTGAGCTGCTCCCCCGCCGTGCGCAGCGGGAGCGGACCCGCCGCCCTGCGACCGGCACTCCCGTGACCGCTTGCCGTCCGGCTCGGCCGTGACTCGAGCGGATCGTTCATTCGATGCCCCCTCGGGTCGCCGTGGTGCCTGCCGTCGACTCTACGACGTCGCGGCGACCGGCGGGGCGGGTCCGGCGAACGAGGCCTCCCTCACAAAAGCGTCCTAACCCGATGGATGAACTTGACTTCGTCGGGTTCACGACGCATTCTCGACTCAGTCGCTAGACAAACTTTCTTGATGCCCGGGCACACCTCGGGCGCACGCCGACGGAAGGCCCATCCGCCATGCGCAACCTGATCGTCCTCGGAGTCGTGGGACTCCTGGCCCAGCTCGTCGACGGCTCCCTCGGCATGGCCTACGGGGTCACCTCCTCGACACTGCTCATCGCCGGCGGCATCGCCCCCGCCGCGGCCTCGGCCGCCATCCACTTCTCCGAGATCGGCACGACGCTGGTCTCCGGGTTCTCCCACCACAAGCTGGGCAACGTGGACTGGCGCACGGTGAGCATCATCGCCGTACCCGGCGGCATCGGGGCCTTCGCCGGCGCGACCTTCCTGTCCAGCATCTCCGGTGACACCGCCAAGCCCTGGGTCGCGGCCCTGCTGCTCGGCCTGGGCATCTACGTGATCTGGCGCTTCCTCGCGCTGGGCGGCCGCCGACCGCAGTTCAAGGGCAAGCTCTCGGCGATGTTCCTGGCTCCGCTCGGCGTCGTCGCCGGGGTGATGGACGCCATCGGCGGTGGCGGCTGGGGCCCGGTCGGCACCACCTCGCTGCTCTCCTCGGGCCGCCTCGAGCCGCGCAAGGTCGTCGGCTCGATCGACACCGCGGAGTTCGTCGTGGCCGTCGGTGGCTCGCTCGGCTTCCTGTTCGCGCTGGGCAGCCAGGGCATCAACTTCGCGTACGCCGGGGCGCTGCTCGTCGGCGGTGTCATCGCCGCCCCGATCGCCGCGTGGCTGGTCCGGCACCTTCCCGCCCGCGTCCTCGGTGTCGCCGCCGGTGGCCTGATCGTGCTGACCAACACCAAGACCATCGTCGAGTCGGTCGGTGGCTCCGGCACCACTGTCGGCGTCGTGGCCGCCGTCCTCTTCGTGACGTGGATCTACGCGATCGTCTGGGCCGTGCGCCAGGAGCGCGCCGCCCGCGTCCGCGAGGCCGCCGAGGCGCGCGAGGAGCTGGTCCCCGCCGGGGCGTGACCGCCCGCGGTACGCCGCCCAACTGCAGTTCTCTGACAGACTTGCTCGCATGCGGGTCTCCACGAAGTCGGACTATGCGCTGCGCGCGTTGATCGAGCTGGTCAGCCGCGACTCGGCCACGGCCGTCAAGGCCGAGGAGATCGGGCGCATGCAGGACATCCCCCAGGGCTTCCTGCAGGCGATCCTCGCCGACCTCCGCCGCGCCGGCGTGGTGATCAGCCAGCGCGGCCAGTCCGGTGGCTGGCGGATGGCGCGCGACCCCGACACCGTCTCGGTCGCCGACGTCATCCGCGCCGTGGACGGTCCCCTGGTCAGCGTCTACGGACTGCGCCCGGAGTCGGTCGAGTACAACGAGTCCGCCGCCGAGCTGCAGATGGTGTGGATCGCCGCCCGCAGCGCGCTCCGCGAGGTCTTCGAGGAGGTCTCCATTCGTGACCTGGCCGACAAGGAGCTCCCGGCCGCGGTGATGGCGCGCACCGAGGACGACGACGCCTGGCAACCGCACTGAGCCCGTGACCGACATCCTGGGCACGCCCGACGACCCGACCTTCGGGCTGGACACCTTCGGTGACGTCGGCCTGGAGGCCGCGGACGGTCCCACCCCGATGCCGGAGGCGATCCGGGAGGTCGTCGCCGAGGCCGAGCTCGCCGACGCGGTCGGCATCGACTACATCGGCCTGGGCGAGCACCACCGCCCCGACTACGCGATCAGCGCTCCCGACGTCGTGCTCGCCGCGATCGCCGGCCGGACCCGGCGGATCCGGCTGGGCACCGGGGTGACCGTGCTCAGCTCCGACGACCCGGTGAGGGTCTTCGAGCGGTTCGCCACCCTCGACGCAGTCTCCTCCGGGCGGGCCGAGGTCACCATGGGCCGGGGCAGCTTCATCGAGTCCTTCCCGCTGTTCGGCTACGCGCTCGAGGACTACGAGCTGCTGTTCTCGGAGAAGCTCGACCTGTGGAGCAAGCTGCTCGAGGAGCAGCCGGTGACCTGGCAGGGCACGACCCGGGCCCAGCTGAACGACCAACGGGCCTTCCCCACCACCGAGTCGGGCCGGCTGCCGACCTGGGTGGGCGTCGGGGGCACGCCGGAGTCGGTGGTCCGCGCCGCGGCGTACGGCTTCCCGCTGGTGCTGGCCGTGATCGGGGGCTCCCCCGCCCGGTTCGCCCCGCTGGTCGAGCTCTACCACCAGGCGCTGCGCCAGCGCGGCCACGAGCCGCTGCCCGTCGCCATGCACTCCCCCGGCCACGTCGCGGCGACCGATGACCAGGCGCGCGAGGAGCACTTCGCGCCGCAGCGCGACACCTTCGCCCGGATCGGCAAGGAGCGCGGCTGGGGCGCGCCGATGAGCCGCGCGGACCACGACGCGATGTGCGGCCCGACCGGTGCCTACTTCGTCGGCTCGCCCGAGACCGTCGCGCAGAAGATCGCCTGGGCGATCCGCAGCCTCGGCCTGTCGCGCTTCCAGCTCAAGTACGCCGTCGGCGCCCTCCCCCACGGCGCCCGGCTGGAGTCGATCCGGCTTTACGGGACGCAGGTGGTGCCGCGGGTCCGGGAGCTGCTGGGGGTTTCCCCTGCCGACCGGTGAAACTGTGCCCGACCGGCCAATGCATTGGTACGCCGGCGCGGGTTTCACCGGCCGGCCGGTGAAACCGGGCCCGAGTCCGCGGGGGTCCGCCCCCTAGGGTGGTGAAGATCCCTGCCCGCGATCCACCTGGCCCGGAGGACGTCCCGAGATGCTGGTCCTCGTGATCGCCCACTTCGTGGCGGCGGCCGTGGCACCTGCCCTGGTCGGGGCGCTCGGACGGCGGGCGTTCCCGTTGCTGGCGCTGGTGCCGGCCGGTGCCTTCGTCTGGGGGCTGACCGGTACGGCACAGGTGGCCGACGGGGACGTGAAGACCGAGACGATCACGTGGATCCCCTCGCTCGAGATCGACCTCGCCTTCGCGATGGGGTCGCTGCAGTGGGCGATGATGCTCGTCGTCAGCGGGGTCGGTGCGCTCGTGCTGGCCTACTGCACCTGGTACTTCGCCGACCGTGACCCCGGACTCTCCTCCTTCGCCGGCACGTTCGTCGCGTTCGCCGGCGCGATGCTCGGGCTCGTCCTTGCCGACGACCTGCTGGTCCTCTACGTCTTCTGGGAGCTGACCACGGTCTTCTCCTACCTGCTGATCGGCCACGACCCGACGAGCAGGACGAGCCGCGCCGCCGGCATCCAGGCACTGATCGTGACCACGTTCGGCGGCCTGGCGATGCTGGTCGGGATCCTGCTCATCGGGCTGCAGGCCGACACCTTCCGCATCACCGAGCTGATCGCGAACCCGCCGTCGGGCACGGCTGTCACCGTCGCCGTCGTACTCCTGGTCGTGGGCGCCCTGAGCAAGTCGGCGCTCTTCCCCTTCCACTTCTGGCTGCCCGGGGCGATGGCCGCACCCACTCCGGTCAGCGCCTACCTGCACGCAGCGGCGATGGTGAAGGCCGGCGTCTACCTGGTCGCGCTGCTCGCCCCGGCGTTCGCCGACGTGCCCGGTTGGCGCGGGCTGCTGATGACCCTCGGCCTGTTCACCATGCTGCTCGGGGGCTGGCGGGCGCTGCGACAGCTCGACATCAAGCTGCTGCTCGCCTACGGCACGGTCAGCCAGCTCGGGTTCCTGCTCCTGGTCGTCAGCGTCGGCACCCAGGCGGCGGCGCTGGCCGGTCTCGCCATGGTCGTGGCGCACGCGCTGTTCAAGGCCGCGCTCTTCCTCGTGGTCGGGATCGTCGACCACCAGGCCGGCACCCGCGACCTGCGCCGCCTCTCCGGCGTCGGGCGCGCGATCCCCGCGGTCGCTGTCGTCGCGACGGTGGCCGGGGCGTCGATGGCGGGCCTGCCACCGCTCACCGGCTTCGTCGCCAAGGAGAGCGTGTACGCCGCGATGATCGACGTCGCGCGCGACGGCGAGGGCACCGGCCTGGGCCAGGTGGCCGGATGGAGCGTGCTCCTGGGGCTGGTGCTCGGCTCCGCCTTGACCGTCGCCTACACCGCGCGCTTCCTCTGGGGCACCTTCGCGACCAAGCGTCGCGGTCCGAAGTCCGAGGTGCTGCCCGTGGGAGTCGGCTTCGTGGCCGCCCCTGCTCTGCTCGCCGGCCTCTCCCTGCTGCTCGGTTTCCTCGGCGGGCCGGAGACCACGATGTTCACGCCCTACTACGAGCAGTTCGCGGACGGCGGCCACCCGGAGCACCTGGCGCTCTGGCACGGCATCGGGCTCGCGCTCTGGCTCTCGGTGGTGTCGGTCGGCGTGGGCCTCCTGCTGTTCTGGCGCCGCGAGCCGTTCGCCGAGCTGCAGGCCGCGATGAGCCCTGCGTGGAGCGCGGAGCGTGCCTACCGCGGCCTGATCCGGCGCCTGGACCGGGTGGCGGTCGAGGTCACCGCCCGTACCCAGCGCGGGTCGGTGGCGATCTACCTGAGCGTCATCCTCGTGGTCGTCGTACTGCTCCCGGGCGGCGCCCTGCTCGCCGCCGCGCCCGGCGGCGCGGACCCGGTGTGGTGGGACAACCCGGGCCAGCTGGTCGTCGCCGTCGTCGTCATCGTCGCCGCCGTGCTCACCACCCGGTCGCGACGCCGGCTCAAGGCCGTGGTGTTGGTCGGGGTGACCGGCTACGGCACCGCCATGCTGTTCCTGCTGCACGGCGCACCGGACCTGGCACTCACGCAGGTGCTCGTCGAGACGGTCAGCCTGGTGGTCTTCGTGCTCGT
>DASSLA010000193.1:0-9625 GCA_035689885.1 Marmoricola sp. | reverse complement strand
CGCGTTGTTGGAGCGTTCGTTCAAGCCCGGGTTTGAACGAACGCTCCAACAACCGAAAGAAGGAGTGCCGAGCCGGGAGCGACACCCGGTGAGGTGGCCGTGCAGACTCCGCCACTTCAGGTACCAGTTCGTGGGACATCGCCCAAGGCTGAGCGTGAGGTCGGGGACCCACGAAGCGAACTGGTACCTGAAATGGCGAGACCAGCGGACCGAGCACCCGAGCAGCCCAGAAAACACCGACCACGGACCCCGCGCCCGGCTCGCGCCGAGGAAAGACCTCAGCCCTCCCCCGCACACTCAGCGCACGTCCCGAACACCGTCAGGTGTCCGTAGTCCGGCTGGAACTCGTGCGCCGAGGCCAGCGGGCCCAAGGCCTGCTCGATGTCGTCGCGGCTGATACTGATGACCTTCCGGCAGCTGCGGCAGACCAGGTGGGCGTGCTCGTGGCCCTGGGCGGAGTGGTACGTCGGGGCGCGGTCGGTGAGGTGGGCGTGGCGGATCAGGCCGAGCTCGTCGAGCAGCTCGAGGGTGCGGTAGACGGTGGAGAGGTTGATCGACGACGAGTGGCGACGGACCTCGGCGTAGACCTCGTCGGGGGTCGCGTGGCCGAGGGTGTCCACGGCGGCGAGCACCAGCTCACGCTGCGGGGTGAGCCGGTGGCCGCTGGCGCGGAGGCGCTCGGCCCAGTCGTTCATTGCCTCTTGAGCTGGGCGTGCGTGTGCGGCTGGAGCTCCTTGCCCATCGCCGCCATGTCGTAGGCGTAGAGCAGGTCGCCGTTGACGTAGCCGTAGAGGCGCTTGCCGCCGTAGTACTCCTTGGCGGTCGCGGTGCGTACGACGGCGTCGGTGGTCACCTCGAAGCGCGGGTGCTCCGGGTGGATCTCGCCGATCCAGGTCTCGACGAAGCCGGTGTTGTGCGCGAGCAGCATCTCGATGGTCCCGTCCGGCTGCGGCCGGATGAACCCGGTCTCCTGCGCCGCCTCCCGGATCGTGTTGCCCTGCTCGTCGATCAGCCAGGCGCGGCTCATGTAGTGGATGAACGGCCGGCCGTCCTGCTGGAAGATCAGCTCCTGGCCGAACTGGAAGTTCTCGATCGTCTCGTACTCACCGTGCCCGTTGCCGGCCCACCGGCCCAGCAGCCACGCGAGCCGCGCACAGTTCTCGTGGATGTTGTCGGGGATCTCGAACGGCATCGGGTCAGTGCTCCTCAGGACTTGGAACGGGGGTCGGGGTCGGACATCCGCTTCAGCCGGCGCAGCGTCAGCAGGGCGAGGACCCCCACCCCGAGCATGGCCGCCGCGACGACCACGACGAAGAAGGCTTCCATGCCGAGAGTCTAGGGTCGAGCCATGCGACCACTGATCATCAAGTGCACGACCGGAGCCGAGGCGCCCGAGCGCTGCAACCAGGCCTTCACCGTCGCGGCCTCCGGGGTTGCCGCCGGGGCGGACGTGTCGCTGTGGCTGACCGGTGAGGCCGCGTGGTTCGCCGTACCGGGGCGCGCGGAGCAGTTCGAGCTCGAGCTGGCCACTCCCCTCGCCGAGCTGCGCGACATCGTCCTCGGGGGCGGCACGCTCACGGTGTGCAGCCAGTGCGCCGCCCGACGGGGCATCGGCGAGCTCGACCTGGTCGAGGGCGCCCGCATCGCCGGAGCGGCGGTGTTCACCGAGCAGGCGCTGGCCGACGACGCGCAGGCGCTCGTCTACTGAGCTCCGCTCACCCGGTGAACGGGGCCCGACTGAGCACGCGACCGTCGAGGGTGGTCTCGAGAGAGGCCTCGTGCCGCTGCGCGTTGCTCACGTGGATGTCGATGCGTCCGGGGCCGGCGAAGCTGGGCAGTCGGCGGATGAACATCCAGGTGTCGAGGGGCTGGGTCACTCCGAGGGTCTCCCGCGCCAGCCGGATGTTGTCGAGCAACCGGGGGATGTCGATGCGGCGCAGGTCGACGTCCTTCGAGCCCGGGAAGCGGTCGAGCTCGGGGCCGAAGGCGGTCCAGCCGTGCCTGCGCAACAACCAGCCGCGTTGCAGGGCGCTCTCGGGGATCGGGATGCGCACCACCGCGTAGTCGTCGTACAGCGCCAGGTCGGTGACGAGGGTGGTGCCGAACTTCTCCTCGTAGGCGCGGATGAAGGCGTAGAGGCCGGCCGCGGTCAGGCCGTAGTCGATCTGCGCGTCGGGCGCGAGCTCGCGACTGGTGCCCTCGAACGCCTCGGAGGAGTTGCTGGACCGGGAGTTCTCGACCGCGCCTGTGATCGCGCTCAGCATGAAGAAGAAGACGGCGACGCCGAAGCCCGCCATCAGCAGGACGACACCGAGCACCGCCAGCAGCGCGGTCCTGCCCGCACCCAGGGTTCGTGTGCGGGCCTGCGGGTCGAAGGCGTCCCAACGTCCCGTCGCAGGAGATGTGTGCGTGCGGGTGAGGCGTTGCCGCAGGGTGGGGTGCGCCGCGGCCGCCTCGAGCTGCCCGAGGTCGCGCGACATCAGGTCGATCTCGGTCATCGAGTGGGCGTGGCGCACGTTCTGCAGCCGGAGGTCGCGGTCGGTCGCGTTGATCAGACCCTGCTCGTGCGCACGCCAGATCCGTTCGGCGAGCATGTCGCGGTCACCTTCGCGCGCAGCGCGGTGCGGATCCACGACAGCAGCGTAGGACTGCTGCCGTCCGCTCAGGCGAGTCCGAGCAGGGCCCTCGCCTCGTCGGGCGTCATCGGGGTGCGCTGCGCGATCCTGCCCAGCTCGACGGCGCGCGACACGAGCTGCTCGTTGTGCTCGACGGGCACCCCCTTGGCCAGGGTGAGCACGTCCTCCATCCCCACGCGCAGGTGGCCGCCCTTGGAGAGCGCGGCCAGGGCGACGGCGAGGGTAGACCGACCGATGCCGGTGGCCGACCAGCTGGTGGTGGCCTCGGGCAGGGCCTGTACGCCGGCGACGAGCGCGTCTGCCGTGCCGGGCATCCCGCCGGGCACTCCCATGACGAAGTCCACGTGCACCTTCCCGCCGTACGGCAGGCCGTGCTTGTCGAGCAGCTTGTGCAGCGCCGCCACCTGGCCGAGGTCGAACAGCTCGAACTCGGGCACCACGTGGCGCTCCTGGCTGAGCTGGTAGAGCTCCTGCACGAACGGCCACGGGTTGAGGAACACGTCGCTGCCGAAGTTGGTGGTGCCCATGGTCAGGCTGCACGAGTCGGGTTGCGCGTCGAGCACGCGCAGCCGGTCCTCGAGCGGGTCGTGCACCGAGCCGCCGGTGGAGAGCTGGACGACGAGGTTGGTCCCCTCGCGCAAGGCAGCGACGGTGTCCTTCAGGCGGGTGAGCTCGAGCGTCGGGCGGTGCTCGTCGTCGCGGATGTGCACGTGCACCATCGCGGCGCCGGCGGCCTCGCACCGTTTCGCGGTCTCCACCAGCTCCTCGAGCGTGGTGGGCAGCTGTGGACAGTCAGCCTTGTCGGTCTCGGCGCCCGTGGGCGCCACCGTGACGAGCAGGTCTCCCATGGCCGGAAACCTAGCGCCCCCGCGTCGCCAGGCGGACCAGGGCGTCTGTGCCGGCCTCCATCGGACCGCGGGCGAACGGGCTGGACGGCGGGATCCGGCTCCAGGCCACGGCGAGGACGACCGATCCACCGATGAGTGAGGCGAGGGTGAGCCAGCCGTCGTCGGTGCGGCCGTCCAGCACCACGCGCGCCAGGTAGGCGAGCCAGATGATCTGCAGCGTGTAGAGGGTCAGCGACATCCGGCCCATGTCGGCCATCCAGCCGAAGAGGTGCGGCAGCCGGTCGGCCACCCACGCCAGCACCAGCAGCACCCCGGTGGCGAGCAGGGCGTTGAACACGATCTCGGTCTGGGTGCCGGTGTAGGGCTCGAGCTCGGCGGTCTCCTCGGTGCCGTGCAGCACGACGTACATCACCGCGGCAGCCGCCAGCGCCGCCATCCCCAGCGCCAGCTGCCAGAGGGCGGCCAGCCGATTGCCGCGGCGACGGAGGAACGTGCGCGCGGCGATCATCCCGATCAGTGCCCAGATCGCCAGCGTCGAGAGCCGGTAGTACGGCCCGACGAAAGTGAGCTCCAGCAACCGCTGCTCCAGGTCGTCGCCGGAGACGAACGCCTCGACGTACTCGTCCTGCCAGCTGTCCCGCAGCCACGGCACCGCCGCGAACAACGCGACGGCGAGGACGGCCAGCGCCCACGACGGGAACGGGCGCAGCAGCGCCATCAGCCAGGTGAGCAGGCCGAGGAACACCAGGATCACCACGACCTGCGAGCCCGCGTCCTCGAGAAGGAGCCCGACGCCGATGAGGACGGCGCCGCGGATGAGCGCCGCGACGTACCCGGCCCAGCCGGGTCTGGCGCGCATCCCGGCGCCGACCCCGACCAGGGTCGCGAACAGCGCGGCGGTGAGGAAGTCGCTGAGCCGGAGCAGGTCGTCGGGGTCGAAGGGCGCGGCGTGCGCGACGAACATCGAGATCAGTGCGAACCCCCGCACCGCGTCGACGCCGAGGTGCCGTCTGCTCACCTCGCCCGCCATGCGGGCCATCGTAGGGGCGGGCACCCCCTCCGGCGGCCGTCCCGCCCCGGCACAATGTCGCGCATGCGCGCCGTCCTCCAGCGAGTCACCGAGGCCTCGGTCACCGTCGACGGCGACGTCGTCGGCCGGATCGAGTCCCCAGGACTGGTGGTCCTGCTCGGCATCACCCACGACGACGGCCCCGACCAGGTCGCCTGGATGGTGCGCAAGATCCGCGACCTGCGCATCATGCGCGAGGAGAAGTCGGTGGCCGACCTCGAGGCGCCGGTGCTGCTGGTCAGCCAGTTCACCCTGTACGGCGACGCGCGCAAGGGTCGCCGGCCGACGTGGCAGGCCGCTGCTCCGCCTCCCGTCGCAGAGCCGATCGTCGCGCAGGTCCGGGCGGGTCTGGAGGCCCTCGGGACGCGGGTCTCCTCGGGGGTCTTCGGGGCGGACATGCAGGTGGCTCTGGTGAACGACGGGCCGGTGACGGTGGTGCTGGAGACGCCCACCTGAGGGCTGCTTCCGCGGCTGCCTCAGCCGGCCGCGGCGACCCTGATCTCGCTGATCGCGGTGGTGTTGCGGGGGCCCTTGGTCACCTCGAGGATCTCGAGCTCGATCCGGTCGGCCGGGGTGCGGGGCACCCGGAGGGTGCGCATGCTGCGGTCGGAAGCCGAGCCGCTCATCTCCTGGACGACCTCGGTGTCGCCGATCGTCCAGCGCACCTTGGTGATCCGGTTGTTCTGCCGGTAGCGGTCGGAGCCGTCGGCGGGGTCGGTCTTCGCGTAGCCGGGGACCAACCCGACCTCGGCGACCTGGGTGCCCTGGGGCAGCTTCAGGTTGATGGTCTCGCCGGTAGCGGTGCCGCCGCAGCGCCAGGTCGTGGCCTTGTCGCCGTCGGTCATGTTCTTCGACTTGTAGTCGACCTTCTTACCGCTGGCGTCCACGCCGGACTTCGCCGTACAGCCGGCCTTGGCCTTCACCTCGTCGACCTCGGCGACCGGGCCGTGCCACGGCTTCGACTTCGCGGTCCCCTGACCGCTCGACCCGGCAGCGCGCTCGGCACCCCGGCTGGTCTGCTCCGAGCCAGTGCTGCGCGCGCTCGAGGAGTCCTCCGGCGTCTCGACGCTGTCCGCGAAGACGCGGCCGAGGGCGTAGGCGCCGAGGATCAGGAGTACGGCGAGCAGCACCAGCAGCGCGGGCACGAACCACTGCGAGCCACGCGCCTCCTCCAGCCAGCTGCGCCGCGCCGCGGCCTCGGCGCGGACCTCGTTCTGCACGTCGGGCTCGCCACGGTGCTTGCCGACGAACAGCCTGCCCCCGCGCCGGGGCAGGTCGGGCTCGCGCTCGACGGCGCCGAGCTCGTCGGTGTCGTCAGTCTCATCAGCGTCATCGGGGTCGTAGTCGTCCTCGACCTTGCGGTGCGTCTGAGCAGACTGCTGCGCCAGGGCCCGCTCGTAGGCGGCCCGGTAGGCAGCGGCGAACTCCTCGGGCACCTCGGGCGGTGTGGGAGTCGGATCATTCCCAGACACAGGGTTCGAGCCTACCCAAGCAGTGGCGGCCCCTCACCGGCGGAGTCACACCAGCACGGAGCCGCACCCCACAGACACAGACCGACCCCCTCCCGTTGGGGTGAGGAGGGGGTCGGCGACAAGGCAGGTTTCGTCAGCGTCAGCTCGCGACCGAGACCGCTACTTCCTGGACCGCTCCGGTGGCGGCGGTGACCGTGGTGTCCACCGGCTCGGCCTTCGGTGCCAGCGTACGCAGTGTCCAGTCGCCAGGCCCGGCAAAGAACCGGAAATGTCCCGTGGCGGAGGTCGGGACCTCTGCGGTGAACTCGCCGGTGCGGTCGAGCAGCCGGACGTAGGCGTTGCCCACGGGCTCGCCGCTGCGCAGCACCTGCCCCTGGATGATGGCTTCCTTCTTGACGTCCACGCCGTCGAGCGACAGGCCGCCTTCAGTGGCTCCGCACATCAGGCGCCCTGCCCTTCTGCCTGGCCAGGCTCGTCACCGAGGGCCACGGGAACGCCGACGAGGGAGCCGTACTCGGTCCACGAGCCGTCGTAGTTCTTCACGTTCTGCTGGCCGAGCAGCTCCTTGAGCACGAACCACGTGTGCGAGGAGCGCTCACCGATGCGGCAGTAGGCGATGGTGTCCTTGTCCCAGTCGACGCCGGCGTCGCTGTAGATCGTGCGCAGCTCGTCGTCGGACCTGAAGGTGCCGTCGTCGTTGGCCGCCTTGCTCCACGGCACGCTGGCCGCGGTCGGGATGTGGCCGGCGCGCTGGGCCTGCTCCTGCGGGAGGTGAGCCGGGGCGAGCAGCCGGCCGGCGTACTCGTCGGGGCTGCGGACGTCGACGAGGTTCTGCGTGCCGATCGCGGCGACGACCTCGTCGCGGAAGGCGCGGATGGACTTGTCCTGCTCCGTCGCGGTGTACGACGTCTTCTCGCGGGTGGGCACATCGTCGGTCAACTGGCGGCTGTCGAGCTCCCACTTCTTGCGACCGCCGTCGAGCAGCTTGACGTCCTGGTGGCCGTAGAGCTTGAAGTACCAGTAGGCGTACGCGGCGAACCAGTTGTTGTTGCCGCCGTACAGCACCACGGTGTGGTCGTTGCTGACCCCGCGGTCGGACAGCAGCGCCTCGAACTGCTCCTTGTTGACGAAGTCACGACGCACCTGGTCCTGCAGGTCGGTGGTCCAGTCGAGCTTGATCGCGCCACGGATGTGGCCCTTGTCGTACGACGTGGTGTCCTCGTCGACCTCCACGAGCACGATGCTCGGGTCGTCAAGGTGCTCCTCGACCCAGTCGGCGGTGACGAGTGCGTTCTCGCGGCTCATAGGTGTTGCCTCTACTTCCTTGTGTCTCAGACTTGCGCGTGGACGGTGTCGTGCCGGGGGCTTCCGGCGGTCTTGCGAGCCGGCCCGAACCGGCGGATGAGCAGGTACATCTCGCAGCCCAGGCAGAAGCCGAAGACCGCGTTGAGCAGGGCCGCGACGAGCGCGAACCCCGTGGCGACGGCGCCGAGGACCACCGCACCGGAGAGGTAGCCGACGAGCCCCACCACCGCGAACACGAGCCCCACCCCCTGGGCGAACCGGGGTGGACGTGCGTCCTCGAGGTGGGCCGGCGGGGCGAGCCGGGGCCGGACCACGGTCCGGAACAGCCACGCTGCCGGCGTGCGCTGCACACCGAGCAGCACCGCGGTGCCGAACAGCGCCGCCTGCACGGCGAGCAGCGCCACCCCCGCGGGGTGCGGGGCGAGCACCAGCGTGGCGGCCAGCACGACGCTGGTGAGCGCGGCGTTGAGCTGGGGGCCACGGGGGTCGATCTCGGTGAGCTTCTGCTCGCTCATGCCTCTCCTGAATGTCCTGGACGGTCGGCCCGTACGACGAGCCGCGGCACCGCTCGAGGAGCGGCAGGGCCTGACAGCGTAGTCCACTAACTCAGTGAACTTAGGTGATGAATGCCGGCCCGGTCAGGACATTCGACACAGCGACGAGCGCACGCGGCAGTGGTCGACTGCGCGTCGCTTCGTCAACATGGTCGAGGTCATGGGAAGAGAGTAGGGAGCGCCCGGGGGACCACCTAAACCGAATCTCACCATGTGATCTGAGCATCCACGATCCGGACAGCGGCTCTCGACTAGAGTCCTTCGGGTGAAGACAGCGTTCGTCACCGGAATCACCGGCCAGGACGGCTCCTACCTCGCCGAGCTGCTGCTCGAGAAGGGCTACGACGTCCACGGCCTGGTCCGGCGGTCCTCGATGCTCACGCGCACCCGCATCGACCACTTGCACCACCACGAGCGGCTGCAGCTGCACTACGGCGACCTCACCGACGGCGTCAGCCTGGTCAACCTGGTGCGCAGCATCCGGCCCGACGAGGTCTACAACCTGGGCGCGATGAGCCACGTCAAGGTGTCCTTCGAGATGCCCGACTACACCGCCTCCACCAACGCAATCGGCACGCTGCGCCTGCTCGAGGCGATCCGGGCGGCGGGGCTGGACTGTCGCTTCTACCAGGCGTCCACCTCGGAGATGTTCGGCTCGACGCCGCCACCGCAGGACGAGGGCTCGAAGTTCCACCCCCGCTCGCCGTACGGCTCCTCGAAGCTGCAGGCCCACTGGGTGACGGTCAACTACCGCGAGGCCTACGGGCTGTTCGCGGTCTCCGGGATCCTGTTCAACCACGAGTCGCCCCGCCGCGGGGAGAACTTCGTGACCCGCAAGATCACCAAGGCCGTCGCCGCGATCGAGGCCGGTGTCGAGACGCACGTGACGCTCGGCAACCTCGACGCAATCCGCGACTGGGGCTACGCGCCGGAGTACGTCGAGGGCATGTGGCGGATGCTGCAGCAGGACACCCCCGAGGACTACGTGCTCGCCACCGGCGAGGGTCACACCGTGCGCGAGTTCTGCGCCGCGGCGTTCGGGCAGGTCGGCCTGAACTGGACCGACCACGTGAAGTTCGACGAGAGCTTCACCCGGCCCGCCGAGGTGGACGCACTGATCGGCGACGCGAGCAAGGCCGAGCGCCGGCTGGGCTGGAAGGCCCGGACCCACGCGCTCGACCTGGCGCGGCTGATGGTGGAGGCCGACCGCGAGGAGATGGCCCGCTTCCTGGGCAGGTGACCGGGAGCGCTCTCGCAGGTCAGCGAGCTGCCAGGGCGTCGAGCACGCCGCGCACCTGCGCCTTGGTCGGCGCCCCCGCCGCCCGGGTGACCTCGAGCCCGTCGGAGTCGAGGACCAGCGTGGTCGGCGTGCGCTGGATGCCGAGGCGACGGACCAGGTCGAGGTGGTGCTCGGCGTCGACCTCGAGGTGGCGTACGCCGTTGTCGGCCTCGGCCACCTCGTGCAGGATCCGCCGGGTCGCCCGGCAGGGGGCGCAGAACGCCGAGGAGAACTGCAGCAGCGTGGCCCGCTCCCCCAGCTCGGCCGCCCACGGGGTGCCGTCGAGTACCGAGGGCGGGGACTGTTCGTCCTCGGTCACCTGCGGCTCGTCGACCTCGTCGACGCCACGGACGCGGTGGGTGCCGCGGAACCGGCCGTCGGTCGCGGCCCGGTAGGTCCCGAAGCCCAGGGCAGCCACGACGGCCAGGATCAGCACGAGTACGCCGGTGCTCATGACAGGTG
>DASSLA010000192.1:0-4219 GCA_035689885.1 Marmoricola sp. | reverse complement strand
TGCTACACCGGCGACCTCAGCGACCCCGGCGAGCGGCTCTACACCCTCGACTACTACCTCGGCCTGGCCGAGCGGATCGTCGACGCCGGTGCCCACGTGCTGGCGATCAAGGACATGGCCGGCCTGCTGCGCGCCCCCGCGGCCCGCACCCTGGTCACCGCCCTGCGCGACCGGTTCGACCTCCCGGTGCACCTGCACACCCACGACACCCCCGGCGGGCAGCTGGGCACCCTGCTGGCCGCGATCGACGCCGGCGTGGACGCCGTCGACGCGGCCTCGGCGAGCATGGCCGGCACCACGTCCCAGCCGGCGCTCTCCGCACTCGTCGCGGCCACCGACCACTCCGAGCGCGAGACCGGCCTCGACCTCGCCGCGGTCTGCGCGCTGGAGCCCTACTGGGAGGCAACCCGCCGCGTCTACGCGCCGTTCGAGTCCGGCCTGGCCTCACCGACCGGCCGGGTCTACACCCACGAGATCCCCGGCGGCCAGCTCTCCAACCTGCGCCAGCAGGCGATCGCGCTGGGCCTGGGCGAGAAGTTCGAGCAGATCGAGGACACCTACGCCGCGGCCAACGACCTGCTCGGCAACATCGTCAAGGTGACGCCCTCCTCCAAGGTTGTCGGCGACCTCGCCCTGCACCTGGTGGCGGTCGGCGCCGACCCGGCCGAGTTCGAGGAGAATCCCGGGAAGTTCGACATCCCCGACTCGGTGGTGGGCTTCCTCTCCGGCGAGCTGGGCGACCCTCCCGGTGGCTGGCCCGAACCGTTCCGCAGCAAGGCCCTCGAGGGAAGGACTTGGAAGGAGCCGGCCGCCGACCTCACCCAGCAGCAGACCGAGGCGCTGGGAGGTGGCAACAGGCGGCACACGCTCAGCGAGCTGCTCTTCCCCGGGCCGACCGGGGCCTACGACGACGCCGTCGCCACCTACGGCGACCTCTCCGTGCTCGAGACCACCGACTACCTCTACGGGCTGCAGCCCGGCGAGGAGCACGTCGTCGACATCGAGGAGGGCAAGCGGCTCATCCTCGGGCTGCAGTCGATCAGCGAACCCGACGACCGCGGCTACCGCACCGTGATGTGCACCATCAACGGCCAGCTCCGCCCGATCAACGTCCGCGACGAGTCGGTGGAGTCCGACGTCGCCGCCCGCGAGCGCGCCGACACCAGCGACGACAACCAAGTCGCAGCGCCGTTCGACGGCGTGGTCACCCTGCAGGTCGAGGAGGGTGCCGAGGTCAGCGCCGGGACGGTGGTGGCGACGATCGAGGCGATGAAGATGGAGGCATCGATCACCGCGCCGAAGGCCGGCACGGTCGAGCGCCTCGCCTTCAACGGCACCCAGCAGGTCGAGGGTGGCGACCTCGTGCTCGTGCTGGAGTGATCCTCACCGGGAGTAGGTGACGCGCACCCTGCCGGAGCGGAAGACCTTGATGGTGCCCTTCTCGAAGTTCGCGTAGACACCGCGCCGGAACTTGCGGGGACGGGTCTCGGGGAAGCCGAGGCGCGAGGTCGCGCCGCGACGCAGGTAGACCTCGAGCACCTTGCCGTGCAGCTCGCGGGCGCCCACCCCGGCCTTGTGGTAGATCCTGCCCCGCACGTAGTTCCGGGCCCGGCCGGCGCCGACGCGGTACTCGCGGCTGCTCGGTCCACGGACCACTGACTGGTAGCCGCCGATCTTGCGCCACCGCCTGGTGATCGGGCTGAGCGTCGTGCTGCTCACGGTGGTCTCTGCCTTGCTGGCCGTGGTCGTGCCGCCGGCGGGTCGGAACCACTGCGAGCGCAGGCCGAACCGGGAGCGGAAGGTGGACCCGCTGATCGTGACGTCGCTGCGCGTGCCGTCCAGCACCATCTTCTCGACCCGGCCGTACCACTCGCCGTTGCCGTCGCGCTGGGTGATCCGGATCCGGTTCAGCGTGCCCAGCGCGGGCCACGCCTTCTGGATCGCCGACCGGGTCACGCTGGCCGTCCAGGAGTGCACGGGGTTGCCGGAGTGCCCGTCGTACCGGTCCGCCTTGGCGACCAGGTAGGGCATGCTGCCGGCCGAGGTCCAACCGCCGCTGCTGGAGGCGAACTGGGTGAACGCGGGCTTGCCGCCGTAGAGCAGCACCTGCCCGGCGGTGGCGTCGACCGCTGCGTTGCTCGCGGAGTGCTCGGCGGCCACCCCGCCGTACACCTGGCAGGAGGTGGTGTCGCAGGTCTGGTAGTGCCGGGTCGGGTGGGCCGCTCGCTCCCACGCCGCGTAGGTCCGGGCGGCGACCGCCTGGGCTCGCACCGCCTGCGTGTGCCACAGGGCAGGCATCTCGCGGGGTACGACGCCCCTGATGTAGTCGTCGATGCCGAGCACATTGACGGTGTCGTTGCTCGCCAGCCGCATCGCACCGCGGTAGACGCGGGTGGTGCCGGCGACGCGCAGGGTGAGCGATCCGGTGCGGTGGAACTCGGCGGCCCCGGACAGCGCGCGACCGCCCGGGAGGTAGGTGCGCCAGGCGCCGTTGTGATGGTCGAGCACCGTCCGGCCGCTCACCGTGCGCAGCCGCCACACCGTGGTCGCGCTGGAGGTCGGCAGTGCCCAGGAGCGACCGCTGGAGACCTCGCGCACCCGCAGTCCGGTGGCGGGCTGCACGCGCACGTCGTTGTCGGTGTCGGCGGTGATCAGCACCCGGATGGCGCCGGCGCCCGAGCCCAGCGTCGTGCCCGGGTAGTAGAAGCTCAGGATCTGTCGGTAGGTCAGGCCCTGGCGGGCAGCGCCCAGGGCACCGTACTGCGACATCCCGTGGCCGTGCCCGTAGCCGTGGCCACTGAGGCGGAAGACCCCGTCGGCCGGCACCGGGTAGGACTCCGCGACGGTGCGGGACGCCTGGGCCGGGAAGCCGAGCCCGGCGCCCGCGAGCGCGCACGCGACGACCGTGCCGAGCAGGATCGGGAGCCGTGCTGCGCGGCGCAGGGAACGAGACATGTGGGACCCCAGTGACCAGTGGGAAAGGAATGAACTGGGATCAGTATCTCGTCGCGGAAATGCGATTTGTCCAGTTTCTCGAAATGGCTGGCAAATGCGCGACTGATTACATTGCTGTCATTTTCCCGGGCGCCGGTGCAGCCTCCGGGCGGCCTCGGCGATCGAGCCGCTCATCGACGGGTAGACCGTGAACGCGTGGGCCACCTGGTCGACGGTGAGCGACTCGGCGACCGCCAGCGAGATCGGGTGGACGAGCTCGCTGGCTCGCGGGCCGACCACCACGCCACCGATGACGATGCCGGTGCCGGGTCGGCAGAACAGCTTCACGAAGCCGTCGCGGACGCCCTGCATCTTGGCGCGCGGGTTGCCGGCCAGGCCGAGCCGGACGGTGTTGGCGTCGATCTCGCCGTTGTCGACCGCCTGCTGGCTCCAGCCGACGGTGGCGATCTCGGGCGCGGTGAAGACGTTGGACGAGACCTCCTTGAGGTCGAGCGGCGTGACCGCGTCACCGAGGAAGTGCCACATGGCGATCCGCCCCTGCATCGCCGCGACGCTGGCGAGCATCAGCACGCCGGTGCAGTCGCCGGCGGCGTACACCCCGCGGGCGGAGGTGCGCGAGACCCGGTCCACCCGGACGAACCCGCCGTCGTCGAGGGCGACGCCGGCCTCCTGCAGCCCGAGGTCCTTGGTGTTGGGCACCGAGCCGAGGGCCAGCAGGCAGTGCGTGCCGGTCACGGTGCGCCCGTCGGTGAGGGTGACGGTCACCTGGTCGCCGTCCCGGGTCACCGACTCCATCCGCGACTTCGACAGCACCTGCATCCCGCGCCGCGTGAGCACGTCTTCCAGCACCTTGGCGGCGTCGGCGTCCTCGCCGGGCAGCACCCGGTCGCGGGAGGACACCAGGACGACCTCGATGCCCAGCGCGAGGTAGGCACTGGCGAACTCGGCTCCGGTGACGCCCGACCCGACCACGATCAGCTTCTCCGGTGCCTCGGTGAGGTCGTAGACCTGCTCCCAGGTGAGGATTCGCTCGCCGTCCGGCTGGGCCGACGGCAGCGTGCGCGGGGCGGCGCCGGTCGCGATGAGCACCGCGTCGGCGCGCAGCATCTGCTCGGAGCCGTCGTCGAGCTGCGCGACCACCCGGTCCGGACCGGCCAGGCTGCCCCGGCCCTTGACCACGGTGACGCCGTCGCGGGTCAGCCGGCGCCCGATGTCGCTGGACTGGTCCGTGGCGAGCGCCTTCACCCGGGCGTTGAGCCGGGCG
>DASSLA010000191.1:0-2238 GCA_035689885.1 Marmoricola sp. | reverse complement strand
TCTCGGGTGGCATGACCGGGACGCGGCGGGTGGAGCGTTGGAGGGATCGGGAGCCGTAGTCGCCGATGGAGATGGTGTCGGTGCGTTCGTCGCGTTCGCCGATCAGCGCTGAGAGGTCTTGCAGGTCCCGGGCCGACGAGGCGCCGCCGAGGATGACCTTGACGATGCTCGCGTCCCAGATCGCGCCGGCGGCGTGGTCTCCCCACTTGTCGCGTGCCTGGGAGAGCGACTGGAGCACCGGCATGGTGGTGATACCGGTGCCGCCCCCTTCGGCCATAAGCACCGGCAGGGACGGCAAGGGGGAGAGGTTCCCGATCTCGTCGAGCGCCAGGAGCAGTGGTGGGTCGAGTCGGGCGCCCGGTGAAGCGGCGGCGAGGTGGCGGGCGGTCTCCACGAGGTCCTCGATGAACGCCGCGACGAGTGACCAGGAGGCGCCGGCTCCGGCTCCGGTGGCGAGCAGGTAGAGGGTGCCATTGCCGGTGAGGAACTCGACGGGGTCGAAGTGCTCGCCGGGGGGTGGCGAGACGGCGTCGAGGACACGGGGGTCGGCCAGGCACGAAAGGGCGAGGGAGACGCCCATCCAGATGGAGTCGCGGGTGCGGGGGTCGGCGTGGATCATCGACTCCAGCGAGTCTGCCCAGCCGGGGGCCGCGTTCGAGTTGCTGGCCAAGACCGCCACGGCGTCAGCGGCGGCGGAGGGTGAGAGCGTCCAGTTGAACAGCTCGCGCGGGGTCCTGTTGTCGAGCGCGGCGGCATGGAGGAGGGCTTGGAGAGCGGTGCGTGTCTTGCCCTCCCAGAACCCTCCGGACTCGACCCCGCCGGTGGAGAGGCCGGTGGCCGAGGCGAGGCCGGTGGCTCGGATCATCGCGGTGAGCGGGTCCTCGCAACCGCGTACGGGGGACCAGCGCAGCCCGGCGGGCAGTCCTTCGGCGAGGCGTTGGGGGTCGAAGACCGCGACGGGTCCTCGGCGTTGCCGTGAGGTGAGGGTGGCGGCGATGTTGTCGGGTCGGGTGGCGGTGGTGATCACGGCGCCGGGTGCGTCCAGGATCGCGTTGATGACGATGTGGAGGCCCTTGCCGGATCGCGGTGGGCCGAGCAGCAGGACCGAGTCCTCGACCGACGCCCACACGCTCTGGCTCCGGGAGCGGCCGAGCAGATAGCCGACATCCGAGGGTTCGGGCTGGTCGAGGGATGGCCTCAGGGTGCGCCCGCGTGCGAGCAGCGCCTTCTGCGAGGCCACAGTTCGTACGTCGCGGCCGGTAGCGACTCCAGCGAGCCGGCGCGGGTCGTGGGTTGTCCTGTGTCTGATCGTGCCGATGCGTCGCCACAGCACGAGCGCGGCCGCGATGACTCCGCCCATCATGAGGGCCAGGACGAGCCAGTAGACCCACGCGGCCATTCCGTCGGAGCCGAGCGCGGCGCCCGGGTCGCCTGGTCGGCTGAGTAGACGGAACCCTGCCTCCCATCCTTCGGTCGGCTGCCCGGTGCCTGAGAGCCAGGCTGCGACGGTTCCCGCCAGTCGCAGGATCGCGGCGATGACGCCGACGGCTGCGATCAGTCCGAGGCCGAGGTTGACCAGCTCGTCGTCGACGCCCTGGCCACGAGGGTTCACGCGGCACCGCCAATGACCATGACGGTCCCGGACTCCCTGCCCATGAGCACCAGGAGTCCCGGGTGGGCTTCGAGCAAGGCCGGTGGCAACCGGAGTCGAGTGGTGCCCTCAGTGCTCGCGGTTTGGTGCGCGACCACCACCGCGACGGCCACGTCCTCGTTCGGGAGGAACCCCTCCCCGGATAACTCCCCGACCGTGACACGCGGCTGCTTAACGGGCTCAACGACGTGCAGTCGGGGGCGGCCAGGGGTCACGATGTCGGTGAACGTCGAGTCGTCTGCCTCGTGCACTTCGACCCGCACGGGTGTGCCCAAGTCGGCGGCGATGTCGTCGAGCACCCGTCGGAGGTCCTCGCGCTGCAGGGCGCCGTCTGCGGAGTAGGGCTCGCGGTCGAGCGACACGGTCAGGTGGCCCGTCTTGTCGACGGTGACCTCGACTAGCGGCATCACCACGGGCACCCGCATCGCGGCGTGGTCGTCGCGTCGGTAGGAGCCTGCTGCGCTGGTCATGCTCATAGCCCCAGCACCCCCACTTGCCGCTGCGCTACCTGCTGCACGGGCTTGACGCCCTGCCGGGCTGCGAGTGCCTCACGGTCCAGGCCCGGCGGGTTGCCGTCACCGACCTGC
>DASSLA010000190.1:0-5572 GCA_035689885.1 Marmoricola sp. | reverse complement strand
ACTCGGTGGCGGCGCTCGTGCCCCGCGCCGAGATCGAGGGCGAGATGGGCGACAGCCACGTGGGCCTGCAGGCCCGGCTGATGAGCCAGGCGCTGCGCAAGATGACCGGTGCGCTCAACGCGGCCGGCACCACCGCGATCTTCATCAACCAGCTGCGCGAGAAGATCGGCGTGATGTTCGGCTCCCCGGAGACCACCACCGGTGGCCGGGCGCTGAAGTTCTACTCCTCGGTCCGCCTCGACGTCCGTCGCATCGAGACGCTCAAGGACGGCACCGAGATGGTCGGCAACCGCACCCGCGTCAAGGTCGTCAAGAACAAGGTCGCGCCGCCGTTCAAGCAGGCCGAGTTCGACATCATGTACGGCCAGGGCATCAGCCGCGAGGGTGGCCTGATCGACGTGGGCGTCGAGGCGGGCCTCGTCCGCAAGGCCGGCGCCTGGTACACCTACGAGGGCGACCAGCTCGGCCAGGGCAAGGAGAACGCCCGCACCTTCCTGCGCGACAACCCCGACCTGGCCAACGAGATCGAGAAGAAGATCCTCGAGAAGCTCGGCATCGGCCCGTCCGTCGACGAGCCGGCTGAGTTCAAGGCCGACGCGGGCATCGACCCGGATGGCATTGACTTCTGAGTCGGACGCCGAGCGTGATCTGGGCCCCGAGCCGGACCACGAGGCCGTCGCGCGCAAGATCCTGCTCGACCAGCTGACCGGCCGGGCCCGGACCCGCTCCGAGCTCGCCGACAAGCTGGCCGCGCGCAACGTGCCGACCGACGTGGCCACCCGCCTCCTCGACCGGTTCGAGGAGGTTGGGCTGGTCGACGACGCCGCCTTCGCCCGCGACTGGGTCGAGCAGCGCCAGTCCGGGCGGGGCCTGGCCCGGCGTGCGCTCGCCCAGGAGCTGCGCCGCAAGGGCGTCGACGACCAGACCGCGAGCGAGGCCCTCGACGAGCTCGACCCCGACGCCGAGGTCGAGGCGGCCCGGATGCTGGTGCGGGCCAAGCTGCGCTCGGTGCGCAACCTCGACCGCGACAAGGCGGTGCGCCGCCTGGTCGGGATGCTCGCCCGCAAGGGCCACTCGAGCTCCGTGGCGTTCCGGGTGGTCAAGGAGGAGCTCGACGTGGAGCTGGAGTCGCCCGACTTCTCCTGAGGGCTGGTTCAGCCCAGACCTATCGACCCAGTCCGGCGAGGTAGGCCGCCGCCCCCTCGTCGAGCTCACCGGTGCCGAGGGCGTGCGCGCACCAGCCCCGGACCATGTCGGCGTAGGCGTTCGGGTTGTGCAGGTCCGCGGCCTCCGACCACAGCCTCCGCGCCGGGTCCCACGAGAGCATCTGCACCGTCGCAGCCGTGTGCAGCGAGCCGTCTCCCGGGTCGCGCATCACGTTGTGCAGCTCGTAGACGACCTGCTGCTTCGTGACGTTGACGGTGCTCCAGGCGACGTCGAAGCCCACGAGCATGTTGCCGGGGAAGGTGGTCATCGCCGAGACGATCCAGCGGCGGATCGCCTCCCGCCCGACGAAGTCGTCGTAGCCCAGTCGCCGGTAGACGGCGTCCTCGGTGAACTCGTCGGCGAACTCCGCCCACGCCCCCCGCGCCACGATCGAGTCGACACGCGCGCGGTAGCCCGCGAACGCACACTCCAGGTCGGCTCTCGTCACGGGGCGCATCCAAGCATGAGATCCGGACACACATGCACATAACGGGCCAACTGGGGGTCGGTGGGCAGAATCGAGGTCGTGATGCTCGAGCTCGCCAGGGAGTCCGTTCCTGCGCACCTGTCCTGGGCCGAGGCGGCCGATCGGGCTGCCGCGGATGCCGGAGTGATGGGACCGGTGCTGGCCGTGGACCTCTCCGGCGACCCGCTGCGGTTACATGTCGACGAGGAGCACCGGTTCGCCGTGCGCCCGATGACCGAGGGCGACTTTCCCGTCGTCACCCGCTGGGTCAACGAGGCCCACGTCGCGCGCTGGTGGGACGAGCACAACACCCCGGAGCGCGTGGCCGCCTGCTACGGGCCGGGTGTGCGTGGGGAGGACAGGACCCGCTACTGGGTGTGGGAGGTCAACGGCCGGTCGGTCGGCTTCTCCCAGGCCTACCGGATCGCCGACCACCCCGAGTTCGCGTTGCTGTGCGGCCGTCCCGACGCGGTCGGGTTCGACTACGCCATCGGGGACCCGGCCTTCGCCGGTCGCGGCCTCGGCACCAGCCTGCTGTGGGTGTTCCTGCGCGACATCGTCGTCCCGGCGTACGACGGGACCCGAGAGCTGTTCGCCGCCCCCGACCACCGCAACGTCGCCTCGCGGCGGGTGCTGGCCAAGCTCGGTGCCACCGAGGGCCTGTGGTTCGACGAGTCCAACGGCAGCGGCGACGTGGACACCGTGGTGGGCTGCAGCATCGACGTGCCGCGGGTGCTGCGGGCCGGCGCCGCGTCACCGGCGTGAGGCTGCCCACAACGACGGGCTGTCGAGTCCCGGATGGTCCTACGCTGCGGCCATGTCACGCGTCCTCGACCTCCATGCCAAGGCCCACGCGATCCCGCTCGTGGGGGACCGGCTGTTCAGCTTCGCGTTCTCCCAGGTGGCGCCGTACTTCTGGTCGATCCGGCCGCGGTTCACGGTGATCGAGCCCAACCACGCCGAGGTGGTGATCCCCAAGCGGCGCGCGGTGAAGAACCACATCGGCACGGTGCACGCGATCGCGCTGTGCAACGGGCTGGAGGCCGCGATGGGCGTGCTCGCCGAGGCGTCGATCCCGAGCGACAAGCGCTGGATCCCCAAGGGCATGGAAGTCAGCTACACCGCCAAGGCGACCACTGACATCACCTGCATCGCCGAGACCGACCCGGAGCAGTGGACCGGCGACACCCTGCCTGATTCCGGGGGCGACGTCCCGGTGCGGGTCAGGGGAGTACGCGACGACGGCACCGTGGTGATCGAGGGGACGATCAGGCTCTGGGTGACCCCGAAGGGCTGAGCGTCAGACGGCGGCGCCGGCCTTGGGGGCTTCCTCACCGACCATCGGCACCTCGAGCACCTTCTTCTCGCCCACGAACTTCTTCTGCACCCAGGTCGCGATGGCGGTCAGGATCAGGTTCAGCGTGATGTAGAAGGCCGCGATCACGAACACCGAGGGCACGTGGTTGCCGAAGCCGACGTAGATCTGCTTGATGACTGCGGTCAGTCCGGGAGCGGTCACGGCGTACCCGAGGCTGGTGTCCTTCAGCGCCACGATGCACTGGCTGATGATCGCCGGGAGCATGATCTTCACCGCCTGCGGCAGCTGGATGATCCTCATCACCTGGGTCTTGCGCAGCCCCAGCGCGTAGGCGGCCTCGGCCTGGCCGTGCGGCACGGCGTTGATGCCGGCCCGGAACACCTCGGCCAGCACCGCGCCGTTGTAGACGGTCAGGGCGATGACCACGCTCCAGTAGGCCCCTGACGCTCCCCGGCTGACGCCGTAGGAGTAGAACACCAGCACCATCAGCAGCAGCACCGGCACCGCGCGGAAGAACTCCACGAAGGCCCAGCACGGCCACCGCACCCAGGCGTGGTCGGAGAGCTTGCCGGTGCCGAAGACGACGCCGACCCCGACGGCCAGGATGATCGAGGAGAACGCCATCTTGACGGTCTCGAGCAGGCCGTCGATGAGGATGACCTCGACGTAGGCGGGGGTGATGAACACCTCCCACTTGTCGTAGGCGAACTGGTCCTCGGCGTAGAGGCGGTAGATCGCGAGGGCGATCAGCCCGGCGATCACCAGGGCGCCGACGATTGCGTAGATCCGGTGCCGGGCGGCCGTCCGCGGCCCCGGCGCATCGAAGAGGACGCTGCCGGCCATCAGGCCACCCGCCAGCGTCGCTCGAGTCGGTGGGCTCCGAACGAGACGATCTCGACGAGGACGACGAAGATCGCGGCGAACGCGATGAAGATCCCGATCCTCTCGGAGCTGAAGTCGTTGGTGAGGGCGCGCATCCGGTAGAAGGCCTCGGTCACGCCGAAGGCACCGGCGACGGTGGTGTTCTTCAACAGGGCGATCTGCACGCTGGCCAGCGGCGGCACCGTCGCCCGCACGGCCTGGGGCAGCACCACCTGGGACATCACTCCGGTGAAGGGGAGTCCGATCGCGCGGGCCGCCTCGGCCTGGCCGAGCGGTACGGCGTTGACGCCGGAGCGGATCGCCTCGCACACGAACGTGGAGGTGTAGAGGGTGAGCGCCACGACGGCCGCGGTGAAGAAGGCGGTCATCCGCACCTCGCCCCACACGACCTGCACGAAGTTGAACTGGATCCCGATCTTGGGCCCGGCGATGCGGAAGAACATGAAGACCACGAGCAGCGGGGTGTTGCGGACCAGCGTCACGTAGACCGCGACGGCCTTGCTCAGCACGCCGATCGGTCCGACGCGGAAGGCGGCGAGGAAGGTGCCGAAGATCAGCGAGAGCACCCCCGAGATCAGGAAGAGCAGGATCGTGTGGGCGAAGGCGATCGCCACGAGGTCGAAGTTGTCGAGCACGACACCCATCGGTCACCGCCTCTCTGGCCGGTCGGGAGGAACTGGGTCAGCGGGGTCCGGTGGGGCGGTGCCTCGCGGCACCGCCCCACCGGTTGCGATCAGCCCTGGCAGGGGTCCATCTGCGGCGGCTCGGGGGTCTCCGAGCCGGACTTGCCGAGCGTGGCCTCGAAGGCCTTCGCCCAGTCACCGTTGTCCATCGCCTCCTGGACCGTGTCGGTGATCCACTGGCACATCTCCGTGCTCTCCTTCGGGTAGCCGACGCCGATGCGCTCCTCGGAGAACTCGTCGCCGACGACCTTCAGCTCGCCCTCGTTCTGCGCCGCGAGACCCATCAGGATCGAGCCGTCGGTCGACATCGCCTCGACAGTGCCGTCCATCACGTCCTCGGCGCAGGCGCCGTAGGTCTCCGCCCCGACACCCTTGGCGCCGGCCGCGTTGACGTTCTCGAGGGACGTCGACCCGGTCACCGAGCAGACCTCCTTGCCCTTGAGGTCCTCGATCCCCTTGATGTCGCTGTCGGCCGCCACCAGCACCTGCTGGCCGGTGATCATGTAGGGACCGGCCTGGCCGACGACCTTGCGGCGGTCGTCGGTGATGGAGTACGACGCGAGCACGAGGTCGACCTTGCCCTGTTCCAGGAACGGCTCACGGTTGTCGGAGATCGTCTCGACCCAGTTGACCTTGTCGGGCTCGATGCCCAGCGAGGCGACCAGGATCTTGGCCATCTCGATGTCGAACCCGGTCGGGGTGTCGGACGCGGCGTCCTTGAAGCCCAGGCCGGGCTGGTCGTACTTGACGCCCACGTTGATCTCGCCGGCCTCGGCGAGCTCGCGCATCTTCGAGCCTTCGGGGAAGCTCTCGGCGGCGTTCTCCTTGACCTCGACCTCGGCGCCGCCGCTGGTCTCGCTGCCGGCGTCGCCGCCGCACGCGGCGGTCAAGGCCAGGACTACCCCGGCCAGCACCGCCTTCATTCGCATGTGTCGCATCGTTACTCCTGTTCCCGAGCTGGTGCCCCGGCTCGTCCGTGTCATCTCGATCGGTTTCAGTGCTTGAGGATCTTGCCGA
>DASSLA010000189.1:0-7539 GCA_035689885.1 Marmoricola sp. | reverse complement strand
GGACCGCAACAGGGCGTCCAGGTCCTGCACGTGGTGGAAGGCCATGGAGCTCCACACCAGGTCGTAGGCTCCATCGAGCTCGTCGATCGTCAGGTCTGCCTGTACGGCGCGCAGTCTGTCACCGAGCCCCGCCGCCTCGATCCGCTCCTGCGCGACCGTGACCATGCCCTGGGAGGGGTCGGTCACGACGACGGAAGCGACCTGGTCGGCGAGCAGAATGCTGAGCCGACCCGTGCCCCCACCGACGTCGACGGCGCGCATGCGGGGACTGAGGTCGCCGACCTCCCTGATCGCCCTGGCCACCGCCACCTGCCGACGCTCGTGCTCGGGGTCTTCATCCCAGGTTGCTGCCTCGTCGTCGAATCGCCTGTGTTCGTGCACGTGATCGACCTTAGTCGGGTCTCAGTGCCCCACAGCAGGCTCTTGCTGCCGGGCAGAGCTCGGGCGGAGGATGCAGGGGTCGAAGGGAACCTCCATGACCACGTACCCCTCGCCGTCAGCCGGCGCCGACGACGCTGCTTCCCGGGACGTGTCGCAAGACGACCGGTACAACAGCAAGGGCCTGCTCAAGGCCCGACCCTACGAAGCAGAGATGGAGCGGCTGCAGGAACAGCTGGTGCTGCTGCAGTACTGGATCCAGTCGCAAGGCCTGAAGGTGCTGGTGATCTTCGAGGGGCGCGGCTCGGCGGGCAAAGGCGGTGTGATCAAGAGGATCACCGAGCGCACCAGTCCTCGTATCGTCCGCGTCGTCGCGTTGCCGAAACCGTCCGAGCGTGAGAGGACTCAGTGGTACTTCCAGCGCTACGTCGCACATCTGCCGGCCGCGGGTGAGATGGTCCTGTTCGACCGCAGCTGGTACAACCGGTCGAACGTCGAGTGGGTGATGGGGTTCTGCACCGAGGCCGAGCACCAGGAGTTCCTGCGCACCTGTCCGGAGTTCGAGCGCATGCTCGTGCGGTCCGGGATCGTGCTGCTGAAGTACTGGTTCTCGGTCAGCTTCGAGGAGCAGCGCCGTCGGTTCGAGGCCCGCAACGCTGAGCCCCTCAAGCGGTGGAAGCTCTCCGACATGGACCTCGCCGAGCACGAGCTCTACGTGAAGTACTCGATGGCCAAGGACACGACCTTCGAGTACACCGACGCCAAGCATGCGCCCTGGTACGTCGTACCGTCCGACGACAAGCGAGCTGCCCGCCTCAACTGCATCAGCCACCTGCTCTCGAACTTCGACTACGTCGATGTCGCCCCGGCGGTGGTGGAGCTCCCGGAGATGCGGCATTTCCCCTATGTCCGGTCGCCGGCGCATGAGCAGACGTTCGTCCCGCAAGTCTGGTGACCCGATTGATTTCCCTCTCGCAGGGCACAGCCCACTCACGCCGACGGATCGCGCCCTGATCCACCCAGCAGTGAGGAACACCCATGTGCCGAGTGCTCGCCTACATCGGACCTGAGATACCTCTGGAGAGCTTGCTGCTCACTCCGGAGAACAGTCTGATCAACCAGTCGCTCGACCCGGAGCGACACCCGGAGCTGCAGCTGGCGGGCTGGGGCTTCGGAGCGTGGGGCGAGCACCTGCTCAAGCCGGACCAGCCGTTCATCTACCGCCGGCCCATGGCTGCGTTCTACGACGACAACGCCGAGCACATCATCCCGAGCCTCCAGGCCAGCACGATGCTCGCGCACGTGCGGGCGGCGGCCTACAACGCGCAGGTGGTCCTCGCCGACGAGAACTGTCACCCGATCTCCTTCAAAGGGACTCCTTGGATCGTCGCGCAGAACGGCGATCTGCCGGGCTGGATGCTGCTGCAGCGCGAGCTGTTGCAGCACTGCAAGGACGAGTACCTGAAGCAGATGGTGGGTACGACGGACACCGAGTTCCTCTACGTGCTGCTGCTCTCCCTCCTCGAGAGCGACAGCGACGAGGACGTGCAACGCGCCGTCGAGAAGATGGTGCAGCTCATCTCGAAGGCGATGAAGGACCTCGACCTCCGCGCCCTGGCCAAGCTGAAGATGGCGCTGGTCTCCCCCGATCGGATCATCGGGGTGAACTCCGGCGTCGGCTTCCAGGCCGAGACCGATCCTGAGGGCGACTGGAGAGAGCTGCGCAAGTCGGGCCCGGGCACCGACGACTTCGTGCTGTCCATGCTGCTGGAGCCGATGTACCTGCTGATGGGTCGCAACTTCCAGCACGACGAGACGTCGTACGACTTCGAGGTGTGCGGCGAGGAGGACGCGACGGCCACGATCTTCGCCTCCGAGCCGCTGACCGACGACGAGGACGGATGGGATCGCCTGGAGTTCGGCGAGATCGTGTTCCTGGAGAAGGACGGCGAGCGCGTCAACCGGACGGTCAACAAGCTGAAGGTGTAGTCGCAGGACAAGAGGTCGCGTCCTGGCCCCAGGACGCGACCTCCGCAGGTGGGCCGAAGCCGCTCTCGTCGCTGCTACTTCTGCTGCGATGCCGTCTGCTCGGGCATGAGCCCGAGCTGAGCCATCATCGATCCGGTGTCGAAGTACGTCTTCTGACTCTGGACCTTGCCGTCCTTGAACTCCATGACGTCACAGAGCTGCAGGGTCATCGATCGACCCGTCGCCGGGATGTCACCCATGCTCGTCTTCAGGGTCCCCGTGTGCGTTCCTGTGCCGGTGAACTCGACCACTACGTAGTCGCCACCGTCGATCACCCGGTCCACCGTCACCTTGCCGTCCGGGAAGCCGTCCGCCCACATCTCGTTGTAGGCGCGTCCTCCCTCTTTGCCCTCGAACGTGGCGCCCGAGCCAATGACGGTGATCGTCGAGTCGGCCGCTGTCGCCTCGGCCATCTCGTCAAATGCGCGCTCGTTCCACGCCTCGTGCAACCTGCGTGCTAGTTCTGCATTGCCTGCCATTCGAGCCTCCGCTCCGGCACCGGCCCACCCCGTCGAACGCTAGACCCGCGTCCACCCTGCGGCAACGGTGGAGCAGGCGGGTTCAACTCGGGTGAAAATGGGAAGAATCCGGCCATAGGAACGAGGTGGCACGTCATGTTCGGATCCCGGTTCATGCCCTGTTTCGAGTGCGGAGCGTCGGTCGACCAGACCGATGACTCGATGCACCAGTGCTCGCCCGAGCGCCTGGCCGACTTCCAGATGTTCGGGCTCCGCGACGAGATCGCGCGGCTGGAGGCCGGGGTGCGCCGCTTCCTGGCCACGCCCCACGGACGCTTCGAGACCTGGCTGGCCGCACGAGAGGTGCGCGGGCAGGCCTGACGCGCTCCGTGCTCGTGCCGGGGACTCAGTCGAGACGTTGGAACCGAGGGCGGCGCGTCGCTCCCCCACCGAGGCGTCTGGCGAGCGCCAGGGCGAGGGGGATGATGACGATCATCTCGGGACCGCGCTCGGCAGTGACTCGACCAGTCGGTCCAGCTCGTCATGGGTGTTGTAGTAATGCACAGAGGCCCTTACGAGGTCGGGCAGACCTCGGGCCGGAAGGTCGAGGCGCGCGTAGTCGATCAGGGACACGCTGACGTTGACGCTCGCTTGCGACAGCTGCCGGTGCACCTGTTGGGCGGGGACGCCGTCGACGGTGAAGCTGACCAGGCCGCAGCGGCGTTCGCCCTGGTCGTGGACCTGCACGCCCCCGAGACCCCGCAACCGGGTGCGCAGGTGTTCGGCGAGCTCCATGACCCGCGACTCGATGGCCTCGATCCCCCAGGAGAGTGCGTACTCGACGGCGACCCCGAGGCCGATCTTGGCCGCGTAGTTGGTCTCCCAGTTCTCGAAGCGGCGCGCGTCGTGACGGATCTCGTACTGATCGGGCGCGGTCCAGGTGGCAGCGTGCAGGTCTAGGAAGGGGGGCTCGATCTGGTCGATGACGCCGCGGCGTACGTACAGGAACCCGGTGCCCCGGGGGCCGCGGAGGTACTTGCGGCCGGTCGCCGAGAGCAGGTCGCAGCCGATGGTGTCGACGTCGACTCGCAGCTGGCCCACGGACTGGCAGGCGTCGAGCAGGTAGACGACATCGGCTTCGCGGGTGACTGCGCCGATCTCCTCGGCCGGGTTGACCAGCCCTCCCTGGGTCGGCACGTGGGTGATGGCCACCAGCTTCACCGGGCCTGCTCCACCTTCGAGCCGGCGCCGCAGGTCCGCCACCGAGACCTGCCCGGAGTCGTCGTCGTCGATGACCTCGATGGTGGCGCCGGTCTTCCGGGCGACCTGGAGGAACGCGATGACATTGCTGGCGTACTCCGCCCGCGAGGTCAGGATCCGATCCCCGGGGCGGAACTTGAGCCCGTAGAACGCCATGTCCCATGCCCGGGTGGCGTTCTCCACGACGGCGATCTCATCGGGGTTCGCGCCCAGGAGGCGGGAGATGGCGGCGTAGGTGTTGTCGACCTGCGTCGCCGCAGCCGCGGCCGCTTCGTAACCGCCCATCGACTCCTCGCGGCGGAGGTGGCCGATCACGGCGTCGGTGACCTGAGTGGGCGCCAGGGCGGCCCCGGCGTTGTTGAGGTGGGCGACGCGGGTGGTGCCGGGGGTGTCGCGTCGCGCTCGCTCGACGTCGATCGCGGGTGTCAGGCCCATGTCAGTTCCTTCAGTCCGGTGAACAGGTGGTCCACGTCCCACCGGGCGGTGGTGTTCGCCATGGCGACCATGGCCAGCCCGTCCTCGGGGTAGATGCGCATCGCGTTCCAGAAGCCCCCGCCGGTTCCGTAGTGCTCGACGAATGCCGGCGAACGATGGGCGTCGGTGGGCTTTCGGAACCAGCCGATGCCGTGGTCGAACCGCTTCCCGCGATGAGCGATGGTGCGCATCGCCTCGACGTGAGACTGGTCGAGGAGGGGGTGCGGATCGGAGGCGCCGGCGGCATGGGTGGCGGCGAATCTCGCGGCGTCGGCCACGGTGCCGATCAGGCCGCCGTACGCCGCGCCGTTGACGAGGAACGGCTTCAGACTGGTGCGCCCCGCGACGCGCGGACCCACGACCCCTCCGGGAAGCATGGCGCGCAGCGCGGGCACCATGGCGGCGGGAAGCCGGACGTACCCGGTGGCGCGGGGAGCCTGTTCGCGGTAGCGGTAGCCCGTGGCCGTCATGGTCATCGGTTCGAGCACGGCGTCTCTGACCGCGTCCTCCACCGTCTGACCGGTGACGGCCTCGATGACCTGGCCGGCGAGCAGGTAGCCGATGTTGGAGTAGGCCGGGCGTCCGCCCACGTTTCTCCTGGGCGTGCCGTGTCTGCGGACGATGTGCTCGAGCTGGGTGGGGTCCGCGGGTGCATGCTCGGGCCGAACCCACCGGATCGGCATCGGATTGGCGAGACCGGCGGTGTGGGTGAGCAGCTGCCGCATGGTGGGATGCCCGTGCCTGGCGTGTGCTCGGTACGCCGGCAGGTACGTGCCGATCGGCGCGTCGAGGTCGAGCGCGCCGTCTGCGTGCAGCCGCATCGCGGTGGTGGCGGTGGCGATCTTGGTCATGGAGAACCAGGGGTACTGGTCCTCCGGGCTGGCCGGGCGTCGTTCGGCCAGGTCTGCGTGGCCCACCGCCCCGACGTGGTGGATGCCGGTGCTTCCGGCGACGGCGAAGGAGATCCCGGGGACCCGGCACCTCTTCGCGACCTCTTCGGCGATCGCCGCGGCTGCGGCGGCGTGACGCTGGGCGGGCTCGCGCTGCGGAATCTCGTGATGGCGGTTCATCGCTGGTCCTGTGTGGTTGAGGTGTGGGAATGGGTGGTTGAGGTGTGGGTCTGGGTCCGACCGAGGCCGGAGTCGAGGAGCCGCCGATGAGGGCGGCCCAGCCGGCGGCGCGCGACCACGGAGACCACGGCGGTCATGACGAGTACGGCGACCAGGCCGGCGAGCTTTCGTGCGTCACCGGCCACCAGGCCGGCGACGATGCCCTCGTCGTTGTTGCTGCGGTTGAACATCGTGTGGACGAGGGCGACCGCCAGGATGCTGTCGCGGGTGCCGCGCAGGAAGACGCCGAGCATCACCCTGACCAGCGCGCAGACGATCAGCAAGGTGATCAACGCCGTCATCACCGACTCGACGGAGAAGTCGCCGATGAAGTGCAGCGGCAGGTGGACCAGGGCGAAGGGGACGGCCGTGAGCAGGGCCGCGGTCACCAGGCTGTGGGAGCGTTCCAGCCGGGTCTGCACGACCCCAGCCCACGCGCTCTCCTCCCAGATGTTGATCAGGCAGAGGTTGACGAGCAGCCCCAGGACCTGCGCCGCCGCGAACGGCGCAACGTCGACCGGATGGATGGTGTCGCCGAAGATGACGGCCAGACCGAGCGTGACGGTGGGCAGCCCGGCGATGACCAACAGCCACCAGCGCGCCCCGAAGTCCCACCGCAGGGCGCGGTGGAGGAGTGAGCGCAGCCCCGCGACCCCGTCGGTGGCCCAGGTGACCACGACTGTGGCCGGCACCAGGGCCAGGAAGACCAACAGCACCGAGGCGACGCGCTCGGTCCCATCGCCGAGCTCCGGGATCCAGCCTCCGACCCGGATGTGGTGACTGGCCAGGATCGGCACGGACATCACGGGAAGTGCCAGGGCGAAGGTCAGCATGAGGAAGGCGGTCACGGGGCGCCGAGCGACCCACCGCCGTACCGAGTCGCCTCGAGAGCCTGGGTGCTGTGGCCGTGATGGCGGCGCGACCGTGAGCGCTGGGGCCTCGATGATGTCGGTGACGAGTGCTGGGTGATCGCTCTCGGTGCGCACGGGGACCTCTTCACGTCCGTCTCGTTGATCCGGAACCGGACCCTCGATACTACGACTTCGCAGTACTAGAGATACTGCGACCTCGTACTACTCCGTGTCAAGGGTTCGGAGCAAGAGATTGGCCCCGCAGGGCCTACTCCAGCGACTCGTCAGCCGGCGCGTTCCGAATGCCGTCGAGGACTGTGCGCAGGGTGATCAGGGCGTCCCGCACGCGGGGTTCCTGGTCGCCGAGGCCGGCTGCCACCCGGGTTCGAAGCGGGGCGAAGAGCTTGCCGGCCCTCCGGTGAGCGCGGCGCCCCGCGGGTGTCAGCTTGATCAGGTAGGAACGGCGGTCCGCCGGATTGGGGTCGCGCGACACGTGTCCACGGGCTTCGAAGCGCTTCACATAGCTCGACACCGTCGTCGGGGGCGCAGCCATCCACCGCGCCAGCTCGGTCGGCGTGATCCCCGACGCCGCACTCAACACCGAGTAGATCGCGAACTCGTCGCTGTCCAGCCCCGACGGAGCAAGCACGGCGTCCAGCAGGTCGGACGTCGCGCGCGAGGTCAGCCACACCATGAACGTCACGTCCACGTCCTCCTCACGCACCTCCGCTGCGGAAAGACCCTGGGCGGATGTACTGCGTTGCTGCACCATCTCGGGATGGTACTACGAGAACGTAATAAGTTCCCTGCGTCAGACGAGTGTCGAGCCGACGTACGTCGTGAACGCCGCGGTGATCCCGGTCGTCGCGACGACAAAGCCGATTGCCGCGGCCACTCCGAGGGCGCGGCGGGCCATCGAAGCGTCCTTCGGGATCATCGCCCGACGTCCCTTGTTGAACGTGCGGCCGCAGTAGCCGAGGA
>DASSLA010000188.1:0-4127 GCA_035689885.1 Marmoricola sp. | reverse complement strand
GAGCACGGCGAGCGTGCGTCCGGTGAGCTCGGCCAGCCGCGACCGCAGCCTGCGGGCGGAGGCGTCGGGGTCGACGGGCAGCAGCACCACGTGGCCGGGCTCCACGTTGGAGGCGTCGACGCCGGCAGCGGCCATCACCATGCCGAGCCGGTTCTCCACGATCGTGGTGGGGCCGCGCCGGGCGACCAGGCGCACGGTCTCGTCGGCGACCGCCTGCTCGCGGTCCCCGGGGCGCACCCGTCCCTCGGACTTGCTGACCACCTTGCTGGTCACCACGACCACGTCGCCGTCCTCGAGCCCGGCGTGCTCGACCAGCGCGGCGAGGTCGGTCCCCACGGTGACCTCGCCGATGCCCTCGACCGGCCAGGCGCGCAGCCCCTCGCGTGCGGCGCTCACGGCAGCGCCAGGGCGGTCGCGACGATGTCGGCGGTGGCGTCGGGGTGGGTCATCCACAACGGCACCGCGGCGCAGGCGATGCCGTCCGCACGGATGCGCTCCACGACCCCCTGGTCGAGGGTGTCCACCAGCCAGCCGTCGAGGATGCCCGACCCCGAGCGCGCGCCGTACAGCTCCGCGACACCGGCGGGGGAGACCTCGACCCCGATCACGCCGAGGAGCTGGCGCGCCATCCCGTGCACGTGGTCGCGGCCGATGATGCCGGAGACGCCCACCACCGGGGCGGGCGTGCTCCGCAGCGCGTCGCGGACGCCGTCGACGCCGAGGATCGGGCCGAGCGAGACCACCGGGTTGGAGGGTGGGACGAGCACGACGTCGGCCCCGGTGATCGCCTCGAGGACGCCCGGAGCGGGCTTGGCCTCGTCGAGCCCGATCGGCACGACCGAGTGCGCCGGGACCTCGGCGCGGTGCCGGATCCAGTACTCCTGGAAGTGCACGGCACGGCGCTCGCCGCTGTCGGGGTCGTCGATGACGACGTGAGTCTCGACACGGTCGTCGGTCATCGGCAGCAGCTCGACCCCCGGCTGCCAGCGCCGGCACAGCGCGGCGGTCACGGCGCTCAGCGGATAGCCGGCGTCGAGCATCTGGGTGCGCACCAGGTGGGTGGCCAGGTCACGGTCGCCGAGGCCGAACCAGGTCGGCCCCACGCCGTACGCCGCGAGCTCCTCCTTCACCCGCCACGTCTCGTCGGTGCGTCCCCAGCCACGCTCGGCGTCGATGCCCCCGCCGAGGGTGTACATCACGGTGTCGAGGTCGGGGCACACCTTCAGGCCGTGCAGCCAGATGTCGTCAGCGGTGTTCGCCACCACGGTGACCGAGCTGTCGGCGCCCGTGCGGGCGATCAGCCGCAGCACGCCCTGCAGGAAGCGGGCACCACCGACGCCGCCCGAGAGCACCGTGATGCGTCGCGGGAAAGGGCCGCTCTTCGCGTTGCCGGGCGGGGCTTCGGGGAGGTCCTCAGGCATGGGCGCAAGTGTGTACCAGTTGGGGCCCAATACCAGATTCCGCTTGACGAACGGGGGACGACAGGCATGTAATCACACCAGTGTGATTAGCAACTCGGTCCGTCAGGATCGAAGGGTCGAACGAGGGGGCAACACCGTGCGCGAACTGTATCTGCTGGACGATCTACCCGAGGACGCCGGATGGCAGGAGCGCGGACTGTGCGCTCAGACCGACCCGGAGGCGTTCTTCCCGGAGAAGGGCGGCTCCACCAGGGAGGCCAAGAAGGTCTGCCTGACCTGCGAGGTGCGCCAGGAGTGCCTGGAGTACGCGCTGGAGAACGACGAGCGCTTCGGCATCTGGGGCGGCCTCTCCGAGCGGGAGCGCCGCAAGCTGAAGAAGCGCGCCGTCTGACCCAGCAGGGCCGGCGCCTGGTCTGCGCGCCCTGATCGGCGCAGATCTCGGTCCGTCGGTGCGCGTGCATCGGCTGGTTCGCCTGCTCATAGGGTGAGCGCTCGTGAGGATCACCGCGCTGCTCGTGAGCCACAACGGCGCCCGCTGGCTGCCGATCGTGCTCGACGGGCTGGCCCGGTCCACGCGACGCCCCGACGCGTGGGTCGCCGTCGACACCGGCTCCGAGGACGACAGCCCGGCCCTGGTCGCCTCGGCCCTCGGCGTGACACCGGTCTCCCTGCCCCCGGAGACCACCTTCGCCGAGGCCGTGCGCCAGGGCCTCGCAGCAGCACCCCCGGTGGGTGATGACGACTGGGTGTGGCTGCTGCACGACGACGCCACCCCCACCCCCGGCTGCCTCGAGCAGCTGGTCGAGGCGATCTCGGCCCCGGAGACCGACCTCCTGTTGTGGGACGCGGAGGATGCGCACCCGGAGCCGGACGTCCTGGGACCGGAGCTGCTCGAGTGGCCCTCGCTGCGCCGCCTCCTCGAGGTGGGCGTGACCATCTCCGGGACCGGCCGGCGCGAGACCGGCCTGGAGCCGGGGGAGTACGACCAGGGCCAGCACGACGCCGTCCGTCACGTCCTGGCGGTGAACACCGCAGGGATGCTGGTGCGGCGTGAGGTCCTCGAGGAGGTCGGTCTCGACGACCTGCTCCCGGTGCTGGGCACCGACCTCGACTTCGGCTGGCGCGCCGCCCTGGCCGGGCACCGCACCGTGACGGTGCCGCGAGCGAAGATGCACCACCTGGAGGCGACCCGCCGCGGCCGGCGCCGTACGACGCTGGTGCCGCACGCGATGCGGGCCGAGCGTGCCGGGGCGATCACCACTCTGCTCGCGAACAGTCCGGCTGCGCTGGTGCCGGTGCACGCGGTCCGCCTGCTGCTGGGGTCGATCCTGCGCACGATCGGGTTCCTCCTCGTCCGCGCGGTCCCGGAGGCCCGCGACGAGCTCGCTGCCGTGGCCCGGGTCTACCTGCACCCGGGGCGGATCGCGGCAGCCCGCCGGGCACGGCGCGGACGCACCACCGTCCCTCGACGACAGGTGCGAACGCTGCTGCCGTCGTTCTGGCTGCCCTATCGCCACGGCGTGGACTTCGTGGTCGGGGTCGCCACCGCCCTCGTCGACGAGGTGCGCGACGCGGCGACGCGGCCCGACGAGCACGGCCGCACGTGGGGCGGTCGCCTGCTCACCAGTCCGGTCACCTGGGCGGCCTTGGGCCTCACCGTGCTCGCGCTGGTGGCGAACCGCGACCTCCTGCAGGGTGCTCCGCTGCACGGTGGTGCACTGCTCGGCCCGCCGGACGGCGTCGGGCACTGGTGGGCGCTGTGGTCGAGCGGCTGGCACTGGCTCGGCACCGGCAGTGCGGTCCCCGCCCCGGCGTACGTCCTGGTGCTGGCGCTGGGTGGCACCGTCCTCCTCGGCGCCACCGGCGGCCTGATGTGGCTGTTGTTCGTGCTGACTCCTCCGCTGGCGACGCTCAGCGCCCACCGCTTCACCCGCCGGGTGATGCCGGGCCAGTGGGCGGCGGTCTGGGCGGCGCTCACCTACGGGTTGCTGCCGGTGGTGTCGGGGGCTGTCGGGCAGGGACGGCTGGGCACGGTGGCGGCCGCACTGGTGCTGCCGTTCGTGGCCACCTCGGCCCTCGGCCTGGGCTCGCCGGACGAGGAGCGTCGCAGCCGCGCGGCCTGGCGTACGGCGCTCGGGGCGAGCGTCCTCGTCGCCTTCGTGCCCTCCGCGATCCTGTGGCTGGTCCTGGTGGTGCTCGTGCTGCCCTGGCTGACCGGCAGCGGGCGCGGCTGGGTCGACTGGCGACACGTCAGTGCCGTGGTGTGGCTGCCCCTCCTGCTGACCCTGCCGTGGGTCCTCGGCACCCTCGGGACGCCGCAGGCGTGGCTCGTCGAGGCGGGTCGGGCGGGGGTGCTGCCGGACGATCCGGGGTTCACCGACCTGGTCCTCGGCCGGCTCGACGGAGCCGGCGTCGCACCCGCATGGTTCGGCGCCGGGCTGCCGCTGGCCGCCCTGGTGGCGCTGGTCCGACCCGACACCCGGGCCGCGGTCACCCGCGCCTGGCTGGTCACGGCGACCGCCGCGGTCCTGCTCGGGGGGCTCGCCTGGGTCCGGGTCGAGCTGCCGGGCGTGGACGGAGCGGTGCGTCCGTCCCTCGGCTTCCTCGTCCTCGTCGTGCAGGCCGGGTTCGTGGTGGCCGCCGGGATCGCCGCAGCGGGTGCCGTCCGGATCGCCTCCGAGGCCAGCTTCGGGTGGCGCCAGGTGG
>DASSLA010000187.1:0-14200 GCA_035689885.1 Marmoricola sp. | reverse complement strand
GCGGATCTCCACGTGGGCCAGTGCCTCGTCGTCGATGCCGAGGCTCTCGAGCATGCTGCTGCCGCCCTCCTCGTCGTTGTCGCCGGCGTCGAGCGACAGCGTGGAGTAGGCGTTGGACGACTCGATCCCCTCGAGCACCTCTTCGAGGGTCACCCCGAGGCGCTGGGCGATCTCGCCGGGTGTGGGGGAGCGGCCGAGGTCCTGGGTCAGCTCCGCGGTCGCGGTGCCGATCTGCATGCGCAGCTCCTGGAGCCGGCGCGGGACCCGGATGGCCCAGCCCTTGTCGCGGAAGTAGCGCTTGATCTCGCCGATGATCGTCGGGGTGGCGTAGGTCGAGAACTCCACGCCGCGGTCGGTGTCGAAGCGGTCCACCGACTTGATCAGTCCGATGGTGCCCACCTGGACGAGGTCCTCCAGCGGCTCGCCACGGTTCACGAAGCGACGGGCGCAGTGGTCGACCAGAGGCAGGTGGAGGCGCACGAGCTCGTCGCGGCACTCGTTGCGTCGTGCGGCGGAGGTCGACGCTTCGGCCATCTCCGCGAACAGGGCGTGGCTGCGCCCGCGGACGGGCCGGTCGGTGGCCGCCGCGTCACCAACCTCCGGCTCGGTCATCGGGTCTCAGACCGCGATGCTTGACCGGACCGTGAAGGACAACCACTGCAAGCTGCCCTCCTGGCTCGTCTCCACGTCGCTGGTCAAGGCCGTCAGCACCTGCCAGCCGAAGCTCTCGGGGTCGGGGTCGGCGTCCGTACGGGTGTCCGCGGCCACCGAGACCCGGATCGAGCCGTCGCCCAGCATGTAGCGGGCGTGCAGGTCACCGCCCTCGGCGGCGGACTCGAGCACCAGCGCACAGGCCTCGCCGACGGCCATGCGGAGGTCCTCGATGTCGTCGAGGGTGAAGTCGAGGCGCGCCGCCAGGCCGGCCGTCGTCATGCGCAGGACGGCCACGTAGGCGCTCTCGGCAGGCAGTCGGAGCTCGACGTCGGGACGGTTGGTCACGTTGTTGTCCTCGCGAAGGAGCGCGTGTTGGCGTGCCACACGGATCACCCTAGTGCGGCGGTGCCTTGGTCAGGGAGAGGAAATCCGATGCGTCGGTACCCAATCCGGACCGGGTTCCTCGGCGCAGGCCCGAAAGCCGGAGCGGGCCCTGCACCCGGTGAGGTGCAGGGCCCGAGTAGGGCTGAACTTGCTCAACCCTTCTTGGTCTCCCAGAAGATCTCGGCGATCTCGTCGATCTTGGCGAGCAGCTCGTCGGCCTTCGCCTCGTCGAGCTCGCCCTTGGTGCCGGTCGCGCCGGCGAGCTTGGTGGCCTCGTTCACCAGCTGGTGCAGGTGGGGGTACTTCTCGAAGTGCGGGGGCTTGAAGTAGTCCGTCCACAGCACCCACAGGTGGTGCTTGACCAGCTCCGAGCGCTGCTCCTTGATCAGGATCGCGCGGGTGCGGAAGTCAGGGTCGTCGTTGTCCTTGACCTTGGCGATGATCGCCTTGACCGACTCGGCCTCGATGCGTGCCTGCGCGGGGTCGTAGACACCGCAGGGGAGGTCGCAGTGCGCGGAGACCTCGATCGTGGGTGCGAACAGAACGTGCTTGAACATGCGGTGGTTCCTCTCGCGGTTCGACTACGGACTCAGGCGGCTCGGGAAGCGGGAGCCGCAACTGGCTTGCGACACTACTCCCGCCGATACGAGCCGTTCCACGAGGAGGTACCCAGTGGCCGTGGTGCGGATCCCCCGCCTCGGAATGGCCCTGGTGCGCGGCCGATCGATGGTGCCGACGCTCGAGGACGGCGACCGGCTGCTGGTCCGTCACGGCGCAGAGCCCCGGTCGGGCAGGGTCGCCGTGGTCCGGTTCGCCGACGGCGTCGTCGCGGTGAAGCGGCTCGACCACCTCGGTCCGGACGGGTGGTGGGTGTGGAGCGACAACGCGGTCGAGGGACGCGACTCCTCCACGGCGGGGACGATCGCCCAGGACGACGTACTGGCGCTGGTGCTGGCGCGGCTGTGGCCCCGGCCCTCCCGCGTGCGCTGATCCACGTGCGATGATGACGGCTCGGGTCACCGCCCAACGCGTGCGCGACTCCGCGGCCTCACCACCGGCAGCGCGTCGAGTCCTCGCCGCTTTCCCTCGACTCACCTCTGCCCAGGAGACGCCGAACCATGGTTGCATCGGAGCACATGCCTGACCTCGAGAACCCCCGGTCCCAGGACCCCGTCTTCGCGCTGCACGCCGGCGGGAAGATGGAGATCGCCTCGCGCGTGGCGCTGAGTGGTCCGGAGGAGCTCTCCCTCGCCTACACGCCCGGCGTTGCCCGCGTCTGCGAGGCCATCGCCGAGGACGCCGCCCTCGCCGATGACTACACGTGGGTCCCCAACACCGTCGCCGTGGTGACCGACGGCACGGCCGTGCTCGGGCTCGGTGACATCGGCCCGAAGGCCGCGATGCCGGTGATGGAGGGCAAGGCGGTGCTGTTCAAGCAGTTCGCCGGCGTCGACGCGGTGCCGATCTGCCTCGACACCACCGACGTGACCGAGATCGTGGACACCGTCGAGCGGCTCGCGCCGAGCTTCGGCGGCATCAACCTCGAGGACATCTCCGCGCCCCGCTGCTTCGAGATCGAGGAGGAGCTCAAGCGCCGGCTCGACATCCCGGTCTTCCACGACGACCAGCACGGTACGGCGGTGGTGGTGCTCGCCGCGCTTGAGAACGCACTGCGCCTGACCGGCCGGCTGATGGAGACCACCCGGGTGGTCGTCTCCGGCGCCGGTGCTGCGGGAGTGGCCGTGACCCGCATCCTGCTGGCCGCGGGCATCCGCGACGTCGTCGTGACGGACCGCAAGGGCGTGCTCAGCTCCCACCGGGGTGACCTCAACCAGTCCAAGCAGGACCTGGCCGGGATCACCACCGACGAGACCGGACGCCGCGGGTCGCTCGCCGACGTGATGGTGGGCGCCGACGTGTTCATCGGCGTCTCAGGCGGCACGGTGCCCGAGGAGGTCGTCGCCACGATGGCCGAGGACGCGATCATCTTCGGGCTGGCCAACCCCAGGCCCGAGGTGCACCCCGACGTGGCCCACCGCTACGCCCGGGTCGTGGCGACCGGGCGCTCGGACTTCCCCAACCAGATCAACAACGTGCTGGCCTTCCCGGGGATCTTCCGGGGCGCGTTCGACGTCCGGGCCACCGCGATCACGGAGGGGATGAAGCTCGCCGCGGCCGACGCACTCGCCTCGATCGTCGCCGACGAGGCCCGCGAGGACCTGGTGGTCCCGTCGCCGTTCGATCCCCGGGTGGCACCCAGCGTCGCGGCCGGGGTGGCCGAGGCGGCCCGGCGCGACGGCGTCGCCCGCCGTTGAGGAGGGCGTCCCGGCCGCTGGAGGCCGCTCGCTAGTGTCGACGGCATGTTCGCCGTCTACGCCGATTCCTTCTCCAACGACGATCCGCTGAACGGCCTGGTGGTCGGGGAGCGCCCCGACCCCGAGGTGCCGGACGGCTGGACCACGGTCGCCGTCAAGGCCGCGTCGCTCAACCACCACGACATCTGGTCACTGCGGGGGGTGGGTCTGCGCGAGGAGGCCCTGCCGATGATCCTGGGGTGCGACGCCTCAGGGGTCGACGAGGACGGCAACGACGTGGTCGTGCACGCCGTGGTCAGCGACCCGGACTGGCACGGGGACGAGACCCTGGACCCGAAGCGGTCGCTGCTCAGCGAGCGCCACCAGGGCACGTTCGCCGACAGGGTCGCCGTACCGCGGGCCAACCTGGTGCCCAAGCCCGCCTCGCTGTCCCACGAGGAGGCTGCCTGCCTGCCGACGGCGTGGCTGACCGCCTACCGGATGCTGTTCACCCGCGGCGAGCTGAAGGCCGGTGACACCGTGCTCGTGCAGGGCGCCGGCGGAGGTGTCGCCACCGCGCTGATCACCCTCGCGCGGGTCGGTGGACTCCGCGTGCTGGCCACCAGCCGCGACGAGACCAAGCGCAAGCGGGCCCTCGAGCTCGGTGCCCACGAGGTGTTCGAGTCCGGCGAGCGGCTCCCGGTCAAGGTCGACGCGGTGATGGAGACGGTCGGGCGTGCGACGTGGTCGCACTCGATCCGGTCGCTGAAGCCGGGCGGGACGATCGTGACCTCGGGCGCGACCTCTGGCCCGAAGCTGGACGACGCCGAGCTCACCCGGATCTTCTTCCTGCAGCTCAAGGTCGTCGGCTCCACGATGGGCACGCGCGTCGAGCTCGCCGGCTTGCTCAACCTCCTCGACGCCACCGGCGCCCGCCCGCTCGTGGACCGGACGCTGCCGATGGAGCAGGCCAAGGACGGGTTTGCCTCGATGGCCGACGGTGAACTGTTCGGCAAGATCGTCTTCACCCGATGACCGGGACCCACCTGGTCACGGGAGCCGGCTCCGGCATCGGTGCCTGTGTGGCCGCGATGCTGCAGGCGCGCGGCGACACCGTGGTGCTGCTGGCCCGCTCGAAGGATCGGGCCGCGCAGCTGTCGGAGCACTTCGGTGGCGCCGAGACCCTGGTGGCCGACCTCACCGACCCGACGAGCGTGGGCGACGTCCAGCTCCCGGAGTCGCTCGACTCCGTGGTGCACGCCGCAGGGGTGGTCGAGCTGGGCCACGTGGAGGACCTCACCGCCGGACAGTGGCGCCACCAGGTCGACGTCAACCTGCTGGCACCGGCCGAGCTGACCCGCGTCGCGCTGCCGGCGCTGCGGGCCGCCCGCGGCACCGTGGTGTTCGTCAACTCCGGGTCGGGCCTGCGCGCCAACCCGGGCTGGGCGGCGTACGCCGCGTCCAAGTTCGGACTGCGCGCTGTCGCCGACGCGCTGCGCGCGGAGGAGCGCGAGCACGGCGTGCGCGTGACCAGCATCTACCCCGGGCGCACCGCCACTCCGATGCAGGAGCAGGTGCACCAGCACGAGGGCAAGGACTACGACCCCGAGGCGTGGGTGCAGCCCGAGACCGTCGCCGACGCCGTGCTGCACACGATCGACCTGCCGCGCGACGCCACCATCCCGGACCTCACGGTCAGCCCCGGTCCGTGACACCTGGCGTCCTGCGAAACGGTCGCGGTGCGGCGTGACGTCCTGCGAACCGGTTGCCGGGGCGACCCCGATGCAGGACGTCCCGGTTCAGAGGGACCGCTGCGCAGGACGCGAGACGTGATCGAGGCGCCCGGCACCGGTCGAGCTCCAGACGTCATGCGTTCCGGTCTCAACAACAACCACCTCGTACGACGTCCGCGCAACGTCATGCGTTCCGGGCGTTGGCGCGACGAGAGCACCAGATGGGGAATCCCCGGACGGCCCGATGAGTTCGGTCCTCGGGAGCGGTCTAAATGGTTTGCCGGGACGTTGCGCCGGCAGTCACGCTCTACCTCCCACCATCGAACGAGGTCCCCAGATGCACACCGACACCCAGCGCCCGACGGACGCACCCAGCACCGGATACCCGGTGCTGCGCTGGTTGGTGGCCGCGACGTTCGTGGTGATCCTCAACGAGACGATCATGATCAACGCGATCCCGCGGCTGATGGCCGACTTCGCGGTCGACGCCAACGCGGCGCAGTGGCTCTCCACCGCCTTCATGCTGGCGATGGCGGTGGTCATTCCGATCACCGGCTGGCTGCTGCAGCGGGTGACCACCCGGTTCGCTTTCGGCCTCGCCATGGGGGTGTTCTGCACCGGCACCCTGCTGGCCGCGGTCGCCTGGGCGTTCCCGGTGCTGCTCGTCGCCCGGATCGTCCAGGCCAGCGGTACCGCGGTGATGATGCCGCTGCTGATGACCACCCTGATGTCGATCGTGCCGCAGCACGACCGCGGCCGGGTGATGGGCAACGTCACCCTGGCGATGTCGGTCGCACCGGCGATGGGTCCGGCGGTGTCCGGGGTGATCCTGCAGTCGCTGTCGTGGCGCTGGATCTTCCTGGTCGTGCTGCCGATCGCCGGCGCCATCGCCCTGGTCGGCCTGGCGCGGCTGCAGAGCGTCGGTGAGCCCAATTCCGCCAGCGTGGACTGGTGGAGCGTTGTCATCGCCGCGATCGGCTTCGGCACCCTGGTCTACGGGCTGAGCGAGGTCGGCGTGGCCGGCGACCGCACCACGGCGTACGCCGCCCTGGCCGTCGGTGTCCTCGGGGTCTCGGGCTTCGTCGCCCGACAGCTGCTGCTGCAGCGCGAGGACCGGCCGCTGCTGGACCTGCGCGCCTTGAAGATCCCGGTGTTCACCATCTCGCTGAGCGCGATGGCGGTCGCGTTCATGGCGATGCTGGGCTCGATGATCCTGCTGCAGCTGTACCTGCAGAACGTCCGGGAGATGAGCCCGCTGTCCACCGGCATGCTGGTGATGCCCGGAGGGCTGCTGATGGGCCTGCTCGGCCCGCGCGTGGGCCGCGTCTTCGACCGGCACGGCGCGCAGGTGCTGGTCCGCCCGGGCGCCGTCGGCCTGGTGGCCGCGATGGGTGCCCTGGTCCTGGTGGGGGAGACCACTCCGGTCTGGCAGGTCCTGCTCGTGCACGTCGTGCTGATGGCCAGCCTGGCCGCGCTGTTCACCCCGCTGTTCACCATGGGCCTGGGTGCGCTGCCGCCGCAGCTGTACTCGCACGGCAGCTCACTGCTCGGCACCGTCCAGCAGGTCGCCGGCGCCATGGGCACCGCGCTGGTCGTGATGATCATGTCCTCGCGCTCGGTCGCCGCGATCCGCGACGGGGTCGCTCCCGCCGCCGCGGAGATGCAGGGGATGCGCTGGGCGTTCGGCGTCGGCGCGGTGCTGTGTGTGGTCGTTCTCGGCCTGGTGCACCTGCTGCCGGCGAGGCTGCCCGACCACGAAGACGGCCACGAGGACGGCCACGACGCCGGCCACGACGAGCCCCTCGACGACGATCTCGAGGTCGTCGCGCCGGCGTGACGACTCGCGGTGGTCCGGGGATCCTCAGCCGAGGCCCTCGGACCGCCACCGCAGGGCGCCGACCAGCAACATCCGCAGCTGGGTGCGCGCCTGCTCCACGATGGCGTCCTGGGCGCCCGGACGGGCGGTGATCATCGCCTCGGCGGTGATCACCATCGAGTTGACGATCAGGTTGGAGAGCACCCGGAGGTCCTCGGTCGACCAGTAGGCCGGGTCGGTGAGCCGGGCGAGGTCGGCGGCGAGCTCGCGCTCGACGAGCTCGATCTGGTGCCGGATCGCGGACCGCACCGCCGGGGGGCCGGCGACCCGCTCACGGGCGATGAACGAGAAGTGGTCGTGCTGGTTCTGCACATGCTGGCGCAGCACCTGGACCGAGCGGTCGATGATCTTGCGGTACGACGGGTCGTCGACCTGGCGCACGTCGCGCAGCATCTCGCGCAGTGATGCGAAGGACTCCTCCACCAGGGCAAGGCCGAGGTCCTCGATCGAGTCGAAGTGGCGGTAGAACGCCGTCGGCACGATGCCGACCTCGCGTGTCACCTGGCGCAGCGACAGCGCGACCATGCTGCTGTCCTGGCACAGCGCGAGCGCGGCGTCGAGGATCGCGCGGCGGGTGCGCTCCTTGCGCTCGCCCCGCGATCCGCCTTCGGCGGGCGAGGGCGGCGTCACGGCCCGCTCCATGGACCCGAGGCTACCGGCGAGCGCGCTCGCGGTGAACGGATGTTCACTCGGAGCGCTCCACCGACACGCCGTCCAGGTAGACGTCACGCACCCGGCCGCCGAGCTTCGTGACGTCCTCGGGGCTCCCTTCGACCACCACGAGGTCGGCACGCAGGCCCGGCCGCACGGTGCCGCGGTCGTCGGCGACGTCGAGCAGCTCGGCGGCCGAGCCGGTCGTGGCGCGCAGGGTCTCGAGGGGCGACATGCCGGCCTCCGTCATCAGCTCGAGCTCCTCGAGGTTGGTGCCGTGCGCTCCGACGCCGCAGTCGGTGCCCATCGCGATCCGGACCCCCGCCTCGTGCGCCCGGCGCACGCTGTCGAGGTGGGCGTCAGCCACCTCGCGGGCCTTGTCCACCGACGGCTTCGGGATCGGCAGCCCTGCCTCGGCCGCGGCGATCACGGCGCGTGGCGCGTGCAGCGTGGGCACCAGCCAGGCGCCGCGCTGCAGCATCATGTCGATCGCCTCGTCGTCGAGGAAGATGCCGTGCTCGATGGAGCGGACGCCGTTGCGCAGCGCGGCCTTGATGCCGCCGGCGCCCTGCGCGTGCGCCATCACGTGGATACCGGCGGCGGTCGCCTCCGCGGTCATCTCGGCGATCTCGTCGTCACGGAAGTGCGGGTGCCTCGGGTCGTCGTTGGGGGAGAGCACGCCGCCGGTGGTGGCCACCTTGATGACGTCGGCCCCGGCGCGGATGATCTCGCGCACCCGGCGGCGTACCTCGTAGGGCCCGTCGACCAGTCCGCTGGGCCGACCGGGGTGGGCCACCATGAACGGCGCGTCGGCGCCGGCGAGGCACCAGTCGTCCCCGTGGCCGCCGGTCTGGCTCAGCATGATCACGGAGATCTGCATCCGGGGGCCGGGGATCATCCCGCGCGCCACGGCCTCCTTGACGCCGAGGTCCGCGCCGCCGGCGTCGCGGATGCTGGTGATGCCGGTCGCCAGCGTCTTCCGCAGGTTCAACGCCGCGCTGTAGAACTGCAGGCTGAACGGCGTCTCCATGATCCGCATCTGGCTGGGGGCGTCGAGGGTGACGTGCACGTGGCAGTCGAAGAACCCGGGCGCGACGAACGCGCCGCTGCAGTCGACGACCTCGTCGCCGTCGAGGCCCGGGCCGACGTCGACGATGCGGCCCTCCTCCACGACCACGTCCGCCTCGGCGGGAGTCCCGCCGGTGCCGTCGACCACGAGTCCGCCGGTGAAGATCGTTCGAGTCATGCGGGCGACCCTAACGACCGTGGTGGGTATCACGTGCGTCGCAGTTGACCCCGGCCTGCCGTCTCCGCCAGAGTTTTCAGTGAACATTTGTTCACTCAACTCTGGAAGGGGCACCATGACGGTCGCCGAACGGATCCTCGGGTCCCGGGCACTCGCGGCGCTGACCTCGCCCCACGGTGTGGACCGCTACCTCGAGCTGGTCAACCCGATGTGGGCTGCCACCGAGGTGCGCGCCACGGTCGTCGACGTACAGCGCGAGACCGACGGCGCCGCGGCGGGTGCCGCCCCGGTCGCCACCCTCACCCTGCAGCCGACGCGCACCTGGCGCGGTCACCGGGCGGGGCAGTATGTCCAGGTCGGCGTCGAGGTCCCGGGTGCCCGTCGTACCACCCGGTGCTTCTCGATCTCCTCGGCCGAGTCGGGCCGTGGCGAGCCGTTCACCATCACGGTGCGGGCGCACGACGAGGGCCTGGTCAGCAAGTTCCTGGTCCACGAGGCGCGACCCGGCCTGATCGTCCACCTCAGCCAGGCCGAGGGCGAGTTCACGCTCACCGAGAGCCCGGCCACCCCGACCAACAACCGCCTGCTGATGATCAGCGGGGGTTCGGGTATCACCCCGGTGATGTCGCAGCTGCGGACCCTGCTGCGCGACGGTTACGACGGCCACGCCGGCCGCAAGGTGACGTTCCTGCACTACGCCCGCTCGCGTGAGGACCAGATCTTCGGCGAGGAGCTGAACGGCATCGCGTGGCAGGACAACGGCGTCGACGTCCACCTGCGTTACGGCGACGACGTGTTCTCCGCCGAGGCGCTCGCCCGGCTGGTACCGGGCTACCGCGACACAGACACATGGGCCTGCGGTCCCGCGCCGATGATGGCCCTCGTCGAGGAGGCGTACGCCGGGTCGCCGCGCCTGCGTACCGAGTTCTTCAAGCTCGGCGCCACCGCGGGCACGAGCGGGAGTGCCGAGGGAGACGTGGCGTTCACCCGGTCCGGCAGCAGTGCGCCGAACAACGGAGCAACGCTGCTCGAGCAGGCCGAGGCCCGCGGCCTCGAGCCCGAGTTCGGCTGCCGGATGGGCATCTGCTTCTCCTGCGTCTCCCGCAAGACCGAGGGCACCGTCCGCAACGTGCTCACCGGCGAGGAGTCCTCCCTGCCCGACGAGGACGTGCGCATCTGCGTATCCGCCCCGGTCGGCAGCTGCTCCGTCGACCTCTGACCCGCGCACTCTCCTGACCTTCCGGACCTCCGAACGAGAGGAACCACCATGACGACCACCGAGACGACCACCGAGACGACCACCGAGACGACCACCGGGACGACCACCGGATCCACCACGCCGAAGAAGCTGACCCCCGAGCAGCTCGAGGCGTTCGGCGAGGAGCTGGACGCGATCCGGCAGCGGATCATCGCCGACCTCGGCGAGGAGGACGCCACCTACATCCGCGGCATCGTCAAGCGCCAGCGCCAGCTCGAGGTCGCCGGCCGTGCGCTGATGTACCTGCCGCCGGCCTGGCCGCTGGCCGTGGCGGCGCTGAGCGTGTCCAAGATCCTCGACAACATGGAGATCGGGCACAACGTGATGCACGGCCAGTACGACTGGATGGGCGACCCGGGCCTGAGCTCGCGCATGTACGAGTGGGACAACGTGTGCCCGAGCGACCAGTGGAAGTACAGCCACAACTACATCCACCACACGTTCACCAACATCCTCGGCAAGGACCGTGACATCGGCTACGGGATCCTACGGATGGACGAGGACCAGAAGTGGCACCCCTACTACCTGGGCAACCCGGTCTACGCGTTCCTGCTGATGGTCTTCTTCGAGTGGGGCGTCGCCCTGCACGACCTCGAGGTCGAGAACATCGTCGCCGGCAAGCGGACGTTCTCCGACAACCAGGCGCTGCACAAGGGGATCCTGCGCAAGGTCCGTCGGCAGGCGTTGAAGGACTACGTGCTGTTCCCGGCGCTGACCGGGCCGCTGTTCCCGCTCACCCTGGCCGGCAATGCGACCGCGAACCTGATCCGGAACATCTGGGCGTTCAACATCATCTTCTGCGGCCACTTCCCGTCCGGCGTGGAGACCTTCACCGAGGAGGAGTGCCAGGACGAGAACGGCGAGGAGTCCCGCGGGCACTGGTACTACCGACAGCTGCTCGGCTCGGCGAACATCACCGGCGGCAGGCTGTTCCACATCATGACCGGGAACCTCTCGCACCAGATCGAGCACCACCTGTTCCCGGACCTGCCTGCGCGGCGCTACCCCGAGGTCGCCGGCGAGATCCGCGAGATCTGTCGTCGCTACGGGCTGGACTACAACACCGGACCGCTGCGCAAGCAGCTGGGCAGCGTCGCCCGGAAGATCTTCCGCCTGGCCCTCCCGCCGCGGCGGGAGCAGTCCCCGGAGCCGGTGGCCGAGCGGCCCCACCCCTCGCAGCCGACCACCCGGGCTGCCTGACCCGGCCGCGCTGGAGGACACTGGGCGCATGAGGGACAAGCTCAGCCGGGCCGAGATCCGCAAGGACGCCCTGCAGGACGGAGTGACCGCGGCCACGCACACGGTCGGGGCGATCGCCACGATCGTGACCGGCGCGGTCGGCGACGTGGCCAAGGCCCTCGGCGGGTTCGCGACCGAGATCTTCGAGATCCGCGACGCCGTCCGGCGGGCGGGTCACGACCACGGCGAGCCCGCGCGGGACGCGGCCGATGAGGGCGACGCCGACACCGGCGTCGTCGAGGTGGCCGGCGACGCCGACGTGCGCCAGAAGGGTCCCGCGGACGAGGAAGCCGGGCCCGACACCACCGGCTGATCAGCCGAAGGACATCGCGAAGTCGGCCATCCGGAAGGACGCCAGCGGACGCTTGCCCGCCAGCCAGCCCAGCGGCCCTGCCTCGTCGAACTCCCAGGTTCCCCGGCACGGCAGCGAGCGGGCAGTGCCACGGAGCGGCGCGACGACCTCCTCGCCCGCTCTCGGGTCCGGCTCACGTCGCTGCTGCCAGGTGGAGCCGCGGAACGGCGTACGCAGCATCGACCCGGAGACGTCGGTGAAGCGGGCCCGCGCGATCGGCCGGCCGTCCAGGCCGGTGCTCCACTCGGTCCGACACAACCGGCCGCCGCTGGTGGTGCGCTCGAAGTCGCACAGCTCCTTGGGGATCGCCCACAGCTCGCGGCCGCCGTCTCGGGAGTCCACGGAGTCGACCCAGATGTCGGTGATCTCGACCCGCCGCCCGCCGGCGGCGCGGACCGGCCGCGCCACGAGCAGCTCGGAGTAGGTCAGCGGGCTGGGCTCCTCGTAGGACACCAGCGCGGCGCCGTACACCCCCGGCCTGCGGTCCGGGTGGTCCCCGGCGCGGACGCGGAACAGGGAGACCCAGAGCTGTCCGTGCATCTGCCAGGGCGCTGCGGGATACGGCATCCGCCGACCCTAGTGACGGTACGGCGGGGGAGCGGGTCGCGTCCGGGAGCCGGACGCCCGATGGGGTGCTCAGTCGTCCTCGGGGTCGTCGAGCCGCGCCAGCCAGGTGGCCAGCCGCTCGACGGGCGTCTCGAACTCCGGGTGCACGTCGGTGAACTCCTGCAGCCGGTCGGCCACCCAGGCGAGCGTGACCTCCTCGTCACCGCGCCGCTTCTGGAGCTCCTCGATGCCCCGGTCGGTGAAGTACACGCGCGACTCTCCTAGTAGTCGTTGCCGAAACCGTTCACGCGCCGGAACGCGTCGGACATCAGCGACTTCTGCTCCTCCACGTGCCGTGCGTGCACGCCGACCGACGGCGAGCTCGACGCCGGCCGGGAGACGACCTCCACGTCGACGTCCAGCTTGGGGAACAGGGTGAGCCGGTAGTGCGGGGCGGGCCCCATGTTGGCCGGCTCGTCCTGGATCCACCGCACTGTCTTGAGGTTCGGGTAGCGCTTGATCTCGTCGACGATCTCCCGCTCCGGGCGCGGGTAGAGGCGCTCGACGCGGGCGATCGCGGTGGTGAGCTCGTCACCCTGCTGCTTCTTGCGCTCCACGAACAGGTCCCAGGTGATGCGCCCGCTGCACAGCAGCAGAGTGTCGACCCTCGTGGGGTCCACCTGCTCGTCGACGATCAGCGGCCGGAAGGTGCCCTCGGTGAAGTCGGACGGCTGCGAGGCCGCCTCCTTGCGCCGGAGCATCGACTTGGGCGTGAACACGATCAGCGGACGGTGCTCGTCGCCGAGGGTGTGCCGACGCAGGATGTGGAAGTAGCTCGCAGGCGTCGACGGCTGCGCGATGACCATCGCGTCCTCGGCCGCCATCGTCAGGAACCGCTCGATGCGCGCCGAGGAGTGGTCGGGTCCCTGCCCCTCGTAGCCGTGCGGCAGCAGAAGGACCACGCCGGAGGACTGACCCCACTTGGTGTAGCTGGAGGCGATGAACTCATCGATCACGATCTGGGCGCCGTTGACGAAGTCGCCGAACTGCGCCTCCCAGGCCACCAGCGCGTCCGGGCGGGCCACCGAGTAGCCGTACTCGAACCCGAGGGCGGCGTACTCCGAGAGCAGCGAGTCGTAGACGTAGAACTGCGCCTGGTCCTCGGAGAGGTTGGCCAGCGGCGTCCACTCGTTGGCGTTGTGCCGGTCGATCACGGTCGCGAACCGGCTGGCGAAGGTGCCGCGACGCGAGTCCTGCCCGGCGAGGCGGACCGGCCGCCCGTCCATCAGCAGCGACCCGAACGCGAGGATCTCGCCGGCACCCCAGTCGATCGGGCCCTCGGTCATCGCCGCGGCCCGCTTCTGCAGCTGAGGCAGCACCTTCGGGTGCACCGTGAAGCCGTCGGGGGCACTGAGGTAGGCATCCGCGATCCGCTTCAGCGTCTCCATCGGCACCGCGGTCGTGAAGTCCTCGTGGCTCTTCTCCGGGTAGTCGGGGACGGTGGTCCACGAATCGGGAGCCGCGGTGGCCTCGCGCACCTCGGTGAACACCCGCTCCAGCTGCTGCTGGTAGTCCTTGAGGACCTGCTCGGCCTCCTCGAGGGTGATGTCCCCGCGGCCGATCAGCGACTCGGTGTAGAGCTTGCGCACCGAGCGCTTCTGCTCGATCAGGTCGTACATCAGCGGCTGGGTGTACGACGGGTCGTCACCCTCGTTGTGACCACGACGCCGGTAGCAGACCAGATCGATGACGACGTCCTTGTTGAACGCCTGGCGGTACTCGAAGGCCAGCCGGGCCACGCGGATGCATGCCTCGGGGTCGTCGGCGTTCACGTGGAAGATCGGCGCCTGCACCATCCGCGCCACGTCGGTGCAGTAGAGCGAGGACCGCGACGCGGCCGGCGAGGTGGTGAAGCCGACCTGGTTGTTGACCACCACATGCACGGTGCCGCCGGTGCGGTAGCCGCG
>DASSLA010000186.1:0-14022 GCA_035689885.1 Marmoricola sp. | reverse complement strand
CTTGCGGTGCACGACGCCGAAGCCGTCGGAGACGAAGACGTCGGCGAGCGCGGCGAGCTGCTCGGCGAACGCGTGCCGCTCCCCCTCGTCCTTGCTGGTCTCGCCGGCGTTGAACCGGACGTTCTCCAACACCGCCACCTGACCGTCGGTGAGCCCGTCGACGGTCTGCTTGGCCGACTCGCCGACGGTGTCCTCCGCGAACGCGACGTCGGTGCCGAGGAGCTCGCCGAGCCTCGTTGCGACCGGACGCAGGGAGTACTGCGGGTCGGGCTCGCCCTTGGGCCGGCCCAGGTGGGCAGCCACGACGACCCGAGCGCCCTTCTCGGTCAGCGCCTTGACGGTCGGGACGCTCGCGCGCACCCGCCCGTCGTCGGTGATGGTGCTCCCGTCGAGCGGGACGTTGAGGTCGGAGCGCACGAGTACCCGTCTGCCCCGGACGTCGCCCAGGGCATCGATCGTCGCGCTCATCTCAGAGCGTGCTGCCGACGTGCTCGATCAGGTCGACGAGACGGTTGGAGTAGCCCCACTCGTTGTCGTACCAGCCGACGACCTTGACCTGGTTGCCGATCACCTTGGTCAGCGGCGCGTCGAAGATGCACGAGGCGGGGTCGGTGACGATGTCGGAGGACACCAGCGGGTCCTCGGAGTAGCGCAGGAAGCGGCCGTCGGCGACCTTCTGGATCGCGGCGTTGACCTCCTCGACGCTGGTCTCGCGGCCGGCCTCGAAGGTCAGGTCGGTGGCGGAGCCGGTCGGCACGGGCACGCGCACGGCGTAGCCGTCGAGCTTGCCCTTGAGCTCGGGCAGCACCAGGCCGATCGCCTTGGCCGCACCGGTGGACGTCGGCACCAGGTTGATCGCGGCGGCACGGGCACGACGCGGGTCCTTGTGGATGTTGTCCTGGAGGTTCTGGTCGGCGGTGTAGGCGTGGATGGTGGTCATCAGACCCTTGACGATGCCGAACTCGTCGTTGAGCGCCTTCGCCATCGGGGCCAGGCAGTTGGTGGTGCACGACGCGTTGGAGATGACGGTGTGCTGCGCCGGGTCGTAGTCCTCGTGGTTGACGCCCATCACCACGGTGACGTCCTCGTTCTTCGCGGGCGCGGAGATGATGACCTTCTTCGCGCCGGCGTCGACGTGGGCCCGAGCCTTGGTGGCGTCGGTGAAGAAGCCGGTGGACTCGACGACCACGTCGGCGCCCACGTCGGCCCACTTCAGGCTGCCGGGGTCGCGCTCCGCGAACGCTGCGAACTCGTGGTCGCCGACCTTGATGGTGGACTCGGTCGAGCTCACCTCCGCGTCGAGGCGGCCCAGGATCGAGTCGAACTTGAGCAGGTGCGCGAGCGACGCGTTGTCGGTCAGGTCGTTGACGCCGACGATCTCGATGTCGGCGCCGGAGGCGCGGGCGGCGCGGAAGAAGTTGCGGCCGATGCGGCCGAAGCCGTTGATGCCTACGCGAACGGTCACGGGGGTCACTCCTGACACGATGGGACGTGGTGGAACGGGACCTCTCGACCCTATAAGGCGGTCAGGACCAGCGGGAACTCAGTCTCGGGTACGCGCAGGTAACCCCCGGCCGACTGCCCAGAACTGTCGGGTTCCTGCGGGTTCCGGCCGGGAGTGCTCAGCCCTCCTCGGCGAGCATCTCCGGGGTCAGCGACGACTCGGTGTCGGGGATGCCGAGCTCCTCGGCGCGCTTGTCGGCCATGGCCAGGAGCCGGCGGATCCGGCCGGCGATGGCGTCCTTCGTGAGCACCGGGTCGCTGAGCTGGCCGAGCTCCTCGAGGGAGGCCTGCTTGTGCTCCAGCCGGAGCCGACCGGCCTGGCGAAGGTGGTCGGGGATGTCGTCGCCGAGGATCTCGAGGGCGCGCTCGACGCGGGCGCCGGCAGCGACTGCGGCGCGGGCCGAGCGGCGCAGGTTGGCGTCGTCGAAGTTGGCGAGCCGGTTGGCGGTGGCCCGGACCTCGCGGCGCATCCGGCGCTCCTCCCAGGCCAGCAGCGACTCGTGGGCGCCGAGGCGGGTGAGCAGCTGACCGATGGCGTCGCCGTCGCGGATGACCACGCGGTCGACCCCGCGCACCTCTCGGGCCTTGGCGGAGATGCCGAGACGCCGCGCGGAGCCGACGAGGGCCAGCGCGGCCTCGGGGCCGGGGCAGGTGACCTCCAGGGAGCTCGAGCGGCCCGGCTCGGTGAGCGACCCGTGGGCCAGGAAGGCGCCTCGCCATGCGGCCACGGCGTCACAGCCGGAGCCGTTGACCACGACCGGGGGCAGGCCGCGCACCGGGCGGTTGCGCTGGTCGATCAGGCCGGTCTGGCGGGCCAGCGACTCGCCCTCGCGCGTCACCCGCACGATGTAGCGCGCCCCGCGACGGATGCCCTGGCCCTTGAGCAGGACCATCTCGGGGTGGTGGCCGAAGACCTCGGCGATGTCCTTGCGCATCCGCCGGGCGGCCGCGCCGGTGTCGAGCTCGGCCTCGACCACGATGCCCCCGTTGACGAGGTGCAGCGCGTCGGCGAAGCGCAACATCGAGGAGACCTCGGCCTTCCGACAACACGTCTTGCTCACCTGGGTGCTGGCCAGCTCCGCCTTCACCTGTGCCGTCATCGCCATGGGCGTCACCCTATGTCGCGGTCAACAACCGTGCATACGCGACCGAAAGTTTTTCAGGATCGTGCACCCCGGGCGTCGGCGAGGCCATGTCCGCCACCTCGAGGCAGGCGCCCAGGCGGTCCGCGGCGGCCTGCAGCCGATCCGGGTGCAGCACCGCCGAACTGTCCGCCAGGACGGTGTGCACCCGCAGGTCAGGGGCGTGCCGGTGGAGCACGTCGAGGTGGTCGCTGAGGTCGTAGCCGCGGGTCTCCTCGGTGTGCAGCTCGAGGTTGGTGGAGACCACCACCTTGCCGCGCGTGGTGCACAGCGCGTCGCGCAGGCCGGGCAGCAGCAGGTGCGGGATGACGCTGGAGTACCACGAGCCGGGTCCGAGCACGACCCAGTCGGCCCGCATCACGGCCTCGACCGCCTCCGGGCACGCCGCGGTGTCGGGCGGGGTGAGGCGCACCGAGAGCACCTCACCCGGCGTGGTGGCCACCTCGACCTGGCCGTGGACGGTGCTGACCTCCGCGGGGTCGTCCCCCGCGCCCCGGACCTCCGCGGTGATGTCCAGCGGCTCGACGGCCATCGGCAGCACCCGGCCGCGGGCACCGAGGAGGCCGGCGACCCAGTCCAGGCCGTCGACGTGGTCGTGCAGCAGCTCCCACAGCGAGACGATCAGCAGGTTGCCCAGCGAGTGGCCGTGCATCTCGCCGTCGGACTGGAAACGGTGCTGCAGCACGCGGGCCCAGGTCTGGCCCCAGCGGTCGTCGCCGCACAGCGCGGCCAGCGCCATCCGCAGGTCTCCCGGGGGCAGCACCCCGAACTCCTGGCGCAGCCGCCCGGAGGAGCCGCCGTTGTCGGCGACGGTCACCACGGCGGTCAGGTCGGTGGTCAGCCGGCGGAGCGCCGACAGGGACGCCGCCAGCCCGTGGCCTCCACCGAGGGCGACGACGGACGGTTCCGTCGAGGACCAGACCGTCATCGACCGATCACTCCCGTCCCAGGTCCCGGTGGGTGGCCTTCGCCTCGTAGCCCAGCTTGCCCAGGCGCTCCGCGATCTCCTCGGCCATCGCCACGCTCCGGTGCTTGCCACCGGTGCAGCCGATCGCCACGGTCATGAACCGCTTGCCCTCGCGGAGGTACCCGTTGCCGACCGTCTCGATGACCGGCACGTAGCGCTCGAGGAACTCCTGGGCGTCGGGGCGGTCCTTGACGTACGACGCCACCTCGACGTCCTGGCCGGTGCGCGGACGCAGCTCCTCGACCCAGTGCGGGTTGGGCAGGAACCGCATGTCGGCGAGCAGGTCGGCATCCACCGGGACGCCGTACTTGAAGCCGAAGCTCACCACGGTGACCTGCAGCCCCATCGACTCCGGTGTGCCGAACGCCTCGGCGACCTTGGCCTGCAACTGGTGCACGTTGAGACGCGTGGTGTCGATGACGACGTCGGCCGAGCCGCGGAGGTCGGCCATCACCTTGCGCTCGCGGTGGATGCCCTCGAGCAGCCGGTCGTTGCCCTGCAGCGGGTGCGGCCGGCGCGCGGCGTCCTGGCGCCGGACGAGGATGTCGTCGGCGGCCTCCAGGAAGAGCAGCGTCGTACGCCGGCTCGGCACCCCCTTCGCCAGCTGGGCGCGCAGCGACTCGAAGAACGACCCCGCCCGCACGTCGACCACCGCGGCCACCGGCTGGCCGATGCCCTGCTTGGCATCGATCAGCTCCACCACGTCGCTGACCAGCTCGGGTGGCAAGTTGTCCACCACGTAGTAGCCCAGGTCCTCGAGCTCCTTGGCGGCGGTGCTCCGCCCGGCCCCGGTCATGCCGGTCACGACGACCAGCTCGCCCCGATCGCTCATTCAGCCCTCCTCGATCTCGCCGGTCGCGGTGTTGACCCTGGCCGCCCTGGGTGCCTCGGCCACGGCCTCGGCGATCGCGGTGGCGGTGCGGGTCCCGATGCCGGGGACCTCCGCGATCTGCTCGATGGTGGCAGCCCGGAGCTTGCGGAGCGAGCCGAAGTGCTTGATCAGCGTCTTGCGGCGCACCTCCCCCAGCCCGGGTACGTCGTCGAGCACGCTCTCCACCATCGACTTCGAGCGCCGGGAGCGGTGGTGGGTGATGGCGAACCGGTGGGCCTCGTCGCGGATCCGCTGGAGCAGGTAGAGCCCCTCACTGGTGCGCGGCAGGATCACCGGGTCGGGCTCCCCCGGCACCCAGACCTCCTCGAGCCGCTTGGCGAGGCCGCACAGCGGCACGTCGTCGATGCCGAGCTCGTCGAGCGCCCGCTGCGCTGCGGCGACCTGCGGCGGACCACCGTCGACCACCACCAGGCCCGGGACGTAGGCGAACTTGCGGGGCCGACCCGTCTCCGGGTCGACCAGCATGGGGCCGCGGTCCTCGGGGTCGACCTCACCTCCGGACAGCTCCGGCACGTCCATCCGCTCGTCGAGCAGCCGGCGGAAGCGACGGGTGATCACCTCCTGCATCGACGCGACGTCGTTCTGGCCCTGGACGCCGCGGATCACGAACCGGCGGTACTCGCTCTTGCGCGCCAGCCCGTCCTCGAAGACGACCATCGAGGCCACCACCTCGGTGCCCTGCAGGTTGGAGATGTCGTAGCACTCGATCCGCAGTGGCACCGACGGCAGCTGCAACGCCTCCTGGATCTCCTCGAGCGCCTGGTTGCGCACGGTCAGGTCGCTGGCCCGCTTGGTCTTGTGCAGCGCCAGGGACTGCGCGGCGTTCTTGGCCACGGTCTCCTGCAGCGCCCTCTTGTCGCCGCGCTGCGGCACCCGGATGCGCACCCGGCTGCCCCGGTGCTCGCTGAGCAGCTGCTCGAAGGTCGCGGCGTCTGCGGGCATCTCCGGCACCAGGATCTCGCGCGGGATCGCGTCGCCGTCCTCCCCGGCATAGAGCTGCAGCAGGAACTCCGAGACGAGACCAGCGGTGTCGAGGTCCTCGACCCGGTCCGCGACCCAGCCGCGCTGGCCGCGGATCCGTCCGGACCGGACGTGGAAGATCTGCACCGCCACCTCGAGCGGGTCCTCGGCCAGGGCGATCACGTCGGCGTCGGTGCCGTCGCCGAACACCACCGACTGCTTCTCCAGCGCCTTGTTGAGGGCGCCGAGGTCGTCACGCAGCCGGGCGGCCCGCTCGTAATCCTGCTCCGCGGAGGCGGCGTACATCTCCCGCTGGATGCGCCTGACGAAGGCGTCGGTCCGCCCGCCCATGAAGTCGACGAAGTCCTGGGCGATCTCCCGGTGCTCCTCGGCGTCGACCCGGCCGACACAGGGGGCCGAGCACTTGTCGATGTAACCGAGCAGGCAGGGCCGGCCGATCTGGGCCGAGCGCTTGAACACCCCGTTGCTGCACGAGCGCATCGGGAACACCCGCAGCAGCAGGTCGACGGTCTCCCGGATGGCCCAGGCGTGGCTGTACGGACCGAAGTACTTGACGCCCTTCTTCTTCGCCCCGCGCCCCACCATCACGCGGGGGAACTCCTCGTTCATGGTGATCGCGAGCCACGGGTAGGACTTGTCGTCGCGGTACTTCACGTTGAACCGCGGGTCGAACTCCTTGATCCAGGAGTACTCCAGCTGCAGCGCCTCGACCTCGGTGCCGACGACGGTCCACTCCACCGAGGCGGCGGTGGTCACCATCGTGGCCGTGCGCGGGTGCAGGTTGGCGATGTCCTGGAAGTACGACGAGAGCCGGGCACGCAGGCTCTTGGCCTTGCCGACGTAGACGACACGGCCGTCCTTGTCGCGGAACCGGTAGACCCCCGGCTGTGTAGGGATCGACCCCGGATCCGGTCGATAGGTAGAGGGGTCGGCCACGGGTCCAACCCTACGAGGAGGGTGTGTCAGGCGACGGTGAGGTTGTCACCCTCCGCGGTGACCTGCAGCTCCTCCAGCGACTTCTTGGCCGGGCCGTTGATCACCGAGCCGTCCTCGATCGAGAACTTGCTGCCGTGGCACTTGCAGTTGATCTCCTTGCCCTCCAGCGAGGAGACCACGCAACCCTGGTGGGTGCACACGGCCGAGAACGCCTTGAACTCGTCGGCGGCCGGCTGGGTGACCACGACCTTCTCGCCCGGGAAGATCTTTCCGCTGCCCACCGGGATGTCGGCCTTGGTGGTCAGCCCGCCACCGCTGGGGCGTGGTTCGTCGGGGCTGGCGACGCCTTCCCCGCCCGAGCCGCCCGATTCCTCGTCGGAGCCGCAGGCGGCCATGAGCGGCATCCCTGCCATTCCGGCCACGACGGCGCGACGGGACGCGTTCCTTGCGCTGAGGTTGTCCGACACGGTGCCTCCGAGTGAGTCTGGGACAGGCGGTTGGTGGCTCCAACCTAGGCGGTCGCAGCCGGTCTGCGCTTGTGTCCATTGGTTGTAGTCCTGCGGCGTGTCGGTTCTGGCGTCCGAGAGGTGCCGGCCAGCAGTGGCTTCAGGAACTCCCCGGTGAAGCTGCCCCGGGCCTCCGCGACCTGCTCGGGAGTGCCGGCCGCGACGACCGTGCCGCCCTTGTTGCCACCCGCCGGCCCCATGTCGACGATCCAGTCGGCGGTCTTGATCACGTCGAGGTTGTGCTCGATCACCAGCACGGTGTTGCCCTTGTCGACCAGGCTGGAGAGCACGCCGAGCAGCTTGCGGATGTCCTCGAAGTGGAGGCCGGTGGTCGGCTCGTCGAGCACATAGACGGTGCGGCCGGTGGACCGCTTCTGCAGCTCGCTGGCCAGCTTGACCCGCTGGGCCTCGCCGCCGGACAGCGTCGTGGCCGGCTGGCCGAGCCGGACGTACCCGAGCCCGACCTCGACCAGCGTCGTGAGGTGCCGGCTGATCGCCGGGATGGCGGCGAAGAACTCCACCGCCTCCTCGATCGGCATGTCGAGGACGTCGGCGATCGTCTTGCCCTTGTAGTGCACCTCGAGCGTCTCGCGGTTGTAGCGCGCGCCGTGGCAGACCTCGCAGGGCACGTAGACGTCCGGAAGGAAGTTCATCTCGATCTTCAGCGTGCCGTCGCCGGCGCACGCCTCGCAGCGACCGCCCTTGACGTTGAAGGAGAACCGACCCTGCTGGTAGCCGCGCATCTTCGCCTCGGCGGTGGAGGCGAACAGCTTTCGGACGTGGTCGAAGACCCCGGTGTACGTCGCGGGGTTGGACCGCGGTGTGCGGCCGATCGGCGACTGGTCGACGTGGATCACCTTGTCGACGTGCTCGACGCCGCTGATCTTGCGGTGCCGCCCCGGGACCGTGCGCGCGTTGTAGATCTGCTTCGCCAGCGCGGTGTAGAGGATGTCGTTGACCAGGGTGGACTTGCCCGAGCCGGAGACGCCGGTGACGGCGACGAAGCAGCCCAGCGGGAACGTCACGTCGACGTCCTTGAGGTTGTTCTCCCGGGCACCGTGCACCGTGAGCTCGCGGCCGGGCGTCACCGGACGGCGTACGTCGGGCACCGGGATCGACTTGCGCCCGGAGAGGTAGAGGCCGGTCTCGGAGTCACGGTGCTTGAGCAGCTGCTTGACGCTGCCGGAGTGCACCACCTGGCCGCCGTGCTCGCCGGCGCCCGGTCCGATGTCGACCACCCAGTCGGCGGTGCGGATGGTGTCCTCGTCGTGCTCGACCACGATCAGGGTGTTGCCGAGCTCCTTGAGCCGCACCAGCGTCTCGATGAGCCGGTGGTTGTCCTTCTGGTGCAGGCCGATGCTGGGCTCGTCGAGCACGTAGAGCACCCCGACCAGGCCGGCGCCGATCTGGGTTGCCAGCCGGATCCGCTGGGCCTCGCCGCCGGACAGCGTGCCGGAGGGCCGGTCGAGGGAGAGGTAGTCGAGGCCGACGTCGAGCAGGAAGCGCATCCGCTCCTGGATCTCCTTGAGCACCCGCTCGGCGATCTGGCGCTCGCGCTCGCTCAGGTCGAGGCTGTTGAGGAAGTCGGCGGCCTCGTTGATCGGCAGCGCACACACCTCGGCGATGTTCTTGCCACCCAGGGTGACGGCCATCGAGACCGGCTTGAGCCTGCTGCCCCGGCACGCCGGGCAGGGCACCTCGCGCATGTAGCCCTCGAAGCGCTCGCGGCTGGTGTCGCTCTCCGCCTCGCGGTGGCGGCGCTCGATGTAGGGGCGGACGCCCTCGAAGTTGGTGTAGTAGGAGCGCTTGCGGCCGTAGCGGTTGGTGTGCTGGACGTGGACCTTGGTCGGGTGTCCCTCGAGGATCGCCTTGCGCCCCTTGGCCGGCAGGTCCTGCCACGGGGTGTCGAGGTCGAAGCCGAGCTCGTCACCGAGCGCGCCCAGCAGCCGGGTGAAGTAGTCGCTGACGTGCGCGCCGGACCACGGGCCGATCACGCCCTCGGCGAGGGTGCCGCCGGGGTCGGAGATGACCAGCTCGGGGTCGACCTCCATCCTGGTGCCGATGCCGTGGCACTCCGGGCAGGCGCCGTACGGCGAGTTGAAGGAGAACGACCGGGGCTCGAGGTCGTCGGTCTCGATGTCGTGCTCGTTGGGGCAGGACATCCGCTCGGAGAACTTCATCTCGCGGTGCGGGTCCTTGGCGTCGAGGTCGACGAGGTCGAAGACGACGAGGCCCGAGGCCAGCGCCAACGCGGTCTCCACCGAGTCGGTGAGGCGGCGCTTGGAGCTCGGCTTGGCGGCGAGCCGGTCGATGACCACCTCGATGGTGTGCTTCTTCTGCTTCTCCAGCTTGGGCTGACCCTCGATCATGTCGGCCAGCTGCACGGTCTCGCCGTCGACCCGGGCGCGGCTGAAGCCCTGGGACTGCAGGGTCCGGAACAGCTCGACGTACTCTCCCTTGCGGCCCCGGATGACCGGCGCCAGCACCTGGAACCGGGTGCCCTCCTCGAGCTGGAGCACCCGGTCGACGATCTGCTGCGGGGTCTGCCGCTCGATCGGCGACCCGCACACCGGGCAGTGCGGCCGGCCGGCGCGGGCATAGAGCAGCCGCAGGTAGTCGTAGACCTCGGTGATCGTGCCCACGGTCGAGCGCGGGTTCTTGGAGGTCGACTTCTGGTCGATCGAGACGGCGGGGCTGAGGCCCTCGATGAAGTCGACGTCGGGCTTGTCCATCTGACCCAGGAACTGGCGGGCGTACGCCGAGAGCGACTCGACGTAGCGTCGCTGGCCCTCGGCGAAGATGGTGTCGAACGCGAGGCTGGACTTGCCCGAGCCGGAGAGGCCGGTGAAGACGATCAGCGAGTCGCGTGGGAGGTCGAGGGAGATGTCCTTGAGGTTGTGCTCGCGCGCACCCCGGATCACCAGCTGATCAGCCACGGATGAAGGCCCCTGCGGTCGATGAGATGTTGTTCGAACAAGTGTTCGCCATCCTAGCGGACGCGGCAAGTCGCCACGCGGATGGCACGAGGTGCAGAAACACCGTCGCCACGTAGTGTGTTCCCCCATGCCCGCCCCCCATTCGCCCGTCGACCGCGCCGCGCTGTCGGCCGCCCTCGTGAGCGCCGTCCCCGCCGGTGTCGCCGCGCTGCTCGGTCGTCGCCGTACCGCCGCCGCGCTGCTCACCGTTCCTACCGGCGTGGTCGCCTTCTTCCGGGACCCCGCCCGCCGGCCCGACCGCGAGGTCCTCGACCCCGACGTCGTGGTCGCGCCCGCCGACGGCAAGGTGATGTACGCCGGGAAGGCGCAGCCCGAGGTGGCCCCGCCCGGGGACTGGCAGCAGGTGAGCATCTTCCTGTCGCTCTTCGACGTGCACATCAACCGCGCGCCCTACCGCGGCCGGGTGGAGTCGGTGACCTACCGCCCCGGCAAGTGGCACGCCGCCTACAAGTTCGAGAGCGCCACCGAGAACGAGCGCAGCGAGATCACCCTCGTCGACGAGGTCGACGGCCGGGAGCGCCGGCTGGTGTTCCGCCAGATCGTGGGGCTCGTCGCGCGGCGGGTGGTGACCCGCGTCGTCCCGGGCGACGTGCTCGCCACCGGACAGCGCATCGGCCTGATGAAGTTCGGGTCCCGGATGGACGTCTTCGTGCCGCTGGACGTCGACGTGGTCGCCGTGGAGGGCGACCCCACGCTGGCCGGCGAGTCCGTGATCGCCCGGTGGCCGTCCTGACCTCCCCCGACAGCGGGCCCGACAGCGGGCCCGACAGCGGGCCCGACACCGGACCTCGGCGCCCGCGTCTCCCCCGCTGGCGGCTGCGCTCCGCCTCCGGGGCCGTGGTGGTGTCGCTCCGCCAGCTCAACCCGCGGGAGCGGCTGCGCGTCTCGGCGCCGAGCATCCTGACCACCGGCAACATGGCGTGCGGGTTCTCCGCGATCCTGCTGGCCTTCGCCGACCAGTTCCAGTGGGCGTCGCTGCTGCTCGCCGGCTCGATCGTCCTCGACGTCGCCGACGGGGCTGTGGCCAGGCTCGTGGGCGCGACCTCGCCGTTCGGGGTCCAGCTCGACTCCCTGGCCGACCTCGTCTCCTTCGGCCTCGCGCCGGCGGTGCTGGTGCACACCTGGGCGCTGCCCGGCAACCCGGTGCTCGCGTGGCTGTCGGCGTTCCTGTGGCTGGCGTGCGCGGCGTTCCGGCTGGCCCGCTTCAACGTGACGGTCGACCCGCTGGCGGACAAGAAGTACTTCATCGGCCTGCCGAGCCCCGGCGCCACCCTCGTCGTGATCGCCACGATCTTCGCTCTCGGCACGCCCGAGCACGGTCCCTCGGTGCTGTTGCCCGTCGCGGTCAGCGTCGTACCCGCCGTGCTGATGGTCACCCGGATCCGGTTCCGGTCGTTCCGCGGGCTGCTGTCGCCGCAGACCACGCAGGCGCTCGCGACCACCGTGGTCCTCGTCGTGGCGCTGGTGGTCGGGCTCGTCCTCGACGCGGCCACGACTGGCCTGGTCGTCGCCTGCGCCTACCTCCTCACCGCACCTCTCGGCGTGCTGACCGCGGGCCCGCGAGCCCGGGTCTTCGGTGCCCAGTCGGTGGCGCCGCCGCGCCGACCCCGACTGGCCGGGGCCGACCGCGTCTGACCGGTCGCCGCTGGCCACTCGTGGCCTCCCGCGTTTGGATGGGCCCATGGACGGACCGCACGACGACTGGAACCCCGGCGACCTGCGTGGTCTCGAGGAGAGCTCCCACGCGCTGACCCGCACGGTGGACGCCCTCGGCCCCGACGACTACGCGGCTCCCTCGCTGCTCCCCGGCTGGTCCCGCGCGCACGTCGTGGCCCACGTAGCCCTCGCGGGGCTGGCGCTCGCCGGCGTCGCGGACGGCGTGGTGCACGGCCGCGAGGTGGCGATGTACGAGTCCGACGAGAAGCGTGGCGCCGACATCGAGGATCTGGCCGCAGCGGAGCCGAGCGTGCTGCGCGAGCGCTACCTCGAGTCGGTCACGGCGTTCGCCGACGCCGTGCAGCAGATGGAGGAGGAGCACTGGTCGGGGCAGCTCCTCCGCCTCCCCGGTGGTCCGGCGTGGCCGATGGTGACGCTGGTGCCCACGCGCCGTCGGGAGGTCGAGGTGCACCACGCCGACCTCGGTGCGGGCTACGGACCTGCCGACTGGCCGGAGGGCTTCGTGGTGGAGCTGCTCGACGTGGTGACCGTCGACCACGCCGCGTCGGGGCCGTTCGTCGTACGCGCGACCGACCTCGGCCGCGAGTGGACCGTCGGCGAGGGGTCTGGGCCGACGGTGACCGGCACCGGCGCCGACCTGGGGTGGTGGCTGACCGGCCGCGGCGACGGTGAAGGACTCGCGACCAACGCCGAGGCGCTCCCGGAGCTCGGTCCCTGGCGTCGTGCCGCCGCCACTCTGGACCGCCGCTGAGTCGCCCCTAGGGTGTGTCCATGGCAGCGAGCATCGGCGACAGCAAGCCCTACAGCGGCGAGGTGAGGCCCGGCGGCCCGCCGGACGTCCGGGAGCTGGCGGGCCTGGTGATCACCAAGGTCGCCGTCGATCCGGAGATGTCCAACAACTGCTACCTCCTGCGCTGCCGGGCGACCGACGAGCAGGTGCTCATCGACGCGGCCGCGGAGCCAGACACGCTGCGCACCCTGATCGGCAGCTCCGGCGTCAGCAAGGTCATCACCACCCACCAGCACTGGGACCACCACCGGGCGCTCGCCGACGTGGTGGACGCGACTGGGGCCGTGGTCGTCGCCGGGGCCCCCGACGCCGCGGCGATCACCGAACAGACCGGCGTCGCGGTCGACGACGCCGTGCAGGACGGCGACACCGTCGAGTTCGGGAACGTCCGCCTCCAGGTCATCCACCTCGTCGGGCACACGCCCGGCTCGATCGCCCTGCTGTACGACGACCCCGAGGGCACGCCCCACCTCTGGACCGGCGACAGCCTGTTCCCCGGCGGGGTCGGCAACACCTTCGGTGACGCGGAGGCGTTCCGCACCCTGGTCGGCGACGTCTCCACCAAGGTGTTCGACCGGCTCCCGGACGAGACCTGGTTCTACCCCGGCCACGGCAACGACTCGGTGCTCGGCAACGAACGCCCGCACCTGCCCGAGTGGCGCGAACGGGGCTGGTGACTCAAGCGGTCATCGGCGCCCAGAGCAGGTCGAGGGTGCGCACGATCCACGCGTCGTCGACCTCGCCGTACCGGACCAGGTGGCCGAGGTGGGCGCCGACGAACACGGTGACCGCCGCATCCGCGTCCAGGTCCGGACGCAGCAGACCGGAGTCACGGTCCCGCTCGACCAGCTCTGCCAGCTCGTCGAGGTAGGGCTCCATCACCGCCCGCACCAGCCGGGTGAACTCCGGGTCGGTGCCGGCGACGAGCGCAGCCAGTCCCCCGCGCCCCAGCACCTCGTCGACGTGCCGCCAGGTCTGGTCCAGCGCCGCCCGCAGCCGCTCCCTCGCCGGCAGCCCGGAGAGGTCCGCCGGTGCCGAGACCGCGGCCGCCATGGCGGAGCGCAGCAGCGCGTCGCGGTTCGCGTGCCGCCGGTAGATGGTGGTCTTCGCGACGCCCGAGGCCGCAGCGACGGCCTCGACCGTCACGGCTGACGGTCCCCCGTCACGGACCAGGCGCAACGTGGCCTCGCGCAGTCGGTCGTCGACGTCGGATCTCCGGGGCCGTCCGGGCCTGCCTGTGTGTGCCACGGCGGCCTCCATTCACTGTCGGGAACAAATACGCTACGCGGTCCGTTTCGATAGTGACAAGCCCATCCACTCACCGGAGGTGTTCCCCATGTCCGACGCCGGCTACTTCGCCGGGTTCCTGCTGATGACCCTGGCCGTGCTCACCATCCTGACCATCGGCACCCTGATCGCGTCCGGCGTGATCACGTTCGGTGACGAGGCCGAGGCGGCCGAGGTGCCCGTCGAGGTTCCCGAGACGGACGACGAACGCCGGGACCGGCTCGCCGCCTGAGTGGTGGTGGCCCTCACCCCGCTCACGCCGGACGTCTGCGATCCGGTTGCAGCTTCACGGAACGCCTTGCGATCCGGTTGTTCCGACTGCCGTTCCGCAGGACGTCCGTCCTC
>DASSLA010000185.1:0-7478 GCA_035689885.1 Marmoricola sp. | reverse complement strand
AGGTGGCGAAGCGCTACGTGGCCTCGCGGCGGCACACCATCCAGGTCGACTTCCACGCGTACCGCGCCGAGATCGCCCGCGAGCGCAAGCAGTCGCGCAAGCGCGCGCGGCCGGGCAAGCAGCAGCGCCCCACCACCTAGGCGACCTCAGTCCGAGAAGCGCGGCTGTCCGTCCACGCAGGAGGCCTCGACGCGCACGTCGTCGGCGTCGCCGCTGCTCTCGAACTCCACGTCCACCTCCTCGGGGCCGCGGTCGCGGACGTCCACGCTCCAGCCGGAGTTGGCCTGGGCGCCCCGGAAGGAGATCGTGCCGCCGTTGCACGCGACCACGACGCTGCCCGCGGCGCTGTCCCACGTGCGGCGCACCTCCCGGTCCGGGCGAGGGCGCGGCGTCGGGTCCACGTCGCGGCCGGCCGGTTCTCGGGTCGGACGGGCGGGACGCGTCGGCTGCTCGCGGTCGTCATCCTTGGTGGACGGGGAGGGCGTTGTCGACGGGGTGCGGGGACTGGTCGGCGGGGACTGCGGCGCGGTCGTCCCGGGGGCCGAGCTCGGCAGCGGCACCGGACGGGGAACGACGTCGCGCGACGCCGTCACGCCCTCCCCGGCGCTGCTGATCACTGCCCACACCCCGGTCGACGAGGTCGCCACGATGAGCAGCCAGGCCATCAGGGCGAGGGTGCGGCGCACGGTCGCTCACCCCCCTGCTCGAAGGGCCCCTGCGGCGGTGCGCACTGGGCTAGCGTTGGTTCATGACGAGGATCCTGATCGTCGAGGACGACCAGTCGATCCGAGACGCCCTCCGTCGCAGCCTGACCGAGCGAGGTCATGTCGTCACCGTCGCGGCCAACGGGATGAGTGGCCTGGAGTCCACCCTCAAGGACCTTCCCGACGTCGTGCTGCTCGACCTCGGACTGCCCGACGTGGACGGGTTCACGCTGATCCCGATGATCCGGTCCGCCCTGCCGGTGCCCATCCTGGTGATCACCGCCCAGGACGACGACCGCGCCATCGTGCGAGCGCTCGACGCCGGCGCCGACGACTACGTGGTCAAGCCGTTCGGCAGCGACCAGATCGACGCCCGCATCCGGGCGGTGCTGCGGCGCACCGCGGGTGAGGAGACCGGCGCCGAGGTCCACACGGTGGGTGGGCTGCGCCTCGACGCGTCGGCGCGCACGGTGACCCTCGACGACGAGCCGGTCGAGCTCACCCGCAAGGAGTTCGACATGCTGCACCTGCTGTGCCGCCGGGTCGACCACGTGGTGACGCGCCGGGAGCTGCTGGCCGAGGTCTGGCAGCAGCCGTACGGCGGCAGCGACCGCACCGTCGACGTGCACCTGTCCTGGTTGCGCCGCAAGCTCGGGGAGTCGGCGGCCGAGCCGAGGTACCTGCACTCCGTGCGCGGGGTCGGCGTACGCCTCGTCGATCCCGGGACGGGCTGATGCGCAGCCGGATCGCCTGGCTGGTCGTCGCGACGACGACCGCAGTGGTGATCTCATTCGTGGTCCCCCTGTGCCTGCTCGTCCGCACGCTCGCACACGACCGTGCCATGGCCGGCGCCGACCAGGAAGCCCGCAACGTGGCCATCCTCGCCTCCAACTTCGAGGACGCCGAACAGCTGCGCGGCCTGGTCGAGGCGGCGGACCGACGCGGTACTGCCCGGGTCTCGCTCGTGCTCGACGACGGCACCGTGCTGGGGGCGGCCCCGCCGGGCCTGGCCGACGACCCAGACGTGCTCCGTGCGCGTGGCGGTGAGTCGGCGGTGGTCAAGGACGACCGCGGCGGCATGGTGGTGCTTCCCGTGGTGGTCACGGACGGCACCTGGGTGGTGGTCAGCCGGGTCACGCCCGACCAGCTCAACGACGGCGTAGCGCGGGCCTGGATCAGCTTCGTCCTCCTCGGTCTGGCGCTGATCGGTCTGGCGCTGCTGGTGGCCAACTGGCTGGGCCGCCGGATCAGCCGACCCCTGGTGGAGCTGTCGGGCACCGCGCACCGGCTGCGGAGCGGTGACCTCTCCGCCCGGGCCGACGTGTCCGGGCCGCCGGAGACGCAGGACCTGGCGGGAGCGATGAACGCGCTCGCCGAGCGCATCAGCGAGCTGCTCGCCGCCGAGCGCGCCGGCGTCGCCGACCTGAGCCACCGGCTTCGCACCCCCGTGACGGCGCTGCGCCTCGACGCCGAGGCGGTCCAGGACCCCGCGCTGGTGCAGCGGCTCCAGGACCGGATCGACACCCTGCAGCGCGACATCGACGCGATCGTCCACGAGGCCCGCCGACCGGTGCGCGAGGACATGGCCTCGAGCTGCGACGCGGCGCTGGTGGTGGCGGCACGGGTCGCCTACTGGCGTCCCCTGGCCGAGGACCAGGGACGACGCCTGACCGAGGACCTCGGCGACCCGCCGCTGCTGGTCCGGATGGCTGCGTCCGACCTGCGCGACGTGGTGGACATCCTGCTCGACAACGTCTTCGCCCACACCGACGAGGGTGTCGCGTTCTCGGTGACCTTGCAGCCCACGGGTGACCGGGTGCGGCTCGAGGTGGCCGACTCGGGTCGCGGGATGGACGAGGGGGCCGGTCCCGGACGCCGACCCGGCTCGACCGGCCTCGGCCTCGACATCGTGCGCCGTGCGGTGGCGGGCTCCGGTGGGACGGTCAACGTCGACAGCTCCCCGGCTGACGGGACCCACGTCCAGATCGTGCTCCCGCTGCTCCGCTCCGGCGCGTGAGGCCCGGACAGAGGTGCGCGCGCGGGCGGACGCGCACGACCTAGTCGTCGGCCCCATCGTCTGCGGCGTCCTCAGCCGCCTCCGCCGCTTCCTCGGCCGCGTCGGCGGCTTCCTTCGCGCGGTCCTCGAGCTCCTTGCAGTAGTCCTCGAGCTCGCTGTCGTCGTAGCCCTCGGGCTCGTTCTCCTCCGCGGCGCGACACCACTCCGCGGAGGGAGCCGCACTCGCGACCGAGGACAGCCTCGACGCGGCCGCAGCCGGACGCGCTGCGGGGGCGGGCGCGGCAGGAGCGCTCGCCTGCTGGGCCTGCTCGGCCTGCTCGGGCGCCGGCTCGGGCACGGTCTTGACGACGCGGCGAACGCACTTGCCCTTCTCCAGGGTCGTGCCGGTCGGGCACGGCGCGAACCGCACCTGCTTCTTGGGCTTGGGCTTGGGCGCCTCGGCGGTGTCGTCTTCCGAGACGGCGGGTGGGACCGAAGCGCTCTGGTAGGCGAACGCCGCACCGGCGCCGCCGACCGCGAGGGCCACGATCATCACGAGGGTCGTGAAGAACTTCATGCAGGGCAGCATGGTCGGCGTCGTGCTATCCGCGTGTCGCGCGAACGTCAAGACTCCCTCAAGTCGCCGGTCGATGTGTGGCGAGATCCACGCGGGCGGACAGGCGGCCGAACGCCGAATTCCTGACGTGGATTTGACGTTGGCCTGAGTCGCTCTTGGTCGAGGCGTCGGCACAGTCGTCGCCATGTCCTACAGCCCACGAACCCGAGACATCTACCGCGGTGCCCTGTTCGCCGTGACCGGCCTGTCCACCGTCGGTGCGCTCACCGGCAGCGGCTGGCTCGCCGGGAACGCCGCGGCCAGCCACGAGAAGCAGATGGCCACCGAGAAGGCCGAGAAGCAGCAGGCCGAGCGCGAGCGGCTCGAGAAGTGGTACGCCGAGAACCCGCAGGTGGTGACGAAGAACCGTCCCGTGGTGACCGAGGTGGAGACGCGCACCGTCCCCGCCGCCGAGGTCGGCACCGGTGGCTCGATGAGCGGCTCCACGCCCGAGCCGACCTCGAGCAGCAGCAGTGGTGGCTCCGCCCCCGCCCCCGCTCCGGCGCCCGCTGCGCCGGCTCCGGCCCCGGAGCCCCCGCCGGCACCTGCTCCCTCGGGAGGTTCCTGAGATGACGACCATGCAGAGCGAACGAAGCACCGGCACCGGGGACGCGGTGCGCTTCCGGGCGCTGGGCACCTACGTCCACGTGGCCACCACCGGCGCCGTCCGGCTCCGCGAGGCCGGGCAGGTCGCCCGCGACGTGCTCGACCAGGTGGACCGCGAGTGCAGCCGGTTCCGTGACGACAGCGACCTGAGCCGGGCCAACCGGACCCCCGGGCGTCGCGCCCCGGCCGGCCCCGTCCTGCGGGGCGCCGTGAGGTCCGCGATCGCCGTGGCCGACCAGACGGACGGTCTGGTCACCCCGCTGCTCGGGCGCGAGATGGTCTCGCTCGGCTACGACCGCGACTTCGGAGAGCTTCGTCCCACGTACTCGGAGGCCCCGAGCAGCACGCCTGCCGACATCGACGCGTGGCGGCGCATCGAGCTCGGCCCGGACTGGGTCGTCGTGCCGGAGGGCACCGCGCTCGACCTCGGCTCGACCGGCAAGGCGTGGGCCAGCGACCTCGTCGCCGCCCGGGTGAGCGCCACCCTCGAGGTCGGCGTGCTGGTCAGCCTCGGTGGTGACATCGCGGTGGCCGGTCCGGGGACGGACAGCCACGCGTGGCCGATCGAGATCCGCGAGCACCCCGACGCCGCGCACCCCGACCAAGTGGTGCACCTGACCGGCGGTGGTCTCGCCACGTCGAGCACGCGCGTGCGCCGGTGGCGCCGTGGCTCGGTGGAGCAGCACCACGTCCTCGACCCGCGCACCGGTGGTGCCGCGGCGGAGGTGTGGCGCACTGTCACCGCTACCGGGCCCACGTGCGCGGCCGCGAACGCTGCCTCGACCGCGGCGATCGTGCTCGGCGCGGACGCACCGGCGTGGCTGGCCCAGCGTCACGTGGACGCCCGCCTGGTCGCCACGGACGGCAACGTCCTGCGACTGGGCAGCTGGCCGGAGGTGGCACGATGACCGACTCCGCGCTGCTCTGGTACCTCAACCGCGCGACCGGGACCGTGCTCCTGATCGTGTTCACCCTCGTGGTGCTGCTCGGCATCCTGTCCACGTTCGGCAACGCCGGTCGTCGCGTACCCCGGTTCCTCACCCAGGCGCTCCACCGACAGCTCAGCCTACTGGGAGTCGCCCTGCTGATCGCCCACGTGGTGACGGCAGTGCTGGACACCTTCGTCGACATCCGCTGGTGGCAGGCGGTGGTGCCGTGGTGGGGATCGAAGTACGAGCCGCTCTGGCTCAGCGTGGGCACACTGTCCCTCGACCTGATGGCGCTGCTGCTGGTGACCAGCCTTGCGCGGTCGCGGATGGGTCACCGCAGCTGGCGAGCGGTGCACGTGCTCGGCTATGTCGCCTGGGGGGCGGCCGTCGCCCACGGCTTCTTCATCGGCACGGACTACCAGTCCACCTGGCCGAAGTTGCTCACCCTCGCGTGCGTGGTCGCCGTCGGCCTCGCTGCGCTGGCCCGATCGGTGTCCGTGCTCGTCCACCGCTCCCACACCCGGCTCGAGAGGAGCCTCCGATGAAGCAGATCGACGTACGTGAAGGACCCCGCCTGCTCGCGGGGTACGACGAGGGACCCGGCCTGACCGCACACCGGGCCCGCTACGGGCCCCTGCCCGACCTCGACGCCACCACCCTGGTCCGCCTGGCCAAGCAGTGGGACATCCGCGGGCGTGGTGGCGCCGGCTTCCCGTTCGCGATCAAGCTCGAGGGCGTCGCCGGCAAGCGTCGGCCGGTGCTCGTGGTCAACCTGAGCGAGGGCGAGCCCGCCGCGCACAAGGACGCCGCACTGGCCCTCGGCCGGCCGCACCTGGTGCTCGACGGCGCCGCGGTGGTCGCCCGTGCGCTCGGCGCCACTCTGGTCCACCTGGTCGTGCCCGGCGAGAACCCGCGCGTGGTCCGAGCGGTCCGGGCGGCCATCGCGGAGCGCTCCGACACGAGGCTGTTCACCATCCACGAGGCCGCTGACCGCTTCGTCGCGGGGCAGGCCCGTGCCGTGCTCGAGCTGATGGCCGGGCGCCCCAACCTGCCGGTCACCGCCTGGCAGCCCGAGGTGTTCGACGGCCACCGCGGTCGCCCGACCCTGCTGTCGAACGCCGAGACCTGGGCGCAGGTCGCCGTCCGCGTGCTGCGGCACGACGAGGACGCGCCGGACACCACCCTGCTCACCTGGGACGGCGAGACGAGCCCGATGGTCGCCGAGGTGGTCGAGGGCACGCCGTGGCGCGAAGTCGTGCCGCTCGACGGGCCGGTGCTGATCGGCGGCTACCACGGAGCGTGGGCGACGCCGCGCATGCTGGCCGGGCTCGCCGTCGACCGCGACCGGATGAAGCAGACCGGTGTACCCATCGGTGCCGGAGCGGTCATCCCGCTCGGGCCGGGGGAGTGCCCGGTGACGATGACCGCCCGCATCACGGCCTACCTCGCGGGGCAGAGCGCCCGCCGCTGCGGCCCGTGCCTCAACGGGCTGCCCGCCCTGGCCGACGCCGTGGCCGCCGTGGCCTGGGAGCGCGGCGGCGTCGCGAGGGTCGAGCACCTCCAGCGCATGGTGACCGGTCGCGGGGCCTGCACCCACCCTGACGGCACCGCCCGGATGGTGGGGTCGATGCTGGCGACGTTCCCCGATGACGTCGAGGCGCACGCCCACGGCGCCTGCGCGTTCGCCCTGGACGCGCAGCGCGAGCGGGAGCTGGTGGCGCGATGAGCCGGCAACCACGACAGCTGCGCGTCGACTGGCCGTCCTGCCTCGGTCGGGGATTGTGCCACGAGGTGCTGCCGGAGGTGGTCGAGCTCGACGAGTGGGGCTACCCGGTGGTGACCGGCGAGGTGACCCCCGACCTCCTGGCGGACGCCCGCCACGCGGTGCGGACCTGCCCGACGCTGGCGCTCCGGCTGGTCAAGCAGCCCAAGCGCTGAGACATCGACACGCACAAACAGTCAGGCTTGACTGTTTGTAAGTCGGTCCTCATGATGACCGGGTGACCAACACCCGCGTTCCCCAGGAGGAGCGCACCCGTGCCATGCGCGCCCGGCTCCTGGAGGCGACCGTCGACTGCCTGGTCGAGCACGGGTGGAGCGGTACGTCGACCACCCTGGTCTCCCAGCGTGCCGGGGTCAGCCGGGGTGCCCAGCTGCACCACTTCCCGAGCAAGAACGCGCTCGTGCTCGCTGCGGTCGAGCACCTCAGCGAGCTACGCGGCGAGGAGCTGCGCGAGGCGTCCCGGCAACTGCCGACCGGCAAGCGCCGCACCCGCGCGGTGCTGGAGATGTTCGCGGACCACTTCACCTCGCCGGTGTTCACCGCGGCCCTCGAGCTGTGGGTCGCGGCACGAACCGACCCGCACCTGCACGAGGCGGTGGTGCCGCTCGAGCAGCGGGTCGGCCGGGAGGCGCACGCGATCGCGGTGACGGCCCTGGGCGTGGACGAGAAGAAGCCTCGGCACCGCGAGCTCGTGCAGGCCACCCTCGACCTGGTGCGCGGGCTCGGTCTCGCCAACGTGATCTCCGACGACACCGCCCGTCGGCGCAGGGTGCTCGACGCCTGGGCGCACACCCTCGACACAGAGCTGGGGAGGCCATGAAGACAGGGACCACACGGACCGCGG
>DASSLA010000184.1:0-6366 GCA_035689885.1 Marmoricola sp. | reverse complement strand
GCCGTCGACCGCGCCGGCGCCCTCACCTCCCTGATGCGCTCCCTCGCGCCGTGGGCGGGGCGGGACGTGCTCGACATCGGCTGCGGCACCGGCTTCCACCTGCCGGTGTTCGCCGAGGAGGCCGCCTCGGTGGCCGGTGTGGAGCCCCACGGCGACCTCGCCGCGATCGCCCGGCGTCGCGTGCGGCGACTCCCCCACGTGACGGTGCTGCAGGGCTCGGCCACGTCGCTGCCGCTGCCCGCGCAGTCGGTGGACGTGATGCACGCGCGCTGGGCCTACTTCTTCGGTCCCGGTTGCGAGCCCGGCCTCGCCGAGCTCGACCGGGTGATGCGCCCCGGTGGCCGCGCATTCGTGATCGACAACGACCCGAGTCGCTCCACGTTCGGGGGGTGGTTCCGCCGCGGCTACGGTCACCGGCACGACCACGGCGAGGTCGTTGCGTTCTGGAAGGCGCAGGGCTGGGAGCGCCACCGGCTCGACATCTGGTGGACCTTCGACTCGCGCGAGGACCTCGAGGCCGTCGTACGCATCGAGTTCCCGGAGGCCGTCGCCGAGGAGATCGTCGCCGAGCACGAGGGCACGGAGGTCGACTACGCGGTCGACGTGTGGTCGCGGGTGTGGTGACGGGTCGGGCCTAGGAGCGCCGGCTCGACCGCCGTACGACGAGCCGCGGCGGTAGGAGCAGGCCGCGCTCACCGATCGGCTTGTGCGCGAGCACGAGGTGCAGCACCCGCACCAGCTGGACCGCGACCTCCTCGAGCGGCTGGCGCACCGAGCTGAGACCGGGCCACGTCACCTGGGCGGCGAGGGAGTCGTCGAACCCGACCACGCCGACGTCGGGGCCGGGACGGAGGTCGCGCTCCGCGCAGGCGTGCAGTACGCCGATCGCGAGGGTGTCGCTGGCGCAGACGAAGCCGGTGACCCCTGCCTCGTCGAGCAGCCGATGCGCAGCGAGCCGGGCGGCGTCGAGGTCGTCGTCGATCCGGGCCGACAACGAGCGGAGGTCCTCACCGGAACCGGCCATCGCTGCCTTCCAGCCGGCCCGACGGTCCTCACCGAGGCGCGATGAGCGGTCCCAGCCGAGCCACGCGATGCGCTGGTGGCCCTGCTCGCGCAGGTGCTCGGTCGCGACCCGGGCGCCGTGCGCCCCGTCGACGTCGACCCAGGCATGGGTGGCGTCGGGGTCGTCCCACGGCCGGCCGAACGCGACGAACGGCGCCCCCCGCGACTGGAGGAACCCTGCCTGCGGGGTGCCGGCGTAGGTGTCGGTGACCACGAAGGCGTCGACCGCGGTCGATCGCAGCAGGTCGTCGTAGCCGTCCAGTGGGTCCTCCGGGTCCCCGGAGAACAGCAGCACGTGGTGTCCCGTGCGCGAGACCTCCTCGACCAGGCTGTGCAGGAAGCGGTCCATCAGCGCGTTGGTGGTGCCCTCCTGGGCCTGCTCGAAGCGCAGCCCGAGCAGGTGGGAGGAGCGGGTGCGCAACTGCCGCGCGGCGCGGTTCGGCGAGTAGCCGAGGCGCTCGATCACCTCCCGCACGCGCGTCAGGGTCTCCGGCCGGAGCAGCTCGGGATTGTTCAGGGCGTTGGAGACGGTCTGCCTGGAGACCCCGGCCTCGTCGGCGACGGTCGCCAGCGTCGGTGGCGGTTCATGGCGAGCGCGGCGCACCGCCGGTCCGCGTGACGACTGGGCCATGTCCCTCCCCCCGCTTGTTGATCGTTCCAATGCTAGGCCATGGCCGCTGGTCACCCCCCTCGCGCACGTCGTACGGGCTCCTGTCGGTGCGCTCCCCTAGCGTTCACGCCATGGCTGCGAAGACCGCGAAGGCACCCCGTCCGGGCTACCACTGCAACGAGTGCGGGTGGGAGACCGGCAAGTGGGTGGGCCGGTGCGGCGAGTGCCAGGCGTGGGGCACCGTGGTGGAGAAGGCCGCGCCGCGCAGCCGGGTGCAGGCAGGGCCGGTGACCGCCCCGGCGCGCCCGATCGGCGAGGTACCGATCGAGGACTCCCAGGCCCGCACCAGCGGGGTCCCCGAGCTCGACCGCGTTCTCGGTGGCGGCCTTGTGCCGGGTGCCGCGATCCTGATCGCCGGCGAGCCAGGGGTCGGCAAGTCGACGTTGCTGCTCGAGGTCGCAGCCCAGACCGCGCGGCTGCGCCACCGGGTGCTCTACGTGACCGGCGAGGAGTCCGCCGCCCAGGTGCGGATGCGCGCCGACCGCACCGGCGGGATCCAGGAGGAGCTCTACCTCGCGGCGGAGACCGACCTCGGCGCGGTCCTCGGCCACGTCGAGCAGGTCAAGCCCACCCTGCTGGTGGTCGACTCGGTGCAGACGATCAGCGCCAGCGACGTCGACGGGGTCCCCGGCGGGGTCACCCAGGTCAAGGAGGTCTCGGCCGCCTTGATCCGGATGGCCAAGCTCCGCAACATCACGCTGGTGATCATCGGCCACGTCACCAAGGACGGCACCATTGCCGGGCCGCGGGTGCTGGAGCACCTCGTCGACGTCGTGCTGCACTTCGAGGGCGAGCGCACCTCGCGGCTGCGGATGATCCGCGCGGTGAAGAACCGCTACGGCCCGGTCGACGAGGTCGGCTGTTTCGACCTGTCCGCCGAGGGCATCGAGGCGATCACCGACCCGACCGGCCTGTTCCTCGACTCCCGCCACCACCCCGTCCCCGGCACCTGCGTCGCGGTGGCGCTCGAGGGCCGGCGCCCGCTGCTGAGCGAGGTGCAGGCCCTGGTCACCCACAGTGCCGGCGAACGACCACGGCGTACGACGTCAGGGGTGGACTCCGCCCGCGTCGCGATGATCATCGCCGTGCTCCAGCAGCACGCCGGCATCCGGCTGCACGGCCATGACGTGTTCGTCTCCAGCGTCGGCGGGGCCAGACTGACCGAGCCGAGCAACGACGTGGCGATCGCACTGGCCCTCGCCTCCGCCCATGCGGGCCGGCCGCTGGCGCGCAACGTGGTCGCGATCGGCGAGCTCGGCCTGTCCGGTGAGCTGCGCCGCGCCCGCGACCTCGGGGTCAGGCTGGCCGAGGCGGGCCGGATGGGCTTCCGCTCCGCGCTGGTCCCGGCCTCGACCGCCGAGTCCTCCGGACAGAGCAAGGTTCTCGACGGGCTGCGGATCGTCGAGGTCGACAACATCGCCCGTGCGGTGAACCTGCTCGGACTGGAGAAGGACGGCGCCGCCTGGTCCTCGCCCTCACTGTCGTAGGCGAGCGCCTCGAGGTCAGGGCGCACCGGCCGCCGTCCGTCATGCACACCTCGGGGTGCTCGCTCAACTAGACTCCGCGCGTGGCTTCTGCTGATCGGCTCGACGACGCGACCCGCCTGCGCCAGACGCTGGCCCGGATCGCGCCCGGGACGTCGCTCCGGGACGGGCTCGACCGGATCCTGCGCGGCCGCACCGGCGCCCTGCTCGTGCTCGCCGCGGACGCCGACGTGGACGGCATCGCCACGGGCGGGTTCTACCTCGACGTGCCGTTCTCCCCGACGGCACTGCGCGAGCTGGCCAAGATGGACGGCGCGATCGTGCTCGACAGCGACATCTCGCGGATCCACCGGGCCAACGCGCACCTGATGCCCGACCACACCATCCCGTCCGAGGAGACCGGCACCCGGCATCGCACCGCAGAGCGCGTCGCCAAGCAGACCGGGGCGGCGGTGATCTCGGTGTCCCAGTCGATGCAGATCATCGCGATCTACGTCGGGTCGATCCGCTACGTGCTGGAGGAGTCCGGCCAGATCCTCGCCCGCGCCAACCAGGCTCTGGCCACGCTGGAGCGCTACAAGGTGCGCCTCGACGAGGTCTCCAGCACCCTCTCGGCGCTGGAGATCGAGGACCTGGTCACGGTCCGTGACGTCGCCGTGGTCGCCCAGCGGCTGGAGATGGTCACTCGCATCGCGCGCGAGATCGACGACTACGTCAACGAGCTCGGCACCGACGGCCGGCTGCTGTCGCTGCAGCTCGAGGAGCTCGTCACCGGGGTGGAGGCGGAGCGCGAGCTGGTCGTGCGCGACTACCTGCCGAGCGGCCGACGGGCGCGTACGCCGGAGAGCGTGCTCACCGAGCTCGAGGGCCTCTCCCCCGCCGACCTGGTCGACATCGGCTGCGTGGCCCGCGCTCTCGGCCTCGGCCAGTCCGAGCACCTCGACGGTGCCGTGACGCCCCGTGGCTATCGTCTGCTCGCGAAGGTGCCGCGCCTGCCGGTCACCGTGGTCGACCGGCTGGTCGAGCACTTCGAGACCTTGCAGAAGCTGCTCTCGGCCGGGGTCGAGGAGCTGCAGGCCGTCGACGGCGTGGGCGAGCTGCGTGCCCGCAGCGTCCGCGAGGGCCTCTCCCGGCTGGCCGAGTCCAGCATCCTCGAGCGCTACGTCTGACCGAGCGAGCCGCCGAGTCGAGCTTGCTCGTGCTCGGCGCGAGCGAGGGAGGACGTCGAGCGAAGCGACTAGGTGTGACTGAGCAGCTCAGGGCTTCCGGGTCGTCGGCTCTGCGGTCGGCTCGGGCCGGGTCGTCGTGCTCGCCGATGCGCTGGAGGAGGCACTGGAGCTGGTCGTCGGCGGCGGAGTGGTCGTCGCCGACGCGGAGGGCTTCGGCGTCGCCGTACGAGTCACCACCGGGCGCGAGGGCACGACGACTTCGAACTGCACGTCGCTGGGCGCGGAGCCGAGCGCCGCGGCGTGCACATGGTAGAAGCCCGGCAGCGCCCAGGCGGTCCGGTTGCTGCAGGTCTCGTCGGAGCGGCGGCCGCTCCAGGTGACCGGCACGGTCGCGGGCACGGCGCTGCGCACCACCACCGAGGTGGTCGGGATCGCCCGGGGGCACTCCTGGCTCGTCCAGATCCGGTCGTCGCCCGAGGTGATCTTCACGACCAGGGTCTGCGGCGAGACCTTGAAGGTGCACGCGGGTTGGGTGCCGCTGAGCTCGAGGTGCAGCACGATCGGGCCGCCGCCGGCGGCACGCCCCACCTCGGGCACCACCGAGACCTCGTTCTCGCGGCACTCACCGCTCGGCGGCACGAGCACCGTCTCGGCGCGCTTCGCCTGGCGCAGCAACCTCTTGTCCGGGGCCACCGGTCCGATCGGGACCTGCGTGCTCGGGGTGTCGCGCGCCTCCGCGGACGCGGTGCGTGCCCGGTCGGCCGCCGGCTGCGGCTCGTCGGACCCGAGGCCGCCCACGAGCTTGCCGATGCCGAGCACGAGGAGGGCCGCGAGACCGAGCACGAGAAGTCGACGGAACCAGTAGACCCGCCGGGGGAGCCGCCCCCGAGATTGCCTCACCGACCCCATGCGCCACACCGTAGTCAGCGGCGGCGGCGGATCCGCGGTGCAACGCCGGAGGCGGCGTACCCGACCCGGCTGGCGCCGGCGATCACCGACCGTGCAGGCTGTGCGCCGATGGACGTGGAGCCCGAAGCACTGACCCCCGCGTCGCTGCACGAGCCGGTGCTGCGCTGGTACGCCGAGCACGCACGCGAGCTCCCGTGGCGCGGACCCGGAGCGACCCCGTGGGCGGTGATGGTCTCGGAGTTCATGCTCCAGCAGACTCCGGTGGCGCGGGTGCTCCCGGTCTTCGAGCAGTGGATGGAGCGCTGGCCATCACCCGCCGACCTGGCCCGAGAGCCCAGCGGGGAGGCGGTGCGGGCATGGGGTCGGCTCGGCTACCCGCGTCGCGCCCTGCGTCTCCACGCCGCCGCCGTGGCCATCGTCGAGCGGCACGGCGGCGAGGTGCCGGCCGACCACGCCGACCTGCTGGCACTGCCCGGCGTGGGCGACTACACCGCCAGCGCGATCGCGTCCTTCGCGTTCGGCGGCCGGCACGCCGTGCTGGACACGAACGTCCGGCGGGTGCTGGCACGGGCGGTCAGCGGCGTCGAGCACCCCGCGGCGTCGGTCACCCGGGCCGAGCGCGACCTGGCCGAGACGCTCGTTCCCGAGGAAGCTCCGGAGACATGGGCGGTGGCGACGATGGAGCTCGGCGCGCTCGTCTGCACGGCCACGAAGCCTGCCTGTCCCCGCTGCCCGATCCGGGACCGCTGTGCGTGGAACCTCGCCGGGCGCCCGCCGTACGACGGTCCTCCGAGGCGTGGCCAGGCCTGGGCCGGTACCGACCGGCAGGTCCGTGGCCGGCTGATGGCGGTGCTGCGCGAGACCGAGGGCTCGGTGGCTCGGCACCGCCTCGACGAGACCTGGCACGACCCGGTCCAGCGCGACCGGGCGCTCACCAGCCTGCTCGCCGATGGGCTCGTCGTCGAGGACGGGGCAGGGCGCTACTCGCTGCCCGGCTGAGAGCGGGGCGGGCCCACGCTCCCCGGACATGCGAAAGTGGCTGGCGCGGCGTCAATACGCCACACCAGCCACT
>DASSLA010000183.1:0-9033 GCA_035689885.1 Marmoricola sp. | reverse complement strand
GTCGGCTCGTCCAGCACGAGCACCGGGGGCGCCGCGACCAGGGCACCGGCCAGGTCGAGCCGCCGGCGCATCCCGCCGGAGTAGGTCTTCGACGGTCGGTCACCGGCCTCGGTGAGGCCGAACCGTTCGAGCAGCTCGCGGGCCCGGTCCCTGGCCTGGGCGCGGCCCATGCCGTAGAGCCGGCCGACCATCTCGAGGTTCTCGAACCCGGTCAGGTGCTCGTCGACCGCGGCGTACTGTCCCGACAGCCCGATCCGGGCACGGACGGCCTGCGGGTCGGCCACCACGTCGATCCCGGCGACCTCGGCGCTGCCCTCGTCGGGCAGCAGCAGGGTGGTCAGGATGCGCACCGCCGTCGTCTTGCCTGCGCCGTTGGGGCCCAGCAGCCCGAGGACCTGCCCCTCCTCGACGCTCAGGTCGAGGCCGTCGAGGGCCTCGACGTCGCCATATCTCTTCACCAGTCCGCGTGCGCGGATCATCTGCACCATGTTCATGACCTCGTCAGTCGTCCCGTCGGGCGCCCCCGCGCGCCACTTGACTGCCCCGGATGGGGTCGTCCCACATAGTGACTCACCGACCACCGACAACTCATCGGATTATTCGGCGCGGAGCAGGCCGCTCTCGTAGGCGAAGGCGATCGCGCGTGGGCGGTCGCGGAGGTCGAGCTTGTCCAGGACGCGACCGAGGTGTGTCTTCACGGTCGTCTCGCCGAGGTAGAGCTCGGCGGCGATCTCGGCGTTGGAGTAGCCCCGCCCGACCAGCCGGAGCACGTCGGTCTCCCGCGGCGTCAGCCGGGCCAGCTCGGCCGCGGGCCGGCGGGCCACCGGTGCGTTGGCGAACCGGGAGATCACCCCGGGCACCACGCTCGGGTCGATCACGCCCTGGCCGCTGCTCGCCCGGCGGATCGCGGCGACCATCTCCTCGGGCGGCGAGCTCTTCAGCAGGAAGCCGGTGACGCCCCGACGCAGTGCCTCGTCCACGACCTCGTCCTCGTCGAAGGTGGTCAGCACCAGCACCCGTGGCGCCGGGTCGAGGGCGAGCACCTCGCGGGCGGCGTCCAGCCCGTTCATCCGGGGCATCCGGATGTCCATCAGCACCACGTCGGGGCGGGTCCGCTCCACGGTGCGAACGGCGTCCTCGCCGTCGACCGCCTCGCCGACCACCTCGAGGTCCGCCTCGCCGTCGACCAGAAGGCGGAGCCCCGCCCGCACCATCGCCTCGTCGTCGGCGAGCACCACGCGAATGCTCATCTCACGGCCACCGCAGCGGTCAGGGGCAGCACGGCACGCAGCACGTGACCACCGTCGGTGGTCGGCCCGACCTCGATCTCCCCGCCGACGACGTGGGCGCGCTCGCGCAGCCCGGCCAGCCCGTACCCGCCGGCGGAGGAGGACTCCCCACGTCGCCGGGGGGCGGAGTTGGCGACCACCACCTCGACGGCGTCCGGAGCGACAGCGAGCACGACAGTGACGTCGGAGCCGGGCGCGTGGCGCAGCGCGTTGGTGAGTCCCTCCTGCACGATCCGGTACGCCGACATGTCGACCGCGTGCGGCACCTCGGCCAGGTCACCCCGCACCTCGAGACGTACGTCGGTGCCGGTGCCGCGCACCTGCTCGACCAGCGCGGCGACCTGGGTGAGCGAGGGCAGCGGGGCGAGCTCCGCCGACTCGCCATCGCGCACGATGCCGACGATCCGGCGCAGCTCGTCGACCGCTTGGCGCCCGAGGGTCTCGGCGCCGCACAGGGTCTCCTCCTCCACCGATCCCCGGTCCAGGCGGCGCCGTACGACTCCCACCTGCAGGGTCATCACGCTGACGGTGTGGGCGACTGCGTCGTGGAGCTCACGGGAGATCCGGGTGCGCTCGGCGGTGACCGCCACCTCGGCCTGGCGCTCGCGCTCCTCCCGGAGCTCGGCCGCCAGCGCGGCGAGCTCCGCCGAGCGACGCTGCTCCCGGCGCAGCAGGACGCCCACGATCCACGCCGGGGCGAGGATCAGCACGAAGAAGACGAACTCCCACAACGACTCGCCGGCGGCCACGATGGTCGCCGGCGGGACCACCGCGCAGATCGCGAACGCCACCAGCCCGCTGGTGCGGGGCAGCCGATAGGCCGCGGTCCCGACGAGCAGCATGGTGGCGATCAGCTGGGCGCCCCCGATGGGTGGCAGCCCCTCCCACACCAGCGCCGGCACGGCGAGGGTGGCGTTGAGCACGAGCACGCCGGCAAGCGGGGACCACCGGGCGACGGCGAGGCTGAGACCGGTCAGCAGCGAGGCCGCGACGTTGACGTCGGTGAACCCGGCCTCCGGTCCGCCGTACCCCGCCTCGAGCAGGGCGGCAGCCGCCATCACCACGCCGGCAACGACGTGGGCAGCGGTGAGTGGGAAGGGACGGCCGCGCAGCATGCGCTCAATGTACGGAGCCGTCGCCGGGCTGTACGTCGTTCCGGAGCACGACCGGGGATCCTCCCCGGGTAGGAACTCGGGGCATCGAGCCCCGACGCAGGGACCGCCGAACCCGGCCTCGTGGCCGATCCGGGAGCAGGGTCCGGAGCCCCAGCATTCCGGAGTCGCAACAACTCCGAACCGAAGGACCCGACATGACCACCCTCCAGACACCCACCGACCGCATGGAGACCGGCGACCTCGCCGACGACCGCAACGCACGCCTGCTGCGCGTCCTCGGTGGTCTCTCGCTGATCGCCACCCCGCTGCTCTTCCTCGGCGGCGCGGCGACCTCGCCTCCGCAGGCGGACGAAAGCGCCAGCGCCTACATCGCCTCGCTGGCCGACGACCCGTTCGTCTCGGCGGTGTCGGCGAACCTCTTCCACTACTCGTGGGTGCTCGCCGCCTTCGGCGCCCTCGCCGCGATCGGCCTGGTCCGCGGCCGGCGTGGCCGGACGCTGACCCTGTGGGGCGGGCTCGCCGCGGCGTTCGGCTCGATCCAGTTCACCGGGCTGCTCTACAGCGACTGGGTGCTCGACGCCATGGGCAATCGGCTCGACATGGACGACGCCGTCGCGGTCTTCACGCACGTGACCGAGACGGCGTCGATCTCGGTGTGGCTGCTCAGCGCCAAGTTGCTCGGCCTGCTCGGGTTCCCGGTGCTGTTCGCCGGGCTCGCCCGCGCCGGGGTCATCGCGTGGTGGCTGGTCCCGCTCGCGCTGCTCCCGATGATCGCCTTCGGCGTGGTCGGTGGCGTGCTCGGCCTCGTCCTGGGCCTGGCCTGCTACGCCCCGTGGTTCGTGACCGGCCTGCGGCTGGTGCAGCGGGGCCGCCTGTAGGACAGGCGTCGGTCGCCGGCTCCCGCCGTCACCTCACGGTCGGCGGGAGCCGGTGACCGTCCTCCGCGAGATCCGGGCCGCGTCGACCTGCTCGGGCGCGAACGGGAAGCTCACCCACTGCTTGCGCGAGAACAGCTCGGTCTGGTCGCTCGACCACGGCGACCCCGGGTCCTCGGACTGCCCGTAGGTGAGGATCGTGCGGGCGTCGGTGCGTCCGTCGTCGAGGAACGAGATCGCCTGGATGTGCGAGGAGCCGTAGGTGACCGGCTTGTAGCGGTCCCGGTTGTCCAGCGGGTTGCGGGAGTGCAGCGCGTTGGCGTTGCCGGCCTGGTCGCCGAGGCCCCCGCCGAGCGGGATCGGCGGTGCTCCGCGGTCGCCGGCCACCTGCAGGGACCCCCAGGTCGCGTCCATCGGTACGCCGTGACCGCGCAGCCACCCGATCGCATCCTTCATCGCCTCGATGACCTGGCGGTCGTGCTCGTTGAGGTTGCGCGGGGTGTTGACCGGGTCGCGCTCGTCGTACGGCTTCACCCAGTAGGCCTCGGTGCCGGCCAGCGACACGGTCGGCAGTCGGGAGACGAACTCCTCGAAGATGTGCGTGCCGACGCTGTCGGTGTCCGACCGCTCGTCCCACGCGCGCAGGACGTCGCACGCGTCGCGGCCGTCGGCGGCCTCGCAGACCTCGACGAGGTCGTTGCCCGCGCCCATCACCTCGGCGCCCATCGCGCGGTTCTCGTGCTGGAAGCCGCGCAGGTCGTCCGGACGGACCGCGCCGTCACCGAGCCGGTCCATCACGTAGCGGTAGACCATCCGGCTGCGCAGGGTGCGCTGGCAGTTCTCGCAGCCGACGATCCGCGGGTGGCCCTCGAGCCTCTCCTCCGGGTTGGGCAGCCAGTAGGAGTCGTTGGCGTTCATCACCCAGTCGCGGCGGACGGTCGCCGGCAGCTTGCGCGGGCCGAGGATGCCGGGTCGCTGAGCATCGCTGTCGGTGCCCCATCGGCAGTCCGCCCCGGCGCGGGTGCCGTCGAGACCGGGCAGGCCGGCGATGGTGAACAGCACCCGGCCCACCGGGGTCATGCAGCGCTGCGCCTTGTCGTCCGTCACGTGGGGTACGACGGAGTGGTCGGCGTACAGGACGTCACCGGCGCGGTCGGCCGCGGTGGTGTTGACCCACGGCATCCCGCCGGCGGCGTCCTGGCGGGCGAGCAGGTCGCGCACGTCGGTGGCGCGGCCCATGTCGAGGAAGGTGTCGATGGTGCGCAGGTGCTCGGCGTTGGCGTCGCGCAGCGCGAAGAAGCTGACCGGCGTCCAGTTCATCAGCGTGTCCGGGTCGTCGAGCACGTAGCCCTCACCGGTGCGGTACAGGTGGCGGGTGACCGTGCCGATGCTCCCGTCGGGACGGCGTACCTCCACCTCGACGGTGCGCTTGTGCAACCGCTTCGGCCCGGACGTCGTGACGTAGGTCGTCGGTGAGCCGAGCGTCTGGTACTCGTAGGGCGTGAACCGGTAGGCGGTCGAGACGGTGTGGCTCCACGCCACGTCCTGGTTCCAGCCGATGTTCACAACCGGGGAGCCGATCAGACTGGCGCCGGCGACGTCGTACTCGCCGGGGATGGTGAGGTGCTGCTGGGTGAACCGGTAGCGGCCGCGCCACGGGAAGTGCGGGTTGCCCAGGACCATTCCGCGTCCGGTCGAGCTCGCGTCACCACCGACCGCCGTGGCGTTGGAGCCGAACGGCGACTCCGGGTCCTTGCCGAGCGCGGCGAGCAGCTCGTCGCGGTCCGGCAGCTCCCGCGGCGCGGCCGCGAACGAGGTGCTCAGCGGCAGCTGCGGGATGCCCGGGTCGGACGCGCTCGGCGGCCGGGCCGTGGTGATCTGCTCGAGGAAGTGACCGCTGGAGGCCAGCACGTTGGCGAGGTAGACGCCGTACCAGATGTCGTCGGCCGTGGCCGTGGGCCGGATCCACTCGGCGCCGCGGCACTCCGGGTCCTTGATCCCGTCCGCCCCGCCGATGTCGCGCAGCCACGCGTTCACCCCGGCCGCGTAGCCCGCGACCATCGCACGCGCTTCGGGCCCCGGCCCGGCGTCCGAGGCGAGCAGCTCCTCGACGACGCGGCGGTTGCGGATGTCGGTGGCGAGCGTGTCCGCCTGCAGGTTGGTGCCGGCCATCGACACCTGGTCGTCGTACTCCTCGTCCGGGCCGAGGTGGCGCGACCGCTCGCCCCGCGCGGTCAGCAGCGTGTCGGCGAGGGTGCAGATCGAGGTCTCCGCCGTGGCATAGCCGGACCCGAAGCCGAGCGACCCGAAATCCTCGGCGACCACGTGCGGGATGCCGTGCGAGGTGCGGGTGATCGTCGCGCGGTACGGGCCAGCTGACGGGCCTGCGGAAGGAGCGGAGTCGTCGGGTGCGGCACCGGCCGGCGAGCCGACGGCCACCAGCGCGGGCAGCAGTCCGAGGGCGGCGGAGATGATGAGGAGCCGGGCACGCGTGGTCACCATGTGCCCTCAACGGGCCACGCGCGTGAGGGGTTATGCGCGGCGTCCGCTGCCCGGGATCAGGCGCTCAGGCGAGCAGGTCCTCGTAGTCGGGGTGCTTGCCGATCCAGCCCTTGATGAAGGGGCAGGTCGCCACCACCTTGCGGCTGCCGTCGCGGCGTACGTCGTCGAGCGCACCGCGGGCGAGGCCGGAGCCGACACCCTGGCCTTCGAAGGCGTCGTCGACCTCGGTGTGGTCGAACTCGATGACACCCTCGTGCAGCTTGTAGTACGCCGCCCCGGCGAAGGCACCGTCGACTCGTGCCTCGTAGCGGTGCTCGTCGGTGTTGTTCGTGATCTCCACGGCCATGCGGCCATCGTGTCCGGGTTGCCCAAATTGGGCCAGCCCCTCAGCCGCCGAGCCCTGCCTCCCGTGCCCGGACGATCGCGGCGGGCCGGCTGTCCACGTCGAGCTTGGCGAAGATGCTCGAGACGTAGTTGCGCACCGTCTTGTCGGAGAGGAACAGCCGCCGGGCGATGTCACCGTTCGACGCGCCCTCGGCGATCAGGCCGAGCACCTCGCGCTCCCGCTCGGAGAGCGACGGGAAGGGACCGGTCGAGGTCGCGCCGTTGGTGAGGAACGAACGCAGCCGGCGGGCCACCTCGGGCCCGTAGACACCATGGCCGGCGGCCACCGAGGCCAGGGCGCTCCGGATCTCGTTCTGCCCTGCTCCCTTGAGCAGGTAGCCGAGCGCGCCCGCCTGCACCGCGGCGTACACCGCCTGGTCGTCGTCGACCATGGTGAGGACGAGCACCTTCACCTCCGGCATCTCGGCGACCAGCCGCCGGGTCGCCTCCACCCCGGAGACCCCGGGCATCTGCAGGTCCATCAGCACCACGTCGGGCCGGTGCTCGAGGGTCAGGGCGACACCCTCGTCCCCGTCAGCGCCCTCGGCCACGACCTGGACGCCGATGTCCTCCAGCAGCGTGCGCAGCCCCTGCCGGAACACCGGGTGGTCGTCGACCACGACGACGCGCAGCCCCGGTGTCATGCCTGGTGTCATGCCCGGTGTCGTGTCTGGTGTCATGCCAGCGGTCATGCCGGCTCCGCCCTCGCCCGGAGCAGCGGCAGGTGGGCTTGCACGCAGGTACCGCGCGCGCCGGGCGTGACCGTGCACCAGCCGCCGAGCTCGGTCGCCCGCTCCCGCATCGAGGACAGCCCCACGCCCCGGCGTACGTCGGGAGTGATGCCGGCGCCGTCGTCCTCCACCCGCACCACCAGCTCGTCGGCGTTCGCGTCCAGGTGCACCTCCACGCAGCGCGCGCCGGAGTGCCGGACCGCGTTGGTGATCGCCTCGGACACGATCCGGAAGGCGGCCACCTCGACCGCGGCCGGGAGTGGTTCGAGGTCCCCCTCCACCTCGAAACACAGCTCGGGTCCGCCCTCGGCCGCTCCCGGCCCGACGGCGCGCAGGGCGCCCAGTAGGCCGAGGTCGTCGAGCACGGGCGGCCGCAGACCGGCCACGAGACGCCGTACGTCCTCCACCGCCGTGCGGGCCTGCTCGGCCGTTCGCAGGGCCAGGTCCGAGGCTCGGGAGGTGTCACCGCGCGAGAGCGAGGAGCGCACCACGTCGAGGCCCATCACCACGCCCGCCAGCTGCGGGCCCAGGCCGTCGTGGAGGTCGCGCCGCAGTCGGCGGCGCTCGTCCTCACGGGCGGCGAGCAGCCGTCCGTGGGACTCCTCGAGGTCACTCGACAGCCGCAACGCGTACGCCGCCGACGCCACCGGGCCGGCCAGCAGCTGCAGGACGCGGTGGTCGGCCTCGGGCAGCCGCTGGCGCGGGTCGCGGGGCGCGACGAGCAGCTCGCCGACCTCGCGTCCGTGCAGCGACAGCGCGATCCGCGTCGGGTCGGCCGGCAGCGACCCCGCCTGCTCCCGCACCTCGCCGCCCCCGGGCAGCGGCACCTGCAGCCCCACGCCGGGGAGCCGCAGGCCGGTCCGCACCAGCGCCGCGGCGTCGGCCAGGGCCTCGCGGGGACTGTCGGCCTCGCGCAGGGTCCGGTCGAGGTCGCGCAGCAGGGCATAGGGATCACCGCGCAGGCCGTGGAAGAGCCGGTCGACCCAGCGCTGCAGGCGGATCCGTGCCGGGTGGAAGAGCAGCGCGACGCCGAACGCCGCGAGGAACGGGACCCACCCCGTGGAGCTGCCGACCAGCGCACCGACCCAGCCGACGAGTGCGACGTAGACGAGGGCGGCGCCACCGAGCAGCAGCGCCACCACCAGGGTCCGGTTGACGAGCAGGTCGAGGTCGTAGAGCCGGTAGCGCAGCGCAGCCACCGCGATGCCGGCGGGAACGAAGAGCACCGCCACGTTGAGCAGCAGCGGTGGCGCGAAGAGGATCACCACCACGGTCATCGCCACCGAGTAGCCGAACCACCCGACCTGGCGCCGCTCGGCCGCGTCGGCCCGCACCACCCGCACCACCACGGAGGCGAGGGACAGCAGGATCAGCACGGGGACGAGGGCGTCGAGCACCTCGCCCAGAGGCTTCAGCAGCGGGTCGAGCGCCGGGACCCCCATGGGGTTCGGTACCGCCTCGACGATCCCCACGGGACCGGTCGCCACCGCGAACGCCAGCACCCCCGCGACGAGCACGGCGTAGGACAGCCCGTGCACGGCGCGCCACCACCCGGCCAGCGGCCGGCCGTACGGCACCACCTGCGGCAGCACGGTCGACACGAGCAACCACGAGGGGAACCACGCCCAGCCGGTCACCCACGCGGCGAACGTCGCGAGCTCGGCCGACGGCGGCAGGGTGCCGGAGACGGTGCCACCCAGCTCCATCACGACGTACGACGCCGCAGCGGTGTAGCACGCCGAGAACATCCCGATCGCGAGCAGCAGCCAGCCGATCCGGCTCGCGCCCCGGTTCTGCACCAGCAGCACGCCGGTGGCCGAGAACGAGACGGCGACCACGACCTCCGGCGTCTGCATCAGCTCGTCGAGGTAGCCCAGCCCGGTGGCCAGCGGAAGCACCACCGCGGTCCCCGCGAGGACCACCGCCAGCACGCCCAGGGACCGGGCCGCCCAGACGGCGACCCGGTCCTCGGACGACGGCACGGTCACGGACGACACGGTAGGTGTCCCCGCGCGCAGCGTCAGGCGTTCTGCCACGCCCGTCCACCGTCCCGGCCGAGGTGGACGGCGAGGCCGACGGCACCGATCAGGTAGAGCCAGTGCGGGTCGACCGGCCCGACCGAGCCGACGAGGAAGTC
>DASSLA010000182.1:0-8685 GCA_035689885.1 Marmoricola sp. | reverse complement strand
GCCTCGTCGCGGCCCGAGTTGAGGATCCGCGGCGCCACGCCGTCGTAGGAGGGCAGCTTCGTGGTCTGTGCAGCGAGGTTGGCCAGGGTGGGGGCGGAGGCGACGCCGATCTCGACGAAGTCCTCGACACCCAGCCCGCCGCCGTCCTCGACGTCTGCGTCCACGGACCCGAACAGCAGGTCCTGGGTCTCGATCCAGCGCACCGGGCTGGCGAACTGCCACGCGAGCAGCTCGATCAGCAGGGTGCGACCCAGCCGGTCCGGGTCTGCCGACGTGGTCTCCCAGTCGGCCAGCGCTGCGCTCAACGCGGGGGAGTCGACGTAGGACGCCACCTCCTCGACGTACGAGCGGTCGAGGGTGAACAGCCGCGGCACCAGGTTGGGGATGTAGCGCCCGATCAGCACCGAGGTGTCGATGTGCGCCGGCAGCAGCTCGTCGAGACGCTGGCGGAAGTCGGCGACACCCGCGTGCAGCTCCGAGGAGTGGAACGGCACGTCGATGCCCGGCACCAGGATGAACGCCGGCTTGCCGCCGAAGCGCGCGCGCCGCTCCGCGACCTCTTCCTCCAGCGCCTCCAGGCCGGCGACGGTGCCGGCGATGGCGTACTGCGAGCCACGCAGGTTGTAGTTGACGATCTGGATGAACTCGCCGGTGCGCTCGCCGATCGCGCCGATGAACTCGGGGACGTCGTCGTCGGCCAGGCCGATCTGCGACGGGCGGATCGCGGCGAGCCGGTAGTTGCTGCGGCCCTGCGCGTCACGGGGCACCAGGTGGTGCATCGCCATGCCGCGGCGGAACACGATCTCCAGCAGCGCCTCGAGGGGCAGGATGCCGGTGACCGCGGCGAGGGCGTTGTACTCGCCCACGGAGTGACCGCAGGTGATCGCACCCTCGACGAAGACGCCGGCCTCGCGCATCTCAGCGACCTGGGCGACGGCCAGCGTCGCCATCGCGACCTGGGTGAACTGGGTCAGGAAGAGCACGCCGTCGGGGTGGCGGTGCAGCTCGCCGTCGGCCCAGAGCTCGGTCGGGTTGTCGCGGACGACCGCGAGGATGGAGAAGCCCAGCGCCTCACGGGTGTGCTGGTCCGCGCGGTCCCAGACCTCGCGGGCGGCAGCCGAGCGGGAGCGGGCCTCGAGGCCCATGCCCTTGCTCTGGATGCCCTGGCCGGGGAAGGCGTACGCCGTGTGCGGGGCTGCGACGAGGGCCTCGGCCACCATCGCGAGCTCGCCGTCGGCACGGGCGCTCACCTCGAGCACGGTGGCACCGTCACGCACGCCGGTGCGCTCGACGGTGACCTCCACCTCGGCGCCGGGCAGCAGCGGGGCGACCCAGCGGGCCTGCCAGCCCTGCACGGTGCGGGCGTGGTTGCGGGCGGCGACGCTCGCGGCGGCGCGCTCGCCGACCGCGGAGAGCCACATACCGTGCACGATCGGGCCGTCGAAGCCGGCCAGGCGGGCGGCCGGGACGTCGGTGTGCAGCGGGTTGTGGTCGCCGCTCACGGCCGCGAACGCCGCCATGTGGTGCGGGGCGGTCACGGTGAAGCGGTCCATCCGCGCCCGCGGCTTGTCGAGGGCGTCGGGCACGAGCGGGGCAGGGGCGGCCAGCTCGGCGTCACCGACACGGCCGCGGACCATGAACCTCTCGTGCAGGGTGGCGATCGTGGCGCCCGTGGTCGTGGTGATGCGCACGTTCACGGCGATCACCCGACCGGCCGTCGTCTCGCTGACGCCGGCGCGGGTCGCCTCGATCGTCAGGTCGACGCCGTCGGCGCGGAGGGTCTCGAAGCCACCCGGCGCCACCTCGATGCGGTGGTCGAGGTGGACCAGGTCGAGGAGGCCCTCGATGGCGCCGATGCAGGCGAACACCGACGGCCAGGCGAGCCCCACGAGCGTGTCGGGGACGATCGCCTCGGCCGGGTCGGTGACCTGGTCGCCGCGGCGGTGCCGCTGCGGGGCGGTCACGCCGATGTGGTCGGCGACGAGCTCGGTGCTCCACGAGGTGTGCAGCACGGCGGTGCCCTCGTCGACCTCGGGCAGGCTGCCGCCGGCGGTGAGCGCGAGCAGCGCGCCCATCGCCTCACCGGCGGACTCCTCCGAGATCACCGGCAGCCGGCCGGCCCGGACCCCCGAGAGGTCGAGCCGCAACCGGAGCGCGCCGCGCGCGAGCGGCACCTCCAGCACGGCAGCGTCCGGTCCGTCCTGAACCAGCTGGGCGGGCGTGCCGTCCAGCCGGTGCACCGGGTTGGGCACCACGCGCCCCGCCCACACCACGTCGGTGGCGTTGCGGACCGCGTCGAGGACGGTGGCGTCCTCGCCCACGGTGCTGCGGTTCACCGCGGTCGTGACCGGGGAGTCGTGCGTGACGAGCTCCTCGACGATCGCGTGCTCGAACCGGTCGAGCAGGTCCGCGACCGGCTCGTCGACCCGCGTGATCCCGGCTACCGCGACCGGTCCGGGGATCGCGATGACCTGCTCGGCCCCGTAGGACTCGTCGTGGGCCTGCCACAGCGAGTCGGATCGCCACCACCGGCGTACGTCGGCGTCGATCACGGGGACGAAGTTGACCGGCTTGCCCGGGCGGCGGCACACCTCGAGGAAGTGCTGCACGTCGGCCGGGTGCAGCCGGCAGGCCGTGGCCTGCGGGTGCTCCGCCACGAGCGTGTCGATGGCGGCGGTCGGGTCGTCGGCCTCGATCCGGTCGATCGGACCCGAGGTCTGGGGGTGCACCCGCGCCAGCGCGCGGTCGAGCAGCGCGGTGAAGCGGTCGGCGAAGGTGACGTCGAGCCACTCGCCGTCGCGCGGACCGCTGAGCTCGACGTAGCGGCGCAGCACCTGCTCGTAGGTCATCTCGGTGACATCGCCGAAGTACGGCTTCGCGGTGACGGCCATGGCCGCGACCAGCTCGTCCTTGCGGGCGAGGGCGGCCTCGGCGTCGCCGGCGACCTGGTCGAGGAGGGCGCCGCAGCGGGAGGCGGCGTTGTCGATCTCGTGGATGTCCGCGCCGAGCTGGCTGCGGCCGCTCGTGACGTTGCCGGCGCTGCGGCCGGCGCCGACCCAGCCGCCGTTGACGTCGGTGCTCACACCGGGGGTGTCGACCAGCAGCTGCTTGACCGAGGCGGAGGTGGTGGCCTCGCGGGTCGCCATCGCGGCGGTACCGATCAGCACGCCGTCCACGGGCATGGGGGCCTCGCCGTGCGCGGTGGCCCAGGTGCCGGTGAGGTAGTCGACCGCGCGGTCCGGCGTACCGATGCCGCCGCCGACGCACACGACCAGGTTGGGGACCGAGCGCAGCTCGGGGTAGGTGGCGAGCAGCAGCTCGTCGAGGTCCTCCCACGAGTGGTGGCCGCCGGCAACACCGCCCTCGACGTGCATGATCAGCGGGGTCTCGACCTCGCGGGCGATCGCGAGCACCTGGCGGATCTGCTTGACCGTGCCGGGCTTGAACACCACATGCGTGATGCCGGCCTCCTGAAGGTCCTCGATGATCGCGACGGCGTCGTCGGTCTCGGGGATGCCGGCGCTGATCACCAGGCCGTCGAGCGGGGCACCGGCCATCCGGGCCTTCTGGACGAGGCGCTGGCCGCCGACCTGGAGCTTCCACAGGTAGGGGTCGAGGAAGAGCGTGTTGAACTGCGCGGTGACGCCCTCGTCGAGCAGCTCGCGCAGGCGCGCCATGTTCTTGTCGAAGATCGGCTCGGTGACCTGGCCGCCACCGGCGAGCTCGGCCCAGTGGCCGGCGTTGGCCGCGGCGGCGACGATCTCCGGGTCGACCGTGGTCGGCGTCATCCCGGCCAGCAGGACCGGGGACTTGCCGGTCAGGCGCGTGAACGCCGTGGCGACGACGGGCTTGCCGTCGCCGCGGTCGACCAGCTTCGGTGCGTACGCCGACCAGTCGGCCGCGAGGGGCACCTCGGCGCCCTCGGTGAACAGCTGGTCGCGGCCGCGGGACGTGGCGGCGGGCACGACGGTGACGCCGCGACCGCGCATCACCCGTCCGGTCATGTTGGCGGAGAGCTCGGCCGGGCCGAGGTCGACGACCCAGCGGGTGTCGGTGCCGACCGCGTCGGTCAGCGCGCGCGGCCAGTCGAGGCTCTCCACGCAGATCGCCTGGGCGAGGTGCTCGGCGAGACCGGTGTCGAGCCCGCAGGCCTCGGCCCACTCGGTGACCATGGCGACGGCGGGAGCCAGCGCGGGGTGGTGGAAGCCCACGGAGACGGGGACCGACTCCAGGGTGGGCGCGAAAGCACGGCCACCACGTGACTTGGCCTCGATCTCGGCGGTCTGGGCCTCGCTGCGCTTGGCGATCGCCTTGCGCAGGCGGCGCAGGGTCGCGGGGGTGCCGGTGACGACGAGGCGGCGCGGGCCGTTGACGGCGCCGATCGCGGCGACGTCGCTGTCCGTGCTGCCGCCGACCTCCGCGAGGAGCTCCTCGATCTCCGCGACGGTGGCGCCCGAGACGGCCAGCATCGGGGTGTCCTCGCCGTGGGCGACCAGGCCCGCGCGGCGTCCGACGATCGTGGCGGCGGCGCCGACCAGGCGGGCGATGGCGAGCAGCTCGACATCACTGGCGCCGTCTCCGTGGCCGTCGAGGGCCTCGCGGCGCCCGGCGAGGGCGGCGACGCCGAGGATGCCCTGGCTGTGGCCGACCGACGCGACGGGCGCGACGCGGGTCAGGTCGAGGCCCTCGGTCGCGAGCAGGTCGAGGGTGGTCAGCTGGGTGAGCAGCACGCCGGGCAGGCCGAGCGCGGCGTTGAGCACGTCGGCACGCTCGGGGTCCTGCTCGTCGGCGAGCCAGGTGTGCGGGGCGAAGGGCCGGGGGAGCGCGGCGGCCAGCTCACCGGCGACGGGAGCGACGAGGCGGGACGACTCGTCGACCAGGTGGCCCAGCCGCCCGGTGTCGGGATTCTCGGACACGAGCTCCCGCAGGGTCGCGAACCAGTCCGCGCCCTGACCACCGAAGGTGACGGCGAACTCGTCGCCGGAGCGGAAGTGCTCGGCCAGTGAACGGCCGGGCTCGGGGGTGGAGTGCTCGTGGGTCAGCGTGCTGGGAGGAAGCTGAGTCATATGAGGAGTGTGTCATGTTCACCGCTCAAATCCGAATCGAGCCTCATGTTTTTCCCGAGGGTGTCGTCAGGATTCGAGTACTCGTCAGTAGGCGCCCCGTATGTTGCGGTCATGTCACTTCCGCACCCCCGCACCGGCCATGTGGCCGTCGTCACAGGCGCCTCCAGCGGCATCGGCGCCGAGCTGGCCAGGGAGCTGTCCCGGCGGGGCCACGAGCTGGTCCTGGTCGCCCGCTCCGCCGACCGGCTCGAGGCGCTGGCCGACGAGCTCGGGGACAAGGGCGGCACCGCGCACGTCGTACCGGCCGACCTCGCCGACCGTGAGGTGCGGGCCGGGCTCCTCGGGGAGCTCGAGGCGCGCGGACTGACGCCGCAGGTGCTGGTCAACAACGCGGGGTTCTCCACGCTGGGGCCGGTGCACCGCCGCCCGCCCGAGGAAGAGCTCGCCCTGGTGGAGGTCGACGTCGCCGCGGTGGTCGACCTGTGCACCCGGTTCCTGCCCATCATGGTCGCGCGCGGGTCGGGGGCGGTGCTCAACGTGGCCTCCACCGCCGCGTTCCAGCCGCTGCCCGGCCAGGCGGCGTACGCCGCCGCGAAGGCGTTCGTGCTCAGCTACACCCGCAGCCTGGCCGCAGAGCTCGCCGGCACGGGGATCTCGGCGACCGCGCTGTGCCCCGGACCGGTGGAGACCGGGTTCGGCGAGGCCGCCGGCTTCACCGAGGAGGAGGCGTCGAACGCCCTTCCCGGCCCGATGTGGCTCCCCGCCGAGGAAGTCGCGCTGGCAGGGATCGAGGGGATGGCCAAGGAGCGCCCGGTCGTGATCCCGGGCGCCGCCAACCGGGTCGGTGCGGCGCTGGCCCACCTCGCCCCGAAGCGGCTGCTGGCTCCCCTGGTGGCGCGCAACCACCCGGGACTGCGCCGGCCTCGCTGAGCTTCCGGTCGCCGTACGCCGCCGCGGCCCGCCGGGACGTCATACGAATTGGCTGCTGTTGCGACGAGCTCGTACGACGTCCGGGCGCCGGGTCAGTCCTTGATCTCGCAGATCACGCCACCGTTGGAGACCGTGGCGCCCACCTCGGCGTCGAGGCCGGTGACGGTGCCGGACTTGTGGGCCTTCAGCGGCTGCTCCATCTTCATCGCCTCGAGCACGACGATCACGTCGCCCTCCTCGACGGTCGCGCCCTCCTCGACCGCGACCTTGACGATCGTGCCCTGCATCGGGGACGCGACGGCGTCCCCGGAGACAGCCCCGCCGGACTTCTTGCCGGCCTTGCGCTTGGGCTTCTTCGCGCCGCCGCCGGTGCCACCGCCGAGGGCCGCCAGGCCGCCGGGCAGCACCACCTCGAGGCGCCGGCCGCCGACCTCGACGGTGACCTTCTGGCGCTCCTCGGGCTCCTCGCCCTCGGCGACCTCCCCGCCGTACGGCGTGATCTGGTTGTCGAAGGCGGTCTCGATCCAGGTCGTGTAGACATCGAACGAGCCCTCGCCGGTCGGGTTGGACGCGGCGACGAACGCCGGGTCGGAGACGACCGCCCGGTGGAACGGGATGACCGTGGGCATACCCTCGACGACGAACTCGTCGAGCGCGCGGCGCGAGCGCTCAAGCGACTGGGTGCGGTCGCGGCCGGTCACGATGAGCTTGGCGACGAGGGAGTCGAACGCGCCGGGGACGGTCTCGCCCTGGTCGTAGCCGCCGTCGAGGCGGACGCCGGGACCCGACGGCTGGTGCCAACGGGTCAGGGTGCCGGGCGCGGGCATGAAGTTCTGGCCGCCGTCCTCTGCGTTGATCCGGAACTCGATGGAGTGCCCGCGCACCTCGGGGTCGTCGTAGCCGAGCTCCTCGCCGGCGGCGATGCGGAACATCTCGCGGACCAGGTCGATCCCGGTGACCTCCTCGGACACGCAGTGCTCGACCTGGAGCCGGGTGTTGACCTCGAGGAAGGAGATGGTGCCGTCGGCGGCGACGAGGAACTCGCAGGTGCCGGCCCCGACGTACTTCGCCTCCTTGAGGATCGCCTTGGAGGACTCGTAGAGCCGGGCCACCTGGTCGTCGGTGAGGAACGGCGCGGGGGCCTCCTCGACCAGCTTCTGGTGGCGGCGCTGCAGCGAGCAGTCGCGGGTCGAGATCACCACGACGTTGCCGTGCTGGTCGGCGAGGCACTGGGTCTCGACGTGGCGCGGCCGGTCGAGGAACTTCTCCACGAAGCACTCGCCACGTCCGAACGCCGACACTGCCTCGCGGACCGCGGACTCGAAGGCGTCGGCCACCTCGTTCATCTCGCGGGCGACCTTGAGGCCGCGACCGCCGCCGCCGAACGCGGCCTTGATCGCGATCGGCAGACCGTGCTCCTCGGCGAACTGCACCGCCTCGTCGGCGTTCTCCAGCGGGTCCTTGGTGCCGGGCGCGAGTGGGGCGCCGACCTTCTCCGCGATGTGGCGGGCGCGGACCTTGTCGCCGAGGTTCTCGATGGCCTCGGGCGGCGGGCCGATCCAGACCAGCCCGGCGTCGATGACGGCGCCGGCGAAGTCGGCGTTCTCGGCGAGGAAGCCGTAGCCGGGGTGGACGGAATCGGCCCCGGACTCCTTCGCCGCCGCGATGAGCTTGTCGATGTCGAGGTAGGAGTCGGCCGGGGTGGAGCCGTTCAGCGAGTGGGCCTCGTCGGCGAGGCGGACGAAGAGCGCATCGCGGTCGGGCTCGGCGTAGACCGCCACACTCCCGATGCCGGCGTCCTTGCAGGCCCTCACGACCCGGACTGCGATCTCGCCACGATTGGCGATCAGCACCTTCTGCAGTGGCTTGACGTCAGGCACGGCTCTCCTCTGGGTTCCGGCGGTCCTACCGGAGACTACTGCCCGCGTGCAGGGGCCCCGGACCGGTCCCGGGTCCCGAACGCGGCGGCGGGAGACCGTCTAGGGTGCGGCGCATGGCAGCGCTGGGCTTCGACCCGATCGACGAGGCGGCCCGCCAGTGGGAGCGACACTGGGACGGTGTCCCGCAGATGCACGCGGTCACCTCGCTGATGCGGGTGCAGCAGCTGGTGCTGGCGCGGCTCGACGCCCTGCTCAAGCCGCACGGGCTGACCTTCGCGCGCTACGAGGCGCTGGTGTTGCTGACCTTCTCCTCCCGCGGGTCGCTGCCGCTGGGCAAGATGGGGGAGCGACTGCAGGTGCACCCGACTTCGGTCACCTCGATCGTCGACCGGCTCGAGGCCGCCGGGCTCGTCGTACGACGGGCGCATCCGCAGGACGGCCGGGCCGTGCTCGCCGAGATCACCCCCGCGGGACGCGAGCTGGTCGAGGCCGCCACTGCCACGCTGGTCGGCGCCGACTTCGGGCTCGGCGCGCTCGATGACGCGCAGCTGCGCCAGCTGTCCGAGCTGCTGCGACCGGTGCGCCAGGCGGCCGGGGACTTCTGAGGCTGGGGCAGGGCCGCTGCTCCCGGTCGGCCGGGCATGCGAGTGTCTCGCACGTGACGCATGTGCACGTCTGGCGCCCCACCAGCCACATTCGCACGTCCGAGTGGGAGCGCAGTTGGTGGAACTACTTGGACGTCCTACTATCTGTCCATGGACGCACGTGAGCGCTGGCAGGAGCGGTACTCGAAGTCGCGGGTGCGGGAC
>DASSLA010000181.1:0-13884 GCA_035689885.1 Marmoricola sp. | reverse complement strand
AACCCGGTCGCCCGCCACGGCGTGGAGCGGTTCGCCGTTGACCTCGCCGACGCCGGGGGAGCGGGGCTGATCACGCCCGACCTCACCCCCGACTCGGCCGGGGAGTGGATCGCCACCGCCGACGCCCACGGCCTCGACAAGATCTTCCTGGTGGCGCCCTCGTCCACCGACGAGCGGCTCAGCCTCACCACCGCCGCGTGCCGCGGTTTCGTCTATGCCACCGCTGTGATGGGCGTGACCGGAGCCCGCGCCTCCACCTCCGAGCTCGCGGGCCCGCTCGTCGCGCGCACCAAGGCGGTCACCGACCTGCCGGTCGGTGTCGGCCTCGGGGTCTCCAACGGTGACCAGGCCGCCGAGGTGGCGTCGTACGCGGACGGCGTGATCGTCGGCTCCGCCTTCGTGCGGACGCTGCTCGACACCGATCTCTCCTCCGGGCTGAAGGCACTCGCGGCGGTGACCGAGGACCTCGCGGACGGGGTGCGTCGTGCCCACTAGCGTGACCCGGCTGCTCGCGGCGCTGCTCGCGACGGTCCTGCTCTCGGCCTGCGGGTCCTCGGAGCCGGAGGGGCCGGCGGCCACCGGCATCACCACCAGCGACGACGACGGTTACCACGGCGTCCGGCTCGAGCCGGCAGAGCAGTACGACGTGCCGTCGATGCCGCTCACCGACACCGAGGGCCGGAGCTTCGACCTCGCGAAGCAGCCGAAGCGCACCCTGGTGTTCTTCGGCTACACCAACTGCCCCGACATCTGCCAGGTGGTGATGAGCACCATCGCGTCGGCCCTGCCCCGGCTCCCTGACGCCCAGCGTGACGAGGTGCGAGTCGCCTTCGTGACCACCGACCCTGCCCGGGACGACGCCGAGGCGCTGCGCACCTACCTCGACCGGTTCGACCCGTCGTTCGTGGGGCTCACCGGGTCGCTCGACGACATCGTCGCGCTCGGCAAGCCGATGGACGTGCTGATCAAGGAGGGCCGCAAGCTGCCCAGTGGTGGCTACGAGGTGGACCACTCCACCGTGGTCGTCTCCGTGCAGGGCGGTCGGGGCGACCTCGTCTGGACCGGTGCGACGTCGCCGGCCGAGATGGCCGAGGACCTGGGCAAGCTGCTGGAGGAGGCGTGACCACGCTCGTGCTGCAGTCGATCTCCATGGCGATTCCCAGTCCCTCCGAGGGGGTCTATTACCTCGGCCCGCTGCCCATCCGCGCCTACGCCCTGGCGATCATCCTCGGCGTCATCGCAGCGGTCTGGCTCGGCGAGCGGCGGTGGGTCGCCCGCGGCGGCACCAAGGGCGAGATCGCTGACCTCGCGCTGTGGGCGGTGCCCGCGGGCCTGATCGGTGCCCGGCTGTGGCACGTCGCCACGGACTACGAGCTTTATTTCGGCGAGGGCCGCGACCCTGTCGACGCGCTGAAGGTGTGGCAGGGCGGCCTCGGCATCTGGGGCGCCATCGCCGGCGGCGCGATCGGCGCCTGGTTCTACTGCCGGCGCCACGGGATGCTGGCCGGCCCCGTGCTCGACGCCACGGCGCCCGGGATCCTGCTCGCGCAGGTGATCGGCCGCCTCGGCAACTACTTCAACCAGGAGCTGTTCGGCCGACCCACCGACCTGCCGTGGGCACTGGAGATCGACGCCGCCCATCGGCCGTCCGGCTACGAGCAGTTCGCCACCTTCCACCCCACCTTCCTCTACGAGGGGCTGTGGAACCTCGCGGCGATCGCAGTCCTGCTGTGGGCGGACCGCCGCTTCCGCCTCGGCCACGGCCGCGTCTTCGCGCTCTACGTGATGCTCTACACCACCGGACGCGGCTGGATCGAGGACCTGCGGATCGACCCCGTCGAGCTCCAGGACGTGGGCGGTGTCCGGTTCAACGTCTGGACCTCGGCGGTGCTGTTCGTGGTCGCGGCGGCGTACTTCGTCTGGTCGAGCCGAAGCCGTCCGGGGCGCGAGGAGACGCCGTACCGGCCAGGACACCGGTCGGCAGACGCGACGGAAGCCTCACAAAGCCCTGCGGATTGAGGTATTCGTCTCCTGAAACGGCACGGGAGCCGGGCCGAACGCTCCTGTAGTCTGAATTCTCCGCATGGGCCAATGTCGTCCCAGCAACCGCATGCTCACCGCCGCGCCTCCGGGTGCGCCGACAGACGACGGGAGAGTGCACATGCAGGCATTCCCGCCGCCCGTACCCGGGGCGTCCACGCAGCCTTGGCACGGCCCGGAGCCGCAAGGCCTCTACGACGGCCAGCACGAGCACGACGCCTGTGGGGTCGCCTTCGTGGCCACCATGACCGGTGTCCCCAGCCACGACATCGTCTGCCAGGCGCTGACCGCGCTGCGCAACCTCGACCACCGCGGCGCCGCCGGTGCCGAGCCGAACTCCGGCGACGGTGCCGGGATCCTGATGCAGGTGCCCGACCGGTTCTTCCGGGAGGTCGTCGACTTCGAGCTGCCCGCGAAGAACAGCTACGCCGTGGGCACCGCCTTCATCCCCGGTGACGCCGAGCAGGTCACCAAGACCCGCGAGCGCATCGAGGAGATCGCGGTCGAGGAGGGCTTCGCCGTCCTGGGGTGGCGTGAGGTCCCGACCGACCCCTCCTCCCTCGGCCGTACGGCGCTGGACTGCATGCCCTCGTTCAGCCAACTGTTCGTGACTGCCGCGGGCAGCCGGGTCCTGGGGATGGCGCTGGAGCGCCGCGCCTACGTGCTCCGCAAGCGCGCCGAGCACGAGACCGATGCCTACTTCCCGTCGCTGTCGAGCCGGACCATCGCCTACAAGGGGATGCTCACCACCGACCAGCTCGACCACGTCTTCCCCGACCTGCTCGACGAGCGGGTGGAGACCTCCATCGCGGTCGTGCACTCGCGGTTCTCCACCAACACGTTCCCGTCGTGGCCGCTGAGCCACCCGTTCCGGTTCATCGCCCACAACGGCGAGATCAACACCGTGATGGGCAACCGCAACTGGATGCGGGCCCGCGAGGCGCTGCTCGACTCCGACCTGGTCCCCGGCGACCTCGACCGGATCTTCCCGATCTGCACCCCGGGCGCCAGCGACTCGGCGTCCTTCGACGAGGTGCTCGAGCTGCTGCACCTGGGCGGGCGCAGCCTGCCGCACGCCGTGCTGATGATGATCCCGGAGGCGTGGGAGAACCACGCCGAGATGGATCCGAAGCGCCGCGCGTTCTACGAGTTCCACGCCTCGATGATGGAGCCCTGGGACGGGCCGGCGTGCGTGGTGTTCACCGACGGGTCCCAGGTGGGGGCGGTGCTCGACCGCAACGGCCTGCGCCCCTCGCGCTACTGGGTCACCGACGACGGCCTCGTGGTGCTCGCCAGCGAGGTCGGGGTGCTCGACATCCCCGCCGACAAGATCGTCCGCAAGGGCCGGCTGCAGCCGGGCCGGATGTTCCTGGTCGACACCCAGGAGCACCGCATCATCGAGGACGAGGAGATCAAGGAGGAGCTCGCCGCCGAGCACCCCTACGACGAGTGGCTGCACGCCGGCCTGATCCACCTCCGCGACATCCCCGAGCGCGAGCACGTGATCCACTCGCACGCCTCGGTGACGCGCCGCCAGCAGATCTTCGGCTACACCGAGGAGGAGCTGCGCATCCTGGTCACACCGATGGCCAACACTGCCGCCGAGCCGATCGGCTCGATGGGCACCGACACCCCGGTGGCCGTGCTCAGCGACCGTCCGCGGCTGCTGTTCGACTACTTCGCCCAGCTCTTCGCGCAGGTCACCAACCCGCCGCTGGACGCCATCCGTGAGGAGCTGGTCACCAGCCTCAACGGCACCATCGGGCCCGAGGCCAACCTGCTCGAGCCGACCCCCGCGTCGTGTCGTCAGGTGGTGCTGCCGTTCCCGGTGATCACCAACGACGAGCTCGCCAAGATCCGGCACATCAACCGCGACGGCGACATGCCGGGCTTCATCACCCACGTCTCGCGCGGGCTCTACGACGTCAACGGCGGCGGGGAGGCCCTGGCCCGGCGCCTCGACGAGATCTGCGCCGAGGTCAGCGAGGCGATCGCCGGCGGCGCCCGCATCATCGTGCTCTCCGACCGGCACTCCGACTCCGACCGGGCGCCGATCCCGTCGCTGCTGATGACCGCGGCGGTCCACCACCACCTGGTCCGTCAGAAGACCCGCACCCAGGTCGGGCTGCTGGTCGAGGCAGGTGACGTGCGCGAGGTGCACCACGTCGCCACGCTGATCGGGTACGGCGCCGCGGCGGTGAACCCCTACCTGGCGATGGAGTCCGCCGAGGACCTCGCCCGCGACGGCTTCTACGTGAAGATCGAGCCCGAGCAGGCGGTCGCCAACCTGGTGAAGTCGCTGGGCAAGGGCGTGCTCAAGGTGATGTCCAAGATGGGCGTCTCCACGGTCGCGTCGTACACCGGCGCCCAGATCTTCGAGGCGCTCGGGCTCTCCCAGGAGCTGGTCGACAAGTACTTCACCGGCACCACCACCAAGCTCGGCGGCGTCGGGCTCGACGTCATCGCCGAGGAGGTGGCCAAGCGGCACCGCACGGCGTACCCCGTCGGCGGCATCGCCCCGGCGCACCGCCAGCTCGAGATCGGCGGGGAGTACCAGTGGCGCCGCGAGGGCGAGCTGCACCTGTTCGACCCCGAGACGGTGTTCCGGCTGCAGCACGCGACGCGGGCCGGCAAGTACGACGTGTTCAAGCAATACACGAGCCGCGTCAACGAGCAGTCCGAGCGGCTGATGACCTTGCGCGGGCTGTTCCGCTTCAAGGACTCCGGCGCCACCGGACGCGAGCCGATCAGCATCGACGAGGTGGAGCCGGTCTCGGAGATCGTGAAGCGGTTCTCCACCGGCGCGATGTCCTACGGCTCGATCAGCCGGGAGTCGCACGAGACGCTCGCGATCGCGATGAACCGGCTCGGCGGCAAGTCCAACACCGGCGAGGGCGGCGAGGACGCCGATCGGCTCTACGACCCCGAGCGCCGCTCGGCGATCAAGCAGGTCGCCTCCGGCCGGTTCGGCGTCACCTCGGAGTACCTCACCACCTCCGACGACATCCAGATCAAGATGGCTCAGGGCGCGAAGCCCGGCGAGGGCGGGCAGCTGCCCGGCCACAAGGTCTACCCCTGGGTGGCGAAGACGCGCCACAGCACCCCGGGCGTGGGCCTGATCTCGCCGCCGCCGCACCACGACATCTACTCGATCGAGGACCTCGCCCAGCTGATCCACGACCTGAAGAACTCCAACCCGTCGGCGCGCGTACACGTCAAGCTCGTCGCCGAGGTCGGGGTCGGCACGGTTGCTGCGGGTGTGTCCAAGGCGCACGCCGACGTGGTGCTGATCTCCGGCCACGACGGCGGCACGGGCGCCTCGCCGCTGACCTCGCTCAAGCACGCGGGCGGACCGTGGGAGCTCGGCCTGGCCGAGACCCAGCAGACCCTGCTGCTCAACGGGCTGCGCGACCGGATCGTGGTGCAGACCGACGGCCAGCTCAAGACCGGTCGCGACGTCGTCGTCGCGGCGCTGCTGGGGGCCGAGGAGTACGGCTTCGCGACCGCCCCGCTGGTGGTCTCGGGCTGCATCATGATGCGGGTCTGCCACCTCGACACCTGCCCGGTGGGCGTGGCGACACAGAACCCGGTGCTGCGCTCGCGCTACACCGGCCAGGCCGACTACGTCGTGAACTTCTTCGAGTACATCGCCCAGGAGGTGCGCGAGCTCCTCGCCGAGCTGGGCTTCCGCTCCCTCGACGAGGCGATCGGCCACGCCGACGCACTCGACGCCACCGAGGCGGTGGAGCACTGGAAGGCCGCCGGGCTGGACATCAGCCCGATCTTCCACGTGCCGCCGCTGGAGGAGGGCGCCGCCCGCCGCAACACCCGGACGCAGGACCACGGCCTCGACAAGGCTCTCGACCAGGAGCTGGTCGAGCTGTGCGAGCCCGCCCTCGAACGCGGTGAACCGGTGCGTGCCCAGGTCGAGGTGCGCAACGTCAACCGCACCGTGGGCACCATCCTCGGTCACGAGGTGACCAAGCGCCACCGGGCCGAGGGCCTGCCCGACGGCACCATCGACCTCACGCTCGTCGGCTCGGCCGGGCAGTCGTTCGGCGCCTTCGTGCCGCGCGGCATCACGCTGCGCCTGGAGGGCGACGCCAACGACTACGTGGGCAAGGGCCTCTCCGGCGGGCGGATCGTCGTACGGCCGGACCGGTCGGCGACCTTCGTCCCCGAGGACGAGATCATCGCGGGCAACACCATCGCCTACGGCGCGACGTCCGGCGAGATCTTCCTGCGCGGGCAGGCCGGTGAGCGGTTCTGCGTGCGCAACTCGGGTGCGACCGCCGTCGTCGAGGGCGTGGGCGACCACGGCTGCGAGTACATGACCGGCGGCATCGTCGTGGTGCTCGGCCCGACCGGCCGCAACTTCGCCGCCGGGATGAGCGGCGGCACGGCCTACGTGCTCGACCTCGACGAGGGCCGCGTCAACCAGGAGCTCGTCGAGCTCGGCCCCGTCGAGGGCGACGAGCGCGAGACCCTCGAGCGCCTGGTCCGCCGGCACGCCGAGGAGACCGGCTCCACCGTCGCGGAGAAGCTGCTCGCCGACTGGCCCGCTTCGCTGGAGCGGTTCACCGAGGTGATCCCGCGCGACTTCCGCATCGTGATGGAGGCCAAGGCGAAGGCCGAGGCCGACGGTCTCGACGACAACGACACCGCCACGGCGATGATGGAGGCCCTCCATGGCTGACCCGAAGGGATTCCTCAAGCACGGCCGCGAGGTCGCCGAGCGGCGGCCCCTCGAGGAGCGAGTGCACGACTGGAACGAGGTCTACCCCGGTGGACCCGGACGGGCACTGCTCCCGATCATCAACACCCAGGCCGGGCGCTGCATGGACTGCGGCATCCCGTTCTGCCACCAGGGCTGCCCGCTGGGCAACCTGATCCCGGAGTGGAACGACCTGGTCTGGCGCGACGACTGGGACGGCGCCAGCGAGCGCCTGCACGCGACCAACAACTTCCCGGAGTTCACCGGCCGCCTGTGCCCGGCGCCGTGCGAGCCGGCCTGCGTCCTGGGGATCAACCAGGACCCGGTCACGATCAAGAACGTCGAGGTGACCATCGCCGACCGCGCCTGGGAGTCCGGGATGGTGCGCCCGCAGCCACCTGAGTGGCTGTCGGGCAAGACGGTCGCGGTGGTCGGCTCCGGCCCCGCCGGCCTGGCTGCCGCCCAGCAGCTGACCCGGGCGGGCCACACGGTCGCGGTCTACGAGCGCGCCGACAAGGTCGGTGGCCTGCTGCGCTACGGCATCCCCGAGTTCAAGATGGAGAAGAAGGTCCTCGACCGACGGATCGCGCAGATGCGTCGCGAGGGCACGGTCTTCCGTGCCGGTGTCAACGTGGGGGAGACCCTCACCGGCCAGCAGCTGCGCGAGCGGTACGACGCCGTGGTACTCGCCCTCGGGGCGACCACTGCACGTGACCTGCCTGCCCCGGGTCGGGAGCTGGGCGGGATCCACCAGGCGATGGAGTACCTCCCGCAGTCCAACCGGGTCTCCCTCGGCGAGCCTCCGACATCGGATGGCGAGGACCAGATCCGCGCAGACGGCAAGCACGTCGTCATCATCGGCGGCGGCGACACCGGCGCGGACTGCCTCGGCACGGCCACCCGACAGGGTGCGAAGTCGATCACCCAGCTCGAGATCATGGACCGGCCCGGTGAGGAGCGTCCGCCGCACCAGCCCTGGCCGACGTACCCGATGGTCTTCCGGGTCTCCTCGGCGCACGAGGAGGCCGGCGAGCGCGTCTACGCGGTGTCCACGCAGGAGTTCCTCGGCGACGACGACGGCAACGTGCGATCGCTGCGCCTGGTCGACGTGAGGTTCGTCGACGGGAAGTTCGAGGAGGTCGCGGGCACCGAGCGCGAGATCCCGGCCGATCTCGTCCTGCTGGCCATGGGCTTCACCGGCCCCGAGCGGGAGGGCCTCGTCGAGCAGCTCGGCGTCGAGCTCGACGAGCGCGGCAACGTCGCCCGGGACGCGCAGTACTGCTCCTCGGTCGACGGCGTCTTCGTCGCCGGCGACGTCGGCCGCGGGCAGTCCCTGATCGTCTGGGCGATCGCCGAGGGCCGTGCCGCGGCCGCCGCGGTGGACTCCTGGCTGACCGGCAGCACCAACCTGCCGGCGCCGGTGCAGCCGACGGATCGCCCGCTCGCGGTCTGAGGCTCAGGTTTCACCGGCTGCCCGGTGAAACTGTGCCCGATCGGCCAATGCTTTGGTGTGGTGGGTGGAGTTTCACCGGGCGACCGGTGATCCCATTCGCCCCCTTGGAACGTTCAAGTACCGGCCGATAGGCTCGACGGGTGCGTAGAGCCAAGATCGTGTGCACCCTCGGGCCGGCCACGTCCTCCCTGGAGAAGATCCGGGCTCTCGTTGACGCTGGCATGGACGTCGCCCGCCTCAACCTGAGTCACGGCAGCTACGCCGACCACGAGCAGGCCTATCGCTGGGTCAGACAGGCGTCCGACGAGAGCGGCCACGGCGTCGGCACGTTCGTCGACCTCCAGGGACCGAAGATCCGGCTCGGCACCTTCGCCGACGGCCCGGTCGTCCTCGGGAACGGCAAGCCGTTCACGATCACCACCGAGGAGATCGAGGGCGACGTGCGCCGCGCCTCCACGACGTACGACGGGCTCCCCGCCGACGTCGCGCCAGGTGACCAGGTGCTGATCGACGACGGCAAGGTGCGGCTGCGCGTCACCGAGGTCGACGGCACCGAGGTGCACACCGAGGTCGTCGTCGGCGGCAAGGTCAGCAACAACAAGGGCATCAACCTGCCCGGCGTCGCGGTGAGCGTTCCCGCGATGTCGGAGAAGGACGTCGAGGACCTGCGCTGGGCGCTGCACCTGACCGTGGACTTCATCGCGCTGTCGTTCGTGCGCTCGGCCAAGGACGTCGAGGACGTGCGCCGGGTGATGCGCGAGGAGGGCGTGCTCCTGCCCGTAATCGCCAAGATCGAGAAGCCTCAGGCGATCGACAACCTCGACGAGGTCATCAAGGCGTTCGACGGGTTCATGGTCGCGCGTGGCGACCTCGGCGTGGAGTGTCCGCTCGAGGACGTGCCGTTCCTGCAGAAGCGGGTCGTGGAGAAGGCGCGGCGCAACGCCAAGCCGGTGATCGTCGCGACCCAGATGCTGGAGTCGATGATCAGCAACCCTGCCCCGACGCGCGCCGAGGCCTCCGACGTCGCCAACGCGGTGCTCGACGGGACCGACGCGGTGATGCTGTCCGGCGAGACGAGCGTCGGGCACTACCCCGTCGAGGCGGTGGAGACGATGGCGCGGATCATCAGCTCCACCGAGGACCACGAGCTGCGCAGCATGTCGGCGATCGACTGGCAGCCGCGCACCCGCGGCGGTGTGATCGCGAAGGCGGCCGCGGAGGTCGCCGAGCGCGTGGGGGCGAAGTACCTCGTCGCGTTCACCTCCAGCGGTGACTCGGCGCGGCGGCTGGCCCGCTACCGCAGCCGCATCCAGGTGCTCGCCTTCACCCCGGAGCCGGTCGTGCGCTCCCAGCTGTCGCTGACCTGGGGTGTCGAGACGTTCCTCTCCCGCCCCGTGGAGCACACCGACGAGATGGTGCGCCAGGTCGACGAGCAGCTCCTGGAGATCGGCCGTGTCAAGGAGGGCGAGCTCGTGGTGATCATCGCGGGCAGCCCGCCGGGCATCCCGGGCTCGACCAACGCGCTGCGCATCCACCGGATGGGTGACGCCATCAACGAGGTTGCGCCCGCCTACCGCAGCGACCGATGAGCGGGCTCGTCGACCAGCTGGTGCTGGGCACGATGTACTTCGGCACCCGCTGCGACGAGCGCACCTCGTTCGAGCTGCTCGACCGCTTCGTCGGGGCCGGCGGGACCACGATCGACACCGCGAACGCCTACGCCTTCTGGGCCGGCGAGACGGGCGCCGGCGGGCAGAGCGAGGCCGTCATCGGTCGCTGGCTCGCGGCCAACCCCGGCATCCGGGACCGGCTGACCATCGCCACCAAGGTGGGCGTCGAGCCGGTCACCCCGGGCGACTTCTCCGGCCCGCTCGAGGGGCTGGGTGCCGACGTGATCCACCGCGCGGTCGAGCGCAGCCGCGAACGCCTCGGCATCGACCGGATCGACGTCTACTGGGCCCACGCCGAAGACCGCTCCACCGACCTGGCCGAGACCGTCGCCGCCTTCGGCGAGCTGGTCGCCGGGGGAGCCGTACGCCGGCTCGGGGTGTCCAACCACCCGACCTGGCGGGTCGAGCGCGCGCGCCGGATCGCTGCCGACCTGGGGGTGGAGCCGTGGACGCTGCTCCAGCCGACCACGTCGTACGTCGCACCCCGCCCGGGCGCCCGGGTGCCGGGCAAGGACCACCGCTTCGGCTTCCTCACCGACGAGACGGTCGACTACGTCACCGAGCACCCGGAGATGGAGATCTGGGCGTACTCACCGCTCGTGCAGGGCAGCTACGACCGCGCGGACCGCCCGTTCCCCGACGAGTACGACCACCTGGGCACGACCCGCCGGCTCGAGTCCCTGACGCGCGTGGCGGACCGTCTCGGCGTACGACGGTCGCAGGTCGTGCTCGCCTGGCTGCTCCACCTCGACCCGCCCATCCGCCCCATCGTCGGCGTCAGCTCCGTCGAGCAGCTCGACCCGGCGCTGGCCGCCGGCGCGCTCGACCTCGGCGAGGCGACCTTGGCGGAGCTGGACGTCCCCGGCTGAGAGACCTGATCGTCAGGCTTGAGCCGGCGTGCTCGTCCAGGGCAGCGACCCCGGCAGGCGTTGAGACCGAGATCGCCTTGTGGTTCGACCGCCGCCAGCTCACGCCCACCTCATCGAGGGCCTGCGTGCACAGCGTCAAGATGTCGTCAGACGGGTTCACGAACTGCCAGCGCGGATACTCGTATCGCTTCATCTCGCCGGCGACCACTCTTCGGGTCCAGTTGGCCACTCGGGAGCCATCGGAATGGAAGAGGCCGCGCAAGAGGTCCCACGGATGAGCGCTGACGATGTCCTGCTGCCTGGCTGCGAGCGCGATGGACCGCTGGTGCTTGCGGCCCGGCCCGTGCTGGGGGACAAGCACGGCCAGTGCTTCCAGCCCACGGTGGTGATGAGGCACCCCGGCCTGCGGCGGGCGTGAGGTCTGCACCCTGGCTTGACGGCTCGGAGCAAGTCCTGGATGTGTGCATTGACCACGGCGTACTTGGCGTCGTTGAAGATGCTCAGGCTGTAGACGCCTCGCCGGGCGAGGATGATGTAGCCGTCCCCGAGGTGCCAGCCCAGTAGCTCCGCATGGGCGATCTCCTCGAGGGGCACCCCGGCGCACTGTGGGCACGACGCAAGCAGGGGGTCTGGCCCCGCGTCACTCCCTGTCGCTGGTAGGCCCGGCGCCAACGACGGATCGTCTGCACGGTCACTCCGTGTCGGCGAGCACTCTCGGCGTCCGGCACCCCGGCGTCCGAGGCCGCGAGCGCGCTGTCGACTGCGGACGGAAGTGGGGCATGCGGCCACGATCCACCTGCCCGCCAGCAACGTGTGCCGGGTGTGGGAGTCGAACCCACACGCTCTTGCGAGCAACGGCTTTTGAGGCCGCAGTGTCTACCGTTCCACCAACCCGGCCGGGCGCGGGGCCAAGGTACCTGATCGGATGTGCGCCCCTGCGCACTAACCTCCTTGCCCATGACCACCCCCGCGCCCCGCGTCGTGATCGCCGAGGACGAGGCGCTGATCCGCCTCGACCTCGCGGAGATGCTCGAGGAGGAGGGGTACGACGTCGTGGGGCAGGCCGAGGACGGCGAGCGCGCGGTGGCCCTGGCCGAGGAGCTGCGCCCCGACCTGGTCATCCTGGACATCAAGATGCCTCGCCTCGACGGCATCGCCGCGGCCGAGCAGGTGGCCCGCCAGCGCATCGCGCCGGTGGTGATCCTGACCGCCTTCAGCCAGCGTGACCTGGTCGAGCGGGCGCGCGACGCGGGGGCCATGGCCTACCTGGTCAAGCCGTTCAGCAAGGCCGAGCTGGTGCCGGCTATAGAGATGGCGGTGAGCCGGTTCGCCGAGCTCCGCCAGCTCGAGAGTGAGGTCAGCGGCCTCGAGGAGCAGCTCGCCACGCGCAAGGCGGTCGACCGCGCCAAGGGCGTGCTGCAGGAGCGGATGGGCCTCAGCGAGCCCGAGTCGTTCCGCTGGATCCAGAAGACGGCGATGGACCTGCGACGATCGATGCGCGAGGTAGCGGAGGGCGTGGTTCGTCACGGTGTGTCCGGTGAGTCCGGAACGCCCGACCAGCCCCGGTAGCGCCGCAGGTCACAAAATGACAACGAGGGGCTTTGTGTCGCCGGTATGCGGTATCGACGGGCTAGTTTGAGGGCACTTCAGCCCGCCGGGCGTGAAGGGTACGTCCACTTGTGATACCGGAGGGTTCATGATTCGCCCGAACAAACTGACCAAGGTGGCCGTTCTCGCGGCTGCCGGATCCCTGGTCCTGACCGCCTGTGGGAGCGACAGCGACGACGGCGGCGACGGCGGCGGCGCGGCGAACGAAGCGGGCGCTCAGCTCTACTTCGTCGACGGCAACACCGCCGACTACTCGAAGGACTTCGACGAGGGGACCCTCGAGGGCGTGCGCGCGACGTACCCCGGCGCCGAGCTCGGCGACGACTTCCGTCAGCGTCTGCTCGAGGTCAACCCGAACCTGAAGGACTTCACCTACGGTCCCGAGTCCTACGACGCGGTCATCACCGTTGCCCTGGCCGCTGCCGCCGCGAAGAGCGACGACGGCCGCGCCATCGCCACGAAGATGCAGGAGATCAGCGCCGAGGGTGAGAAGTGCACCACGTACAAGGACTGCGTGGCGATGATCAACGACGGCACCGACATCGACTACGACGGTGTCTCCGGCCCGATCGACTTCAACTCGACCGGTAGCCCGTCCGCCGCGACGATCGGCATCTTCCAGTACGGCGCCGACAACAACTACAAGCCGCAGGACTACGTCACGGGTGAGATCCCGGACCAGGCCAACGTCAAGCCCAACCAGAAGGTCTCCGGTACGCCGGGCAAGGGCGACGGCACCCTCACCATCGGCACGCTGCTGCCGCAGAGCGGTGACCTCGCGTTCCTCGGCCCCCCGGAGTTCGCGGGTGTCGACCTCGCTGTCCAGGAGATCAACGAGAACGGTGGCTTCCAGGGCAAGCCGGTCAAGCAGGTCAAGGCCGACTCCGGTGACGGTACGCCGAACATCGCGCCGTCCGAGACCGACAAGCTGCTGCGCGGCGGTGCGGACGCCATCGTCGGTGCCGCGTCGTCCTCGGTGTCGCTCAGCGTGATCGACCGCATCACCGGTGCCGGTGTTGTCCAGATCTCGCCGGCCAACACCTCGACGGCCTTCGACACCTACGCCGACCGTGGCCTGTACTTCCGTACGGCCCCGTCCGACGTGCTGCAGGGCCAGGTGATGGCGTCGACCGCGATCGAGGATGGTTACCAGAACATCGCGATCATGGCTCGCCAGGAGGCCTACGGTGAGGCGCTGGCGAAGAACGTTCGCCAGTTCTTCGAGCAGGCCGGTGGCAAGGTCGTGTCGTACCAGCTGTACGACCCGAACGCGGCCAACTACACCGCCGAGGTCAACGCCATCGCTGGTGAGGACCCCGACGCCGTGGTGCTGATCGCCTTCGACGAGACCAAGAAGATCATTCCTGAGTTCGTCAAGGCCGGCATCGGTCAGAAGTAACTGACGCAGGACCAGTAGTGGCGAAGGCCCCCGGGATCTCCCGGGGGCCTTCGTGCGTCGTGGGGCGGGGTCTGTCCATTCGGAGCGAGAACGAGCGGAGGGGTGGTTGCGAGCCGCGAGGTGTCCCGGCC
>DASSLA010000180.1:0-3341 GCA_035689885.1 Marmoricola sp. | reverse complement strand
CGCACGCGACGCCGACCTGTTCCTGTGCGAGGCGTCCTTCCGCGAGGGCCACACCAACCCGCCCGACCTGCACCTCACCGGTGCCGAGGCCGGCCGCACCGCCAAAGAGGCCAGCGTGGGGCGGTTGCTGCTGACGCACGTGCCGCCGTGGCACGATTCCGCCGCGATCCGGGCCGAGGCGACGGCGGAGTACGACGGCGACGTCCAGCTCGCGGTGCCCGGCGACCGCCACACCTTCTGATTTCCGGAACGGTTCGGTTCGAAAACCCGTTGCGGCCTCCGGCATAGTGGGCGCCATGATCACGCTGGAGAACGTCACCAAGCGCTACGGGCAGTTCACCGCCGTCGACGACGTGAGCTTCACCGCCAAGCAGGGCATGGTGACCGGGTTCCTGGGACCCAACGGTGCCGGCAAGACCACCAGCATGCGCATCATGGTGGGGCTCACCGCGCCGGACAGCGGCACCGCGACCATCGGCGGCCACCACTTCCACGGCATCCCCAACCCGTCCCGGCACGTCGGGGTCCTCCTCGACGCCTCCGCCCAGCACGCCGGCCGCACCGGCCGCGAGGTGCTGCGGATCAGCGCCGAGACGATGGGCGTCTCCCGCCAGCGGGTGGAGGAGATGCTCGAGCTTGTCGGCCTCTCCGGGGTCGAGGCGAAGCGGCGGGTGCGCAACTACTCCCTCGGCATGCGCCAACGCCTCGGCATCGCCAACGCGCTGATGGGCGATCCCTCCGTCCTGATCCTCGACGAGCCCGCCAACGGCCTCGACCCGGCGGGCATCCACTGGATGCGCGGGCTGCTGCGCAACTTCACCGCGCAGGGCGGCACCGTGCTGCTGTCGTCCCACCTGCTCCACGAGGTGGAGATGATCGCCGACGAGATGGTGCTGATCGGGCGCGGGCGTATCGTCGCCCAGGGCACCAAGCAGGAGCTGCTCCGGCAGCAGGGCACCTACGTGCGCCCCGAGGACCCCCAGACGTTCGCCAAGGTGCTGGCCGAGGCCGGCATCGAGGCCCTGCCCGACGGGGACGGCGCCTTCCGCACCGAGTCCGAGGCGGTCGACGTCGGCCGTGCCGCGGCCAAGGCCGGCGCGGTGCTCGCCGAGCTGCGACCCGCCGAGGGTGCCCGCCTCGAGGAGCTGTTCCTGCAGCTCACGGCGGACGACGCCCGCGAGACCATCACCGCCGAAGGAGTGCAGGCATGACGACCACGACACCGGCGTCGACGTACGGCGCCACGCTCGACGTCTCGGGCACGCCCAGGACGGGACTTGCCACCCTGGTCAAGGTCGAGATGCGCAAGATGGTCGATACCCGGTCGGGCCTGTGGCTGCTGATCGCGATCGGCGTGATCACGCTGCTGATCACGATCATCTTCAGCTTCGCGGCCGACGCCGAGGAGCGCACCTTTGCCAGCTACATGGGCGTGATGGCCACACCCCAGGGCTTCCTGCTGCCGGTCCTCGGGATCCTGCTGATCACCCAGGAGTGGACGCAGCGCACTGGCATGGTCACCTTCACCCTCGAGCCGCACCGCGGCAAGGTGATCTGGGCGAAGGTCGCGGCGGCCCTGGTCTACGGCCTGGCCGCCGTGGCACTGGCGGTGCTGCTCGCGGCACTCGGCGGGCTGCTCGGCGGTTCCTCCGACCCGTGGGGCGGCCTGGGGATCGACGACGTCGGGAAGTTCACCCTGCTGCAGGCCATGGCCGTGGTCCAGGGACTCGCCTTCGGGTTGATCTTCCTCAACAGCGCGGCCGCGATCGTCGTCTACTTCGTGGTGCCGATCGCCTTCTCGGTGGTCTCCTCCATCACGGGCGCAATGGCCGACGTTCAGCCCTGGCTCGACCTCGGCACCTCGCAGGCGCCGTTGTTCGAGGGCGGCAACCTCACCGGGGAGCAGTGGGCGCAGCTGGCCACCGGCACGCTGATCTGGGTGGTGCTGCCGTTCGTGCTCGGGATGTGGCGGGTGCTGCGCGCCGAGGTGAAGTGAGGCGCAGTTTCACACGTTCACGTGTGAAACTGCCACTCACCTCACGTTGCAACGTGGGGGAAGTGGCAGTAACGGGAGGTGAGTGACCACTCGATAGGGTCGCCCGCATGACTTCACGCGCTGATGGACGCTCCGACGACGAGCTGCGCCCCGTCAAGGTCACCCGCCACTGGCAGGACCACCCCGCGGGGTCGGTGCTGATCGAGTTCGGCCGCACCCGCGTGCTGTGCGCAGCCTCGGCCTCGGTCGGGGTGCCGCGCTGGCGCAAGGACTCCGGCCTGGGCTGGGTCACCGCGGAGTACGCCATGCTGCCCTCCGCCACCAACACCCGCTCCGACCGCGAGTCCGTGAAGGGCCGCATCGGCGGCCGTACCCACGAGATCTCCCGGCTGATCGGCCGCTCCCTGAGGGCGGTGATCGACTACAAGGCGCTCGGCGAGAACACGATCGTCCTCGACTGCGACGTGCTGCAGGCCGACGGCGGCACCCGTACGGCGGCCATCACCGGCGCCTACATCGCCCTCGCGGACGCGGTCGCCCACCTCCGTGGCGAGGGTGCGCTGGCCGGCGACCCGCTGACCGGCTCGGTCGCGGCGGTCTCGGTGGGCATCATCGACGGGGTGCCGCGCCTCGACCTCCCCTACGAGGAGGACGTGCGTGCCGAGACCGACATGAACGTCGTGATGACCGGCGACGACAAGTTCGTGGAGGTGCAGGGCACCGCCGAGGGTGCGGCCTTCGACCGCAAGGAGCTCGATGCGCTGCTGGCCCTGGCCGAGAAGGGCTGTGCCGACCTGACCCGCATCCAGCGCGAGGCGCTGGGTGGCTGACGCCCCGCGCGTGTTCCTCGCCTCGCGCAACGCGAAGAAGATCGAGGAGATGCGCCGCATCCTCGAGGAGCACCTCCACGGAGTCGGGGTCCTCGGGCTCGACGACGTCGCGGCGTACGACGAGCCGGTGGAGGACCAGCCGACCTTCGAGGGCAACGCGCTGCTCAAGGCGCGGGCCGGCCTCGCCGCCACGGGTCTGCCGGCGCTCGCCGACGACAGCGGGCTGTGCGTCGACGCCCTGAGCGGGATGCCGGGCGTGCTCTCCGCCCGGTGGTCGGGGTTGCCGAAGTCCGACGAGCGCAACAACCAGCTGCTGCTCGACCAGCTCGCCGACGTGCCTGACGAACGGCGAGGAGCGGAGTTCCGCTGCGCGGTCGCGTTCTGCCACCCCGACGGCACCGAGGAGGTCGCCGAGGGAGTGATGCGGGGTCGGGTGATCCGCGAGCTGCGCGGCACCGGCGGCTTCGGCTACGACGTGCTGTTCGTGCCGGACGACCAGGACGACGAGCTCACCT
>DASSLA010000179.1:0-46508 GCA_035689885.1 Marmoricola sp. | reverse complement strand
CACCAGGAACTGCACCACGATGCCGAGCGTGGACCCGAGGCCGAGCAGGGCCTCGGCACCGGCGGTGAAGCCGCCCTGCTTCTCGTCCCCCTCCGCGGGACCCAGGGTGATCAGGTAGGTCCCGAGCACGGCGACCGCCACGACGTTGTTCGCGATCGGCGCCCACATCATCGGGCCGAACCGGCCCCGGGCGTTGAGCACCTGTCCGACCAGCACGAACATCCCGTAGAAGAAGACCTGCGGAAGGCAGTAGCGGGCGAAGTCGATGACCGACTCCAGCTGCTCGGACCGCTCGGGCGTGAAGAACTGCGGGTCGAGGAAGAGCCGCATCAGCCACGGAGCGAACACGACCAGGGCGACGGTGACCGCGCCGAGGAAGATCCCGGCCAGGGTCATGATCCGGTTGGTGTAGGCATCGCCGCCGTCCGGGTCGTTCTTCATCGCCCGCACCAGCTGCGGGACGAGCACCGCGTTGACCACGCCGCCCGCCAGCAGGATGTAGAGCATGTTGGGGACGGTGTTGGCGATGTTGAACACGTCGGCGTGCAGGCCCACGCCGAGCGCTGCGGCGAGCAGGATGCCCCGCACGAAGCCGCTCAGCCGGGACACCACCGTGCCCGCGGCCATCACCGCGCTGGAGGACAGCAGCGACCGTGACTCGCCCGTCGTACCGCTCATGCGTCCCGCCACCGGTGGTTGCGGATGCGCAGCACGATGCGGCGCCCGATCATCACGGCGAGCAGTGCCGCACCGGCGATCATGATGTACCAGATCAGCTGGCCGACCTGGCTGGTGCGCAGGCTGAACGTGAACGGCTGACCGACCGGTTCCCGCTCCTCGGTCACCGGGTGGAGCGTCACCTCGTGCACGCCGGCCGGGCTGGTCACCGGCAGCCGCATGGTGGTGCGCTGGCCGGGGCCCATCTGCACCGGCGCCGGCGTCTCGATGCGTACGCCGTCGGTGGTCCTCGCCGCGAGCCCGACGGTGACGGGCTGCTCCATCCCGTTGACGAGCGTCATCGTCAGCACGCCGGAGCCTCCGGAGAGGCGCACCAGGTCGGTGCCGGTGACGTGCACCTGGTCCATGGTGGCGCGGGTGGCGGCGTCGAGCGCCTCCACCTGGCCCGCGGCGACGCGCGGTCGTGGCCTGGCGTGGTAGGACGACGCGGCGAAGGCGGCGCCGCCGAGGCGGTCGGTCACGTCGTTCTCGGTGGCCAGCAGGTGGCCGAGCACCCTGGCCGTGCGCAGCAGGGTCCGCGTGGCCACGACGTTGCGGTCGAGGACCTCCGCCTCACGCGCCCCCCTGCCGTAGCGCAGCTCGGTCTGCAGGGGAGCGGTCGCGTCCGGCGGCAGGCTGGACAGCCGCAGCCACGGGGCCGACCGGAGGCCGTCGAAGAACGCGGCCTGCTGCCACTCCACGCCGGGATCCCAGCGGTTGGGCAGGGCGACCACGACGGGACGTGGGGTCTCGTCGTAGAGGGCCAGCGACGCCTCGGCGAGGATCCGCTGCCGCAGGGCGAGCGGGTCCGCCGGCCGGGTCGGGGCCGGGCCGCCGCTCGAGGCGCGGGCGTCGGTGAACAGGACCTGCTGGCCGGTGTCGGTGCGCGCCGTGGGGTCCGTCGTCACCCGCCCGCGGTCGCTGAGCACGAGACGGGTGTCCACGGACAGCTCCTGGACCAGGTCGGGGTCGAACAGCCCGCCGGGCGGGGCGACCGCCCTGGTCGCGGTCAGGCCGCGGACCCGCAGCCGCCGGGCGGCGAGCTCCTCGGCCCTCGCCTGCAGCAATGGGCGGCGCCGCAGGAGGGCGGCGACGTCGGGGTCGGCGTACCCCACATGGAGCAGGCGGTCGTCGCGCGCGGCGGTGACCAGCCCGTCCAGCACCGCGCGGGCGGCCGCTCGCTCCTCGGCGTCGGGGGTACCGGGCGGCAGCTCCTCGTCCTCTGTGGACTCCTCCGAAGGGGTCGGGCCGTCGGACGCCTCACCCTCCGACGCGCTCGGGTCGTCCCCCGGCTCGGGGTCGTCGGTCGCTGGGTTCCCCAGGGACAGCGGCGGGTCGCCCTGGGCGTAGTCGTCGATCGCGTCCAGCACGGCAGGGTCCAGGATCCAGGTCGTCTCGCCCGCACGAGCGCTGGCGGCGAACGCGGCCAGCCGGGCCAGCCGACCGTTCGACCCGGTGAGGCGCGACCACCGGTCGGGGCGCTCGAGGCTGCCGTCCGCCGCCCGGCGTACCCGCTCGCGGAGCGGGAGCAGCACCGAGACGGCCACCGGCCCCCCGGCGGCCTCGCGCGCCGCAGCCGGGGCGACCAGCGGGATGAAGGTGCGGACCCGGCCGTCGGCGACGGCGTCGCGACCCTCGGTGCTGGTCCCCAGGGCATGGGCGCCGATCCAGTAGACGCCGGGGTCGCCGGTGAGGCCGAGGGTCTCGACCGGCATCCGCAGCGTGAAGCGGCGCACCGCCCCAGGGGCGAGGTCCCCGAGCGACACCCCCAGCTCGAGCACCCGGTCGCCGACCGCGACCGTCTCCTCGGTCTCGGCGGCCTCGGCGAGCTCGGCGCGGGTGGTGATCGGCGCGCTGGAGACGAACGGCGCCACGCTCACCTCCGACCACTCCTCACCCGAGACGTTGCGCACGTGGCCGGTGAGGGTGATCGCTCCGCGCTGGGGGACGGTGGCCGGCGACATCGATGACAGCCGTACGGCGAGCGGGGAGCGCTCCGTCTGGCGGCTGGGACGGGGTCGTGCGTCGGCGGCCGGCGCGGCGAGCAGCGGGACGAGGAGCGCGAGGAGCACCAGACACAGCAGTACCCGACCCGTCACCCCGGCCCGCGCACGGGCGACGGGGTGTGGGCTGCTCACCGGGCGATGCTATCGACCGGGGACCACGGTCCCGGGCACCCGTCGCGGCCCCGCCGACCCCTTAGAGTGGTCTCCCGTGTCCGAGGAGCCCCTGCTGATCAGCGACGTCCAGACGCGCGTGGTCACAGAGCTGGCCCGGATCGCCCCGGTGACCGACGAGCTGGGCGCCCGGTTCACCGCCGCGGGGGAGGAGATCGCCCTGGTCGGCGGGCCGGTTCGCGACGCGATGCTCGGTCGGCTGCACAACGACCTCGACTTCACCACCTCCGCGCGGCCCGAGGTCACCGAGAAGCTGGTGCGCGGTTGGGCCGACGCGGTGTGGGACATCGGTCGCGCCTTCGGGACGATCGGCTGCCGGCGCGGGGAGTGGCAGGTCGAGATCACCACCTACCGCTCCGAGGCCTACGACCCGGACAGCCGCAAGCCCGAGGTCGAGTACGGCGACAGCCTGGTCGGTGACCTCTCCCGTCGCGACTTCACGGTCAACGCGATGGCGCTGTCGCTGCCGGACGCGCGGCTCGAGGACCCGTTCGGCGGGATCGTCGACCTCGCCCACAAGCTGCTGCGCACCCCGGGGCGCCCCGAGGACTCCTTCACCGACGACCCGCTGCGGATGATGCGGGCCGCGCGGTTCGCCGCCCAGCTCGGCTTCACGGTCGACCCCGGCGTGGTCGAGGCGATGAAGGCGATGGCCGACCGGATCGGCATCGTCTCGGCCGAACGGGTGCGCGACGAGCTGGTCAAGCTGCTGCTCGCACCCGACCCCGTCCGCGGGCTCCGCCTGCTCGTGGAGACCGGCCTGGCCGACCACGTGCTGCCCGAGCTCCCGGCCCTGGCCCTGGAGCGCGACGAGCACCACCGGCACAAGGACGTCTACGAGCACACCCTGACCGTGCTGGAGCAGTCGATCGAGCTGGAGGACCGGCTCGGCGGTCCCGACCTGGTCTCGCGGCTGGCCGCGCTGATGCACGATGTCGGCAAGCCCCGCACCAGGCGGTTCGGCGACGACGGCACGGTCACCTTCCACCACCACGACGTGGTCGGCTCCAAGCTCACCCGGCGCCGGATGCAGGCGCTGCGGTTCCCCAAGGAGCAGATCGACGCGGTCGCCAGGCTGGTCGAGCTGCACCTGCGCTTCCACGGCTACGGCTCCGGGGAGTGGACCGACTCCGCCGTGCGCCGCTACGTCCGCGACGCGGGACCCCAGCTCGACCGCCTGCACGTGCTGACCCGCGCCGACTGCACCACCCGCAACAGGCGCAAGGCCCAGCGGCTGCGGCGTACCTATGACGACCTCGAGGCACGCATCGAGCGACTGGCCGGCGAGGAGGAGCTGGCCGCGATCCGGCCCGACCTGGACGGCAACCAGATCATGGAGATCCTGGGCGTCGGTCCGGGACCCGTGGTCGGGGAGGCCTACCGCCACCTGCTCGAGCTGCGGCTCGACGCCGGCCCGCTGGGTGAGGAGAGGGCTCGCGAGGAGCTGCTCGCCTGGCACGCCGCTCGCTGACCAGGGCGCTGATCAGGGCGCTGGTCAGGGAGAGTCGAGCACCCAGCCGTCGGCGTCGCCGGACAGCGCCAGCACCGCGGTGTTGTCCCAGTCCCGGACGGCCGCGGCGTGGCCGGCGAGAGCAGGTACGACGAGCCCGAGGGCCGTCTCGTGGGCGACCACGAGCACCGACTCGCCCCGGTGCAGGTCGGCGATCTCCTCGAGCTGCGCGCGGTAGCGCTCGAGCACCTCGCGCCCCGACTCACCTCCGGGGAAGCCGGCGTCCAGGTCACCGGCGCGCCACCGGTCCGCCATCTCCCGGAGGCGGGCCTTGTCGAACGGGTGACCCGCCAGCTCGCCCACGTCCACCTCGCGCAGCGTCTTGCGGACGGTGACCGGCACCCCCAGCCGCGCGGCCACGATCTCGGCGGTCTGCACCGAGCGTGCGCTGTCGCTGCACCAGATCGCCCGCACCCTGGCGGCGGCGAGGCCCTCCGCGAGCGCCTCCGCCTGCGCCCGCCCTGCAGACGTGAGGGAGCCGCCCTCGTCGGAGAAGTCGTCCTCGACGAAGGCGGCCTCCGCGTGACGGGCGACGAGCACGCGCGCCGCGCACTGCAGGTCGGACACGTCAGGCGGGCACCGGGGCCACCTGCTGCCCGTGCAGGCGTCGGTAGGTGTAGGCAGTGCCGATGATCGCGATCGGGATGGCGACCAGCAGTCCGACACCGCACAGGATCGCCCCGGCGATCACCACCAGCACGGCAAGCAGGTAGTAGACGAGCGTCGGGCCGAGGTTGTTGGCGACGAACGAGACGCTCGCCTTGACGGCCTCCCACGGCGGGAGGTCGCGGTCGACCACGAAGAACATCGTGTAGGAGGTGAAGAACCCGACCACCAGGCCGGGCAGGTAGCAGAGGAACGTGCCGATGCCGGTGGCGACCGCCACGATGAGTGCCGCGACCACCACCTTGCCCTTGTCCCAGCCCTCGAACATGGCACCGAAGCCGACAGGCCGGCCGCCCACGATGTCGAGCGCACCCTTGACCAGGGCCGCGACGAAGAACTGGGCGACCAGGCCGGCAAGCAGCGTCACGAGCCCGTTGACCAGCCACCGGGCGAGGAAGCTGCTGCCCGTGTCGAAGGCGAAGTCGCCGGTTTCCGGGTCGAAGCTGCTGGTCGGGTCGTCGAGGAAGAGCGCGCCGAAGACGAGGTTGCCGACGCCGGAGACGACTCCGGCGACCACGAGCAGCAGGAGGGTGCCGAGGAGCAGCGGGCCAGGGTTGGCCTTGAACCCGTTCCAGCCGTAGCCGACCGCGTCCGGGGGACTGTACGGGCCCGCACCGGGTGGCGGGGGCGGCGGAGGGGCGCCGTACCCGCCCGGGCCCGCGGGGCCACCCGGTCCGCCGCCGGGCGGCGGGGGCGGCGGAGGTGGCGGAGGTGGCGGGGTCGACCCGCCCTGACCGCCGTACGGGTTCTGCGGGTCCTGGCCGGGGTTCTGGCCGGGAGGCGGGGGAGGAGGGGTGCCGTCGCTCATGAGCGCACCCTAGGAATCCGGGCCGGTGTTGTCACTGACCCGGACGGCGGGTTGTCCCGGGGCCTCTCGACCCCGGGACACCAGCGTGCGTGCGTGAGCTCAGCGCTCCACGTCGCCGCGGATGAACGCCTCGACCGAGGCCTGGCCCTCGTCGTCGGGGCGCTGCACCGGCGGGCTCTTCATCAGGTACGACGAGGCCGACAGGATCGGACCACCGATGCCCCGGTCCTTGGCGATCTTCGCCGCGCGGATCGCGTCGATGATGATGCCGGCCGAGTTGGGGGAGTCCCACACCTCGAGCTTGTACTCCAGGTTGAGCGGTACGTCGCCGAACGCGCGGCCCTCGAGCCGGACGTAGGCCCACTTGCGGTCGTCGAGCCACTGCACGTAGTCGGACGGACCGATGTGGACGTTGCGCGCCCCGAGGTCGTGGTCGATGTTGGAGGTCACGGCCTGGGTCTTGGAGATCTTCTTCGACTCGAGGCGGTCGCGCTCGAGCATGTTCTTGAAGTCCATGTTGCCGCCGACGTTGAGCTGGTAGGTCCGGTCCAGCGTCACGCCACGGTCCTGGAACAGCCGCGCCAGCACGCGGTGCGTGATGGTGGCGCCCACCTGGGACTTGATGTCGTCACCGATGATCGGCACCCCGGCGTCCTCGAACTTCTTCGCCCACACGGGGTCGGAGGCGATGAAGACCGGCAGCGCGTTGACGAAGGCGACGCCCGCGTCGATGGCGCACTGCGCGTAGAACTTGTCGGCCGCCTCCGAGCCCACGGGGAGGTAGGAGACGAGCACGTCGGCGCCGGAGTCCTTGAGCACCTGGACGACGTCGACCGGCTCGGTCTCGGACTCCTCGATGGTCTCGCGGTAGTAGCGGCCGAGCCCGTCGAGGGTGTGCCCGCGCTGCACGCTCACCCCGGTCGGCGGGACGTCGCAGATCCGGATCGTGTTGTTCTCCGAGTTGTTGATCGCGTCGGACAGGTCGAAGCCCACTTTCTTGGCGTCGACGTCGAAGGCCGCGACGAACTTGACGTCGGAGACGTGGTAGTCACCGAAGGTCACGTGCATCAGGCCGGGGACCGAACCCGCGGGGTCGGCATCCTTGTAGTACTCCACGCCCTGCACGAGGGAGCTGGCGCAGTTGCCGACTCCCACGATGGCTACTCGAACGGGTGCCATGGGGGTTCTCCTCACTTGACGTCCGGCTGCTGGATCGGCAGCTGATCTGGTTGTTTGCTCGATGTCTTCGCTGGTCGTTCCTGGGCAGCCCGTTCCGCGGCGATCAGCTCGGTGAGCCACCGCACCTCGCGCTCGACGGACTCGATGGAGTGGCGCTGCAGCTCACTGACGTAGCGGTCCGTGCCGGGACCCCGACTCGCGCGTGCCCGGTCCAGCCGCTCCTGCAGCCGGCTGCGACGGCCCTCGAGGATGCGCAGCCGCACCTCCCTGTCGGTGCGCGAGAAGAAGGCGAAGCGCATGTTGAAGTCCTCGTCCTCCCACGCGCTCGGACCCGCGTCCTTGATCTGGCGGCCGAAGTACTCCGCCCCGGCGCTGGTGATCTGGTAGACGATGCGCTGCCGTCGTGAGACGGAGCCCGGCGAGGCCTTGACCTCCTCCACCAGGCCGGCGCGCAGCATCCTCTTCAGCGCCGGGTAGAGCGAGCCGTAGGACAGCAGGCGGGTCCGGCCGAGCAGCAGGTTGAGGCGCTTGCGCAGCTCGTAGCCGTGCAGGGGCGACTCCTGGAGGAGGCCGAGGACGGCCAGCTCGAGGGTCGCGGCCTTGCTGGCCATGGTTCCCCTCCCAGGAGACGCTTGGTCTGGCTTGCTATCAACTTAATCTATCGCATCGATATATCGAGCGCGAATCTCCACGCGCCGTCGGGGTACGGCGTGAGGCCGGCCACTGGACGGCCATGGTCGCGGCGGCACGCCGTACCCTTCATCGAGACCGTTACCTCGGCCACGCGAAAGAGTGAGTAGTGAGCAGCAACCGCACGACGCCCGCCCGCAAGAAGGCGGCTCCTCCGAGGAAGGCGGCTCCGCACAAGAAGACCGCCACCAGCAGGAAGAAGACGGACGGCGGCCGCTGGCGCGGCATCCTCCGCTGGGCGCTGGTCGCAGCCCTGCTCGGGTCGCTCGTGCTGGTCGGGGTCTTCTACTTCGCCTACCAGCGGACCGAGATCCCGGACGCCAACGAGGCCTACGAGGCGCAGTCCACCTACGTCTCCTACTCCGGCGGCAAGGCGCGGATCGGCCAATTCGCCGAGCAGAACCGCGAGTCGATCCCGCTCGCCGACATCCCGCAGTCGATGCAGAACGCCGCGATCGCCGCGGAGGACCGCACCTTCTACACCAACAAGGGCATCGACCCGAAGGGCATCCTGCGGGCGGCCTTCTCCAACGCCCAGGGCAACGCCACCCAGGGCGCCTCCACGATCACCCAGCAGTACGTCAAGATCCTCTACCTGAGCCAGGAGCGCACGCTCTCGCGCAAGGTCAAGGAGGCCTTCCTCTCCCTGAAGGTGCAGCAGGAGCAGTCCAAGGAGGGGATCCTCGAGGGCTACCTGAACACCATCTACTTCGGCCGGGGCGCCTACGGCGTGCAGGCGGCGGCCAAGGCATACTTCGGCAAGCCCGCCAAGGAGTTGCGTCCGAACGAGTCGGCCATGCTCGCCGCGGTGCTGAACTCGCCCAACTACCTCTCCAGCGAGGAGGGCGAGGACGACCTGCTGCAGCGCTACGACTACGTGCTCGACGGCATGGTCTCGATGGGCACCCTCGACGCCGCGGAGGCCGACAAGTACCGCGGCAAGCTGCCCAAGGTGAGCAAGGGCGAGGCCGGTGACAACTACGGGGGCCAGCGCGGGTTCATGCTGACCATGGTCAAGCAGGAGCTGCAGCGGGTCGGCTTCGACGAGGAGGAGATCACCACGGGTGGTCTCCGCGTCGAGACCACCTTCACCAAGAAGGCGATGAAGGCCGTCCGGGAGGGCGTGCTCGAGGAACGGCCGGACGGGCTGAAGAAGCTGCACGCGGCCGCCGCCTCGGTGGACGTGCAGTCCGGTGCGCTGATCGGCTTCTATGCCGGTCAGGACTACCTGAAGAGCCAGCTCAACTGGGCCCGCCTGGGCAGCTCGCCGGGTTCGACGTTCAAGATGTTCGCGGTCGCGGCGGGACTCAAGGACGGGTTCTCGCTCAAGGACACCTTCGACGGCAACGCGCCGTACGAGCTCCCGGACGGCAGCGAGGTCGGCAACCAGGGCGAGGGCAAGGGGCAGAGCTACGGCTCGGCGATCAGCCTTCTCACCGCCACCCAGAACTCGGTGAACACCGCGTTCATCGACCTCACCATGGGCATGGACGACGGTCCGGACAAGATCGTCAAGACCGCCGTCGACATGGGGGTCCCACGGAACGCACCCGGCCTCGAGCCAAACACCGGTGTGGCACTGGGGTCCGCGACGGTGAGCCCGATCGACATGGCCAACTCCTACGCCACGGTCGCCAACGGAGGCGTGCGGCACAACTGGTTCACCGTGAAGCGGGTGGTGCGTGCCTCCGACGGTGAGGTGCTCTACAAGGCACCGGGCAGGACGAAGCGGGTGCTGTCGGAGGACATCGCCGCCGACGTGAGCTATGCGTTGCAGCAGACCGTCGAGGACGGCACCGCCAGCAAGGCGCTCGGCCTCGGCCGCCCGGCTGCCGGCAAGACCGGCACCGCGACCAACGCGCAGGACAATGTCTCGTCCTCGTGGTTCGTGGGCTACACCCCGCAGGTGTCCACCGCGGTGATGTACGCCCGGGGCAAGGGCAACGAGGCGCTCAACGACTACCTGCCGAGCTTCTATGGCGGTGACTACCCGGCAGCGACCTGGACCTCGGTGATGGAGCGCCTGATGGAGGGCGTGGAGGTCGAGGACTTCCCCGAGCCGGCCTTCGTCGACGGTGAGGCGCCCACGGAGGGGCACGCGCCGTACACCCCGCCGCCGGCCCCGGAGCCCGAGCCCGAGCCCGAGCCGGAGGACGAGCCGAGCGAGAAGCCGAAGCCCCAGCCGAAGCCCACGCCGAAGCCGAAGCCGACACCCCCTCCGTCGACCCAGCCGCCCCCGGAGCCGGGGCCGCCCTGTGACCCCAACGACCCGCTGTGCGACAACGGCGGCGGTGGCGGCGGTGGAGACGGTGGAGACGGCGGCGGGTGAGGCCCGGGTGAGCCCCCGGGCGAACGCACGGTGAGTCCCCGGTGAGCACAGGCCGCCTCTCGGACCCGTTCGCCCGCTCGATGACCGAGGCGATCGGGGGGCCGGCCGGACGGCACGGCCTCCCGCACCGGTGGTGGACGCCTGTCCGGATCCTGCTGGCCCTGGTCACGGTGGTGTTCGCGCTCGGGCTGCTGCAGCGGGTGCCGTGCGTCGAGACGGACTGGAGCAGCGACGCCGCGCGCTACGCGAAGATGTGCTACTCCGACGTCCCCTACCTCTACACCGGCCGGGGGCTGGCCGAGGGCTGGTGGCCGTACGCCGGCAACGGCGGGCGGTTCGAGGCGATGGAGTACCCCGTCGGGATCTCCTTCCTCGCCTTTGCCGCCGCGCAGGCCACCCTGCTGTTCCCCGCCGGACCCCCGGTCGCGGAGCGCCGGGCCGGGGACCCCGCCGGGCTGTGGGGCCTGCCCGGGATGGCCGAGGAGGTCAACAACTACTTCTTCGTGACCGCGTTCCTGCTGCTGCTCCTGGTGCTGGCGGCGACGTGGTTCCTCGCCCACACCCACCCGGGCCGGCCGTGGGACGCGCTGCCGTTCGTGCTCTCCCCGTGCCTGCTGGTGACCGGGTTGATCAACTGGGACCTGCTAGCGGTCGCGCTGGTGGCCGGCGCGCTCTGGGCGTGGTCCCGTGACCGGCCGCTGCTGACCGGCGTGATGGTCGGGCTCGGCACCGCCGCCAAGCTCTACCCGCTGTTCCTGCTCGGCGCGGTGCTGGTGATCGCGTGGCGCCGGAGGAGGATGCGCGACTTCGTGCTGGCGACCGTCGGGGCAGTGGCCGCCTGGGTGATCGCGAACCTGCCGGCGTGGCTCACCGGCCCCGAGCAGTGGCGGGTCTTCTGGACGTTCAACGCCGAGCGGGGTGCCGACCTCGGCTCGCTGTGGCTGGTGCTCGCCCACTCCGGGACCCAGCTGGGCGCCGATTCGATCAACCTGTGGTCCTGGGCGATCTTCGGGCTGGCCTGTGCCGGGGTCGCGGCGCTCGGTGTGATGGCCCCGCGGACCCCGCGCCTGGCGCAGCTCGGGTTCCTGGTGGTGGCGGCGTTCCTGCTGGTCAACAAGGTCTACTCGCCGCAGTACGTGCTGTGGCTGCTGCCCCTCGCCGTCCTGGCCCGACCGCGCTGGCGCGACCTGCTGGTGTGGCAGGCAGGCGAGCTCGTCTACTTCGCGGCCGTCTGGTTCTACCTCGGGGGCTGGCTCGAGGACAGCGCCGGTGGTGAGTCTCCGGCGTACGACATCGCGATCTGGGTGCGGGTCGCCGCGCAGCTCTACCTGGCCGGGATGGTCGTCCGCGACGTGCTGCGCCCCGAGCACGACCCGGTGCGGGCCGAGCCGGACGGGGCGCGCCCGGATGCGGTGCGGGTGCCGGCTGGCTAGCATCCCCGGATGCCTGTCGAACCGACACAGCTGTTCGCCGTCCGCTCCGAGCGCGAGGCCCTGGCCCTCAACCTCGACGCCCAGCGCGAGGGTCTGCTCCGGAAGATCGAGGGGGTCGACGATGCGATGGCCCGGCAGGTGCCGACCGCCAGCTCGTTGTCACTGCTCGGGCTGGTGAAGCACGCCGTGACGTGGGAGCACCGGTGGTTCGAGGTCATCCTGGCCGGCCGGGAGTCGCCCTCGGGCTGGCCCGACGTCCTGCCCGAGCCACGCGACGCCGACCTGATGGTCGACGAGGGCGACACGGTGGGCCACTGGGTGGCGGCCCACCGGGAGCAGGTCGACGCGTCCCGCGCCGTCGTGGCTGCGATGGACCTGGGCGATCCCTGCGCCCGCGACGACATCATCGAGTGCAACGTGCGGTACGTGCTGTTCCACATGATCCAGGAGACGGCACGTCACACCGGCCACGCCGACATCATCCGCGAGACCCTCGACGGCACCCGCGGCATCTGAGCCGCCTCAGCTCACCACCACGCGGTCGAAGCTGGTCGCGGTGAACCTCACCCGCACGTCCACCTCGTCGCCGACCTCGGGTACGTCGGCCCCGCTGGGCAGGAACAGCATCGAGGCCTGCATGTGCGGCGGCTCGGCGAACAGGCGCTGCTTGCCACCCACGGTGTAGGGCGAGCGGACGAACCCGGCGGCGTCGAGACCGCCGCGGGCGATCGAGGCCGCACGTGCCCGCAGGCTCGCGTCCCCCGTCGGTGCCTCGAGGCCGATGCCGTGGGCCGTGCCCCCGGCGACGACGAGGATGGTGCCGGCGCGCGGTGCCGACCGGCCGCGGTAGCCGAAGGTGTCGCCGCGCTCGACCGGGTGGGCGTCGAGCACCGTCGCGCGGACCCGGAGCGCGCCCCGGTCACCGAGCCACAGGCCGGTGCCGACCCGGGGCCGAAGGGTGAAGTCGGGCCACCGCGAGGCCAGCAGCTCGATCTCGGCCTCGCTGAGGTGGGAGACCCACACGGTCGGCGTACCGAGGTCGGCGGCCACGACGTCGGTCATCAGCCGCTGCATCTCGTTGAGGTGGGAGGTGTGCGCCAGGGGGAGGTGCAGCGCGACGCCCTCCAGCCGGACGCCGCCGTGCGCCGCGATCCGGGCCGCCTCGCGCAGGTCGCTGGCCGAGAGCCCGTGGCGCAGCATCGAGGTCATCCGCTCCAGCACGATCCGGGGGCGCGTGCCGGTGGCGGCGAGGGCTTCGAGGTCCCCGAGGCGGCCCACGGTGTGCATCACCCGCGGGTCGTCGGCGGGGGCGGGACTGAACGGTCGCCACGGGGTGAGCACCAGCAGGGACCCGTCGAACCGCTGGCGGACCTCGTCGAGCTCCTCGTAGGTGCCGACGGCGAGGGTGTCCACGCCGAGCCAGCCCGCCTTGCGGGCCAGACGGTGCAGCCCGAAGCCGTAGCCGTTGCCCTTGGCGACCGGCACCAGGGTCGGGTGCACCTCGTGCACGCGCCGCAGGTGGGAGCGCCAGCGGTCACCGTCGACGTACAGGGTCAGGGCCACGGGTCAGCCCCGTCGCTTCATGTAGATGTCGAAGGCCTTGTAGATGGGCTTGTTCAACGGCAGGTCCCACTCGCCGGCGTACTCGACGGCCTCGCCGCCGGTGCCGACCTTGAACTGCACGAGCCCCACGTGGGCGTCGTCGGAGTCCAGGGTGTCGGTGATGCCGCGGAGGTCGTGGACGTGCGCCCCCACGTCGAGGGAGTCCCGGATCATCTGCCACTGCACGGCGTTGGACCCGCGCACCTCGCGCTTCTCGGTCGAGGACGCTCCGTAGGAGTACCAGGCGTGGGCGCCCACACGGATCCAGATCGTGCTCGCCACCAGGTCGCCCTCGTGGTGGGCCAGGTAGACGCGGATCTGCACCGGGTCGTCGTCGAGTGCGGCGAACATCGTCTCGAAGTAGCTCAGCGGCCGCGGGGTGAAGTTGTCCCGCCGGGCGGTGTGCACGTAGAGGTCGTGGAACGCCTTGAGGTCCGCGGCTCCGGAGCCGACGGAGACCTCGACGCCCTGCTTGGCGGCCTTCTTGATGTTGCGCCGCCACTGCTGGTTCATCCCCTTGAGCACGTCCTCCTCGGTGCGTGGGGAGCCGTCGGCGTCGACCAGGGGGATCTGGAAGTTGTACTGCGGCTGGCCCGCGGCGAACCCGCCGGAGACCGACTGCGCGCGCCAGCCGAGCTCGCGGAGCTGGGAGACGACCTTGGCGCCGACCGCGTCGCGATCGCTCGGGGGCAGCTCGGTCAGCGACCGGACGCCGTCGTCGGCGATGCCGTCCTTGACCTGGGCCGCGCTCCAGCGGGCGGTGACGACGGGGGGCCCGATCCTGATCCCGAAGGCCCCCTGGGACCGCAGGTGCTCGGCCATCGGCTCCAGCCAGGCACGGAGGTCCTCGGCCGCCCAGTCCAGCAGTGGGCCCTCGGGGACGTAGGCGAGGTAGCGGCGCACCTTCGGAAGCTGCCGGTAGAGCACCAGCGCTGCCCCGGCGAGGCGCTCCTGTCCGTCCTCGGTGACGAACCAGCCGATCGACTCCGCCCGCCACTCCGGCTTCACCGCAGCCCATCCGGGGGTCTGCAGGAAGCTGGCCGAGCCGCCGGGCTCCTGGGTGCGGGCACGGACGAACTCGAGGTGCTCGTCGGCGCTGATGGTGCGCACGGTCGGGGCGATGGGGTCCACGTCGCGAGCGTAACGGGCGACCGCGTCGGGAGAGTCAGGCGTCATACCCGGGCGTCAGACCCCGTGCTCCCGCAGCCAGGCGAAGTCGGCACGGTGCTCCTCGGCGCCACCGGGGGTCTCGCAGACGACCGGCGCCCCGGCCTCGCGCACCACGCCGGCGAAGTCGGCCTCGTCGAGCTGGCCGTTGCCGAAGTTGGCGTGCCGGTCCGCGCCGGACCCGAAGGCGTCGCGGCTGTCGTTGGCGTGGAGGAGGTCGATCCGCCCGGTGATGGCGCGGACCTTCTCCACGGCGGTCGCCAGCTCGATGCCCCCGGCCCATGCGTGGCAGGTGTCGAGGCAGAAGCCGACGTGCTCGAACCCCTCGGCCTGCGAGATGGCGTCCCAGACCCCGGCGATGCGGTCGAGGTGCCGGGCCATCGCGTTGTCACCGCCGGCGGTGTTCTCGATCAGCAGCGGCACCTTGATGTCGGTCGCCTCGACGGCCTTGCGCCAGTTGTCGAACCCCTTGGCCGGGTCGTCGGCCTTGTTCACGTGCCCGCCGTGGACGATCAGGCCCCTCGCGCCGATCTCCGCGGCGGCGTCCATGTGCTGCTGCAGCAGCTTGCGGCTCGGGATCCGGATCCGGTTGTTGGTGGTGGCGACGTTGACGATGTACGGCGCGTGCACGTAGAGGTCGATCCCCGCTGCCTCCGCGTCAGCGCGCAGCCCCGCGGCGCCCCCGGCGTACCGGACCTCCGGGCCCTTGTAGCCCTGGGGGTCGCCGAGGAAGAACTGCACCAGCGTGGTCTCGCGGGCGGTGGCCTCGGCGATCGGGTCGGTCTGCTCGACGTGGGCTCCGATGGCGATGCTGCTCATGGAGCCAGCCTAGGTCGGGTCGGTGACGCCCTGGGACGCTGTGGACGACGATTTCGTCGTACGCCGGATGCGTTGGTAGCCTTGCCCGTCGCTCCCCCGTGGCTGTACCAGGCCGCCGTCCGATCCGGGGAGTTCCTCCTGTCACGGAACGTCCGTGGCCGCCGAGTCCGAAGGAGGTAGGCGCATCGTGCGTGCCTACGAGCTCATGGTCATCCTCGACCCCAACCTCGAGGAGCGGACCGTCCAGCCGTCCCTCGACACCTACCTCAACGTCGTGCGCAACGACGGGGGCACCGTCGACAACGTCGACATCTGGGGTCGCCGCCGTCTCGCCTACGAGATCGCGAAGAACGCCGAGGGCATCTACGCCGTCGTGTCGCTGCAGGCCGAGCCGGCCACCGTCAAGGAGCTCGACCGCCAGCTCGGCCTGAACGAGTCGGTGCTCCGCACTAAGGTCATGCGTCCCGACGCTCGCTGAGCCTCGGCGACGACCACGAACGACCACCCAGGGAGACCCACATGGCAGGCGAGACAGTCATCACCGTCGTCGGCAACCTCGTCGACGACCCGGAGCTCCGCTTCACCCCCTCGGGTGCCGCGGTGGCCAACTTCCGGATCGCGTCGACCCCCCGCACCTTCGACCGCCAGACCAACGAGTGGAAGGACGGCGAGGCGCTGTTCCTCTCCTGCGCCGTCTGGCGGCAGGCCGCGGAGAACGTCGCGGAGTCGCTCACCAAGGGCATGCGCGTCATCGTCCAGGGCCGGCTCAAGCAGCGCTCCTACGAGACCCGCGAGGGTGAGAAGCGCACCGTGGTCGAGCTCGACGTCGACGAGGTCGGCCCGAGCCTGAAGTACGCCACCGCCAAGGTCGCGCGCGTGCAGCGCAGCGGCGGTGGCGGCGGCTACGGCGGCGGCAGCCAGGCCGGCGACGACCCGTGGGCCTCCAGCCCCTCGCAGGGCGGCGGCGCGCCGCAGGGCCAGCAGGGTGGCTGGGGCGGCCAGCAGGGTCAGCCGCAGGGCCAGCCGCAGGGCCAGCCGCAGAACGACCCCTGGGCCGGCCAGGGTTCCGACGAGCCGCCCTTCTAGGGCTCGTCCACCCACCTCGACAGAACCCACCACCATTCCGGCTCGCAGCCGGGCTCTGATCAGAAAGAGAGCACCACAATGGCCAAGGCAGTGATTCGCAAGCCGAAGAAGAAGGTTTGCCAGTTCTGCAAGGAGAAGGTCACGTACGTCGACTACAAGGACACGAACCTCCTCCGCAAGTTCATCTCCGACCGCGGCAAGATCCGTGCCCGTCGGGTCACCGGCAACTGCGTGCAGCACCAGCGCGACGTGGCCACGGCCGTGAAGAACGCCCGTGAGGTCGCGCTGCTGCCCTACACGTCGACGGCTCGCTGAGGAAGGGGACAGAGATGAAGCTCATCCTGACCCAGGAGGTCACCGGACTCGGCGCCGCCGGCGACGTGGTCGAGGTCAAGGACGGCTACGGCCGCAACTACCTCATCCCGCGCGGCTTCGCCATCCGCTGGACGCGCGGCGGCGAGCGCACGATCGAGTCCATCAAGAAGGCCCGCAACGCTCGCAGCGTGCGCGACGCCGACCACGCGACCGAGGTGAAGGCCAAGCTCGAGGGCTCGACCTACCAGGTCCGCGTCCGCGCGGGCGAGGGCGGTCGCCTGTTCGGCGCGGTCACGGCCGCCGACATCGCCGAGGCGATCAACGAGGCCGGTGCCCAGGTCGACAAGCGCACGATCATGGTCGACAACCCGATCAAGTCGCTCGGCGCCCACACCGTCACGGTGAAGGTGCACGACGAGGTCGAGGCGCAGGTCAACCTGAACGTCGTTGCCGGCTGACGGTTTCACACGTTCACCAGTGAAACGGCCACTTCCCCCATGTTGCAACGTGGGGTGAGTGGCCGTTCTGGTGGGTGAGTACGGCGCCGTCGCTGGCTCGGCGGTCGACTAGGCGCTCGTCGGCACCAGGGAGACCCGGGCCTCGACCTCGCCGTCGACCACCTGGCCGGTCTCGGTGAACCCGCGCGCGAGGTAGAACGGTTGCGGGCCGCCCGGTCCGACGTGCCAGCTGGTCAGCAGGCTGGTGCACCCCTCCGAGCGCAGCTGGTGCTCGAGCAGGTCCAGGGCGCGTCCGCCGATGCCGCGGCGCTGGTGGCGTCGGTCGACCAGGAGCCGCCACAGGAACGGCTCCGGATGGGCGCCCGTCCGCTCGGCGATCATCACGAACGCCGCGGGCTCGCCGTCTGCCTCCACGCCGTACATCCGGGGGACCACCGGCGCCCCGTCGACGATCTCGGGGAAGAGCGCGTCGGCGTACGACTGCCACATCGGCGCGACGAACCGCTGCTCGGAGTAGTGGGTCTCCAGCCGGCCGTAGGCCCGGTGGCTCTCCTCCGTCAGGGGCACGAGGCGCAGCTCTGCCGGGGGGTCCGTGGGCCGATCGCGCCACGCCCGCCACTCCTCCGCGGTGGCGGCGTAGGACATGTTGTCGGTCCACTCGCCGCGCCACAGGAACGACTTGCGCGTGATCGACTCCATCACCAGCCCGATGCGCTCCAGCACCCGCTGCGAGGCGACATTGCTCGGGTCGAGCTCGCCGTACACGCGCTGCACCCCGATGCGGTCGACCAGGTCGGTGACCAGGGCCAGCGCCGCCTCGGTGGCGTAGCCGTGGCCGTGGAACGCCCGGGCGAGGGTGTAGCCCACCTCGGCGACCCCGCCGGTCTCGTGGACCTGGGTGACGACGTCGCCGATCACCGTGCCGTCGAGCTCCACAGCAAGAGTGGTCCACTCGCCGAGCGCGATGTCGTCGCGATCCTTCTGCTCCGCCAGCGAGGCGCGGGCCTTCTCCACCGGGTAGGGCAGCTCCCAGAGCTGGTGCCTGGCGATCTCCGGGTCGTTGCGGTACGCGGCGTGGGTCGCGGCATCGTCCGGGCGCATCAGGCGCAGCAGAAGGCGCTCGGTGCGCATCGGGTACGGCGAGGTCACGACCCCGAGGGTAGGCCCACCTCGAGCGGCCCGGGCCCGCCGAGCCACTCCCGGCGGTGCACCCGGAACAGGAGGTAGATCAGGACGACGTTGACCAGCACCGAGAGGAATTGGGTCGGGTCCTCCAGCCAGGTCACCTCGCCGCCGAGGGCGACCACCGGCAGGACGGTGAGCAGGGCGAACCCCCACACCAGCAGTCCGAAGCGCTTCGCGACGTAGTCGTCGGCAGGCTGCCGGTCGGCCCCGGTCCGGCCGACGACCAGCGCCAGGACCAGGCAGAAGGCAAGCTGGGGCAGCGAGGCGTACCACTCCCCGGACGCGTCGAGTCGGTGGTTGACCTGCGGGAACCACATCGGCACGCTGACGGCGCCCGCGAGGCCGGCGAGCCAGGGCAGCGACCGGAACGCCTGCTCGGTCCGGGCCAGGCCGAGGGTGCCGGCGACGACGAGCAGCCAGCCGAGCGGGTCCGGCAGGGCGTCGTACACCCGCCAGTCCGGGGACGGGTTCGGCGGGAAGAGTGCCCGGCCCACGACGATCACCAGCCCCATGGCGATCTTCTGGAGCGGGGACATGGGCGCCAGCGTATTGTCCGGCGCATGGCGAGGAGCTTGACCGTCGAGCTGGCACCCGGCGTCTGGCGCATCCCGTTGATCGGCGACTTCGTCAACGGCTTCATGTTCCGAGACGACGACGGCCAGGTGACGCTCGTCGACATGGGCGTGGCGAAGTCGGGCCCGAGGGTGCTCGCGGCGCTCCGCTCGATCGGCTCGGGTCCCTCCGACGTCACCCGCCTGCTGCTGACGCACTGCCATCCCGACCACGCCGGTGGGGCGGCGTACGTCGCCCGGGAGACCGGCAAGCCCGTCGACGTGCACGAGGACGACGCGGAGTTCGTCCGGACCGGCACCCTGCCCGACGCCGACCCGGCCTCGCGGCTCGGTCGGCTCTTCCGCAAGCTCCCGGACCCCGACATCGAGCCGTCGCCGGTGGGCGAGGAGCTCACCGACGGCCAGCTGCTCGACGTGGCCGGCGGCCTGCGGGTGGTGCACACGCCGGGCCACTCGCCCGGTCACGCGTCCTACGTCCACGAGCCGACCGGGACCCTGATCACCGGTGACGCGCTCTTCAACGTGCTGGGCACCCGGTGGCCGCCGAAGATGCTGTGCAGCAACTTCGCGCTGACCAAGCAGACCGCGCGCCGGCTGGCGGAGCTGGACTACGCGGTCGCCGCGTTCACCCACGGACCGGAGATCACCGACCGCCCGCGCGAGGCGATCAGAGCCTTCCTCGCCCGCCAGTGACGCCCTCGGCGCCCAGCCGCATCCAGGCGTCCCCGTTGGCGCGCAGCAGCAGGGTGACCGCGCGCGTGCCCATGAAGAAGACCGCGAACGCGACCCAGAGCAACGTGAGGCCGTGGTCGTCGGGCACGGCGACGCAGACCCACGCCGCCGGGGCGAACAGCACCAGCGAGGCGAGCTGCGCCCACGCCAGGTAGACCGCGTCGCCGGCGCCGATGAGCACGCCGTCGAGCACGAAGACGATGCCCGCCACGGGTTGCGCGAGGGCGGCGACGAGCAGGACACCCACCAGCAGGTCGCGCACGTTGTCGTCGCCGGTGAACAGTCCACCGAGGAAGGGTGCGGCCGCGGCCAGTCCCAGTCCGGTGACCACGCCGCTGAGCCAGCCCCAGGTCCGCATCCGGTCGGTGACCCGGCGGGTGCCCTCGGCGTCCGCGGCGCCGAGGTAGCGACCGGTGATCGCCTGCGCCGCGATGGCGACCGCGTCCAGCGCGAAGGCGAGGAAGGTCCAGAGCGTGAGCGCCAGCTGCATCGTGGCCAGGTCGGCCTCGCCGAGTCGGGCCGCGGCGTACGTCATCACCAGGAGGGAGGCGCGCAGGCACAGCGTGCGCATGATCAGCGGTACGCCGGCCCGCCCGGCCTGCCGGATGCCGGGGAGGTCCGGACGCAGTGCGGCGGACTCCCGACGGGCGCCGCGCACCACGACCCAGACGAGCGCCCCCGCCGAGCCGAGCTGGGCCAGCAGGGTGCCGATCGCAGACCCGGCGATGCCGAGGCCGACGCCGTAGACCAGGGCCACGTTGAGCACGATGTTGGCCAGGTTGCCGGTCACCGCGACGTAGAGCGGGGTCTTCGTGTCCTGCAGGCCGCGGAGCACCCCGGTCGCGGCGAGCATCAGCAGCAGGGGCACGGCGCCGAGGAACGCGATCCGCAGGTAGGTCGCGGCGAGGTCGGCGACCGCGGGAGTGGGCTCGAACAGCGCCACCAGCCCGGGGGTCGCGGGGACGCCCACGACCGTGACGGCCACCCCGATCCCGGTGGCGAGCCAGAGCCCGTCGATGCCCTGGGTGAGCGCGTCGCGGGTGTGCCCGGCGCCGATCTGGCGGGCGACCGACGCGGTGGTCCCGTAGGCGAGGAAGATGCAGAGGCTGACCAGCGTCCCCAGCACCGCCGAGGCGATCCCGAGCGCGGCCAGCTCGGGGGTGCCGAGGTGCCCGACGATGGCCGAGTCGGCGAGCAGGAACATCGGCTCGGCGACCAGGGCGAGGAAGGCCGGGACAGCGAGTCGGAGGATCTCCCGGTCCACCGCGCGGGTGCTCTGACCAGGACTCTCCGCTGCCGATACCACGGGCTGAGGCTAGGCGCCACCGAAACCTGTGCAAAACCCGGGGGTGGCTGTGGGTAACCGGGCCTCGAGGGGCTTTGTCGACAAACGAACTTCCGGACGGAACCCCGGACCCAGGTACGGAGAATTGCCTCACAATTTCTTTTCTCCACAGCCTGCGAGCTCGTGTTCTCGCAGGTCAGAGGCGGTTTGGCCGGTGAAGCCGGGTAGTTGTCCACATGTCCACCAACAGGCTGTGCACACCTCCGGCGGCGTGTTCCACACGATCAACAGGGTTATCCACAGGTACCTGTGGATGACGCACTTGGTCCGGGGTCGCGCGCGGGCTTACGGTCTGCCGGGTCCGGTCACCGGATCGCCCGTGACCAGACCCTCCCGGGTCGGCCTGCCAGGTCGGACAGGGGATCGAGCAGAAGCTCGAGCAGGGCTGTCGGTGGTGGCCCCTAGCGTTCGGCGCACCAGTCACCGGGACCCGATCGGACCAGCCAGCCAGACCACCGACAGACCAGCCAGGACACCCAGCAGGAGCGATGACCAGCGTGCAGGCGATGAAGGGCGGACGAGCATGACGGAGTCGTCGGGGCAGGTCGGCCCCGCGGGGGTGGCGATGAGCGAGTCGTGGCCGCCCTCCTACGCCTCCGGCTTCGGCGACGACACCACGGGCAACCAGGAGCACTGGTCGGGCCGGATGCCCCCGCAGGACTCCGACGCCGAGCAGAGCGTGCTCGGCTCGATGCTGATCTCCAAGGACGCGATCGCCGACGTCAACGAGCAGATCGGCGGCGCCGACTTCTACCGGCCGGCGCACGAGACCATCTACGACGCGATCGTCGACCTCTACGGCCGCGGCGAGCCGGCGGACCCGGTCACTGTCGCCGCCGAGCTGCAGCGTCGCGGTGAGCTGCAGAAGGTCGGCGGCGCGCCGTACCTCCACACCCTGTCGGCGAGCGTGCCGATCGCGGCCAACGCCAGCTACTACGCCACCATCGTGCGCGAGAAGGCCATCCTGCGCCGCCTCGTCGACGCCGGCACCAAGATCGCCCAGCTCGGGTACGCCGGCGAGGGCGACGTGGACTCCACCGTCGACGTCGCGCAGCAGGAGATCTACGCGATCGGGGAGAAGCGGCAGCAGGAGGACTACGCGCCGCTCTCCGCGATCATGGAGTCGACCCTCGACGAGATCGAGGCCATCTCCAACAACGACGGCACCACCGGCGGCGTGCCCACCGGCTTCGCGGACCTCGACGAGCTGATCAACGGCTTCTCCGGCGGGCAGATGATCATCGTCGCCGCGCGCCCGGCGGTCGGCAAGTCGACGCTGGCGCTGGACTTCTGCCGCGCCGCGTCGATCCACAACAACCTGACCAGCGTGATCTTCAGCCTGGAGATGTCCAAGAGCGAGATCACCATGCGGCTGCTCTCGGCCGAGGCCAAGATCCCCCTCAACAACATCCGCAAGGGCCCGATGGGCGAGGACGACTGGAACAAGCTCGGCCCCAAGATGAGCCAGGTCTCCGCCGCCCCGATGTTCATCGACGACAGCCCCAACATGACGATGATGGAGATCCGCGCCAAGGCCCGGCGACTCAAGCAGCGGCACGACCTCAAGCTGATCGTGATCGACTACCTGCAGCTGATGACCAGCGGCAAGAAGGTCGAGTCGCGCCAGGTCGAGGTCTCGGAGTTCTCTCGGCAGATCAAGCTCCTCGCCAAGGAGCTCGACGTCCCGATCATCGCGCTGTCCCAGCTCAACCGGGGTCCCGAGCAGCGCTCGGACAAGCGCCCGATGATGAGCGATCTGCGTGAGTCCGGCTCGATCGAGCAGGACGCCGACATCGTGATGCTGCTCCACCGCGAGGACGTCTACGAGCGGGAGTCGCCCCGGGCGGGCGAGGCCGACATCATCGTCGCCAAGCACCGCAACGGCCCCACCCGTGACGTGGTGGTCAGCTTCCAGGGCCACTACTCGCGGTTCGTGGACATGGCGCACTGACGCCGGCGCACTCAACCTGCCGGAGGACTTGCAGAGTCGCGAAAGTGCACAGACCTGCGCGTCGCGAGGCGTGACTCCCACCCCGAGGGTTCCGTTGCGAGGGAGGCCGGGGCGCCACTCGGGCGGCCCCCTCACCGCAAGGGAACACTCATGCGACCAGCTCTCACAGCCGCGGCGGCGGCGCTAGCGCTCATGCTCGCCGGCGGCGCGACGGCCACCGCCGGTGCGGCCAGCGCACCCGTCCCCACCAGCGACCAGACGCGTGGCTACATCGTCGTGCTCGAGGACTCCGTGGTCTCGCGAACCGTCGCGACGCTCCACGCCGACCGCTTCGGCTTCGACCTCGGACACGTCTACTCCTCGGCCCTGCAGGGCTACTCGGCGAAGCTGACGCCGACGACCGCAGCGCTGGTCGAGAGCCTCCCGGGTGTCGAGTCGGTCCAGGTGGACACGCCGGTGCGGTCCACCGCGCAGAGCACGCCGACCGGCGTCGATCGCGTGGACGCGGACCTGAGCCCGACCGCGGCCGTCGACGGCGCCGACCAGCGAGTGAATGTGGACGTCGCGGTGATCGACACGGGCGTGGACCTCGACCACCCCGACCTCAACGTCTACCGCGCCGGTGCGAAGAACTGCGCGCTGCTGGGCCTCAACGCCGACGACGGCCACGGCCACGGCTCCCACGTCGCCGGGACGATCGGCGCGCTCGACAACGCCACCGGGGTCGTCGGAGTGGCGCCCGGCGCGCGGATCTGGCCGGTCAAGGTGCTCAACGCCCTCGGCAGCGGGCTCAACTCCGACGTCATCTGCGGGATCGACTACGTCGCCGCCCACGCGAACGAGATCGAGGTGGCCAACATGAGCCTCGGCGGCGCCGGCACCGACGACGGGAACTGCGGGCGCTCCGACGACGACGCCATGCACACCGCCATCTGCTCGGCGGTCGACGCCGGGGTCACCTTCGTCGTGGCCGCGGGCAACGACTCGGCCGACGCGGCCCAGTCCACGCCGGCGGCGTACGACGAGGTCATCACGGTGAGCGCCCTCGCCGACTTCGACGGTCGCTCCGGCGGCGGCGCCGCGTCCACGTGCCGCGCCGACGAGGACGACACGTTCGCGGCGTTCTCCAACTTCGGCAAGGACGTCGACATCATCGCGCCGGGCGTCTGCATCGCGAGCACCTGGAAGAGCGGTGGCTACAGCACCATCTCTGGTACGTCGATGGCGTCGCCGCACGTGGCCGGTGGCGCCGCGCTCGTGGCTGCCGGCAACCCCTCGGCCACCCCGGCGTCGATCCGCAGCGCGCTGCTCGGCTCGGCGACGACGGACTGGAACGCCGGGGACGACCCGGACGGCACCAAGGAGAAGCTGCTGAACGTCGCGAGCCACTGACGGCGGGGAACGGCGACCGGTCGGCGTCAACGCCACCGGTCGCCGCTCGCCATCACGTAGTGCCGCCACACGTGGCGCCAAGGCGTGACCGCGATGATGAGCACGACCAGCGAGCAGTTGACCAGCACCTCTCCGGTCGCGGCGTCGAGGTCCCCGGCGACGTACCTCGGCAGCGCAACCGCGGTGAGCCAGATGAGCTTCCACGTGACCTCGAGCAGCAGCACCGGCAGCAGCTTCACCGGGTGGCGCAGGCCCAGGAGCGCGAGCACTGCCACGGCGGAGAGCAGACAGGTCACCACCCCCTCGAAGACCGGCTGGGCATGGGCCACCGGCAGCAGCGGCCACTTCACGAGGGCCAGCCCGAGGCCCATCAGCAGGTAGCCCCCGCGCATCAGGTGCAGCCGCAGCAACGACAGCTCGGGGGTGTACGTGGCGGGGATGTCAGTGGTGGTGAGGGTCATGGCGGGCTCCGGTCTGCAGTGCCGGGCCGGGTGCCCGGCGGTCCTCGCAACGTAGAGAGCGTGCGGACCCCGTCGCGTCCCCAGATGTGGTGACCGGGAATGTGAACGGCGGTGACGTCGCCGGTGCCGTCCGTCCCCGAGCGAGGAGGTCCGTGGCGTCGCTACCGAGCCCCGTGCAGGAGTTCGTCGAGGTGGTCAACGCCCACGACGAGGAAGGGTTCCTCGCGACGTTCGGCGACAGCGGCGTGGTCGCCGACTGGCGCAGCACCCACGCCAACGGCCTCTCGGAGTTCACCTTCGACGTCGAGGACGGCTCGATCCGGAAGATGACCATCCGCAGCGCGCACTGATCCCGTGGGGGCCGGCGCGACCGGCGCGACCCCTAGGCTGTGCGGGTGCCTCCAGGTCGCACCATCGGTGACGGGGCCGCAGCAGCCCTGGTCTTCGGCGCCTCCGCCGCCGTGCTCGTCGTCGAGATCGTTGCGCTCCGGCTGCTGGCGCCCTACCTCGGGCTGACCCTGGAGACGAGCACGCTGGTGATCGGCGCCGCGCTCACCGCGATTGCGATGGGCTCGTGGACCGGGGGCCGCACCGCCGACGTGGTGGACCCGCACCGCGCCCTCGCTCCGCTGCTCGCACTCTCCGGCGTCGCGGTCGCGGTGACGCCGTTCGTGGTGCGCGCGGCCGCCGAGGTGGCCGAAGGAGCGTTCCTGCTGCTCGCCGCCGGTCTCACGATCATGGTGCCCGGCGCGCTGCTGTCGGCCGTCACGCCGATGGTGGTCAAGCTGCGCCTCGACGACCTGCACCACACCGGCACGGTGGTCGGTCGCCTGTCCGGGATCGGCACCACCGGTGCGATCGCGGGCACGGTCGTCACCGGCTTCATCCTGATCTCGCGCGTCCCGGTCAGCGGGATCATGGTCGGGCTGGGCGTGCTGCTGGTGCTGGCGGCCGCGGCCGTGGAGGTCGCCGTACGCCGCAGGCCGCCGGTGGTGCCGGTCGTGCTCGTCCTCCTCGCGGGCGTCGGGCTCGCCCTGGACCGGGGTGGGTGCGACGCCGAGACGACCTACCACTGCGCCGTCGTCGTCGAGGACCCGCAGCGCGAGGGTGGGCGCACGCTGGTGCTGGACGGGCTACGGCACAGCTACGTCGACCTCGACGACCCCACCCACCTCGAGTTCCGCTACGTGCGGGCGATCGCTGCCGCCGTCGAGGCTGAATTCGGTGAGGAGGCGCCAGTGCGCGCCCACCACCTCGGCGGCGGTGGGGTGACCCTGCCGCGCTACCTGGACGAGGTCCGGCCGGGCACGCGCAGCACCGTCTCGGAGATCGACCCCGGTGTGGTGCAGGTCGACCGGGAGCAGCTCGGGCTGCGCACCGACAGCGACCTCCGGGTCCGGGTCGAGGACGCCCGCAACGGGCTGGAGAGGATGGACGATGACAGTCACGACCTCGTCGTCGGTGACGCGTTCGGCGGCGTCAGCGTTCCCTTCCACCTGACCACGGTGGAGGCGCTGTCCGAGGTCGAGCGGGTGCTCACCGACGACGGTGTGTACGCCGCCAACCTGATCGACCACGACCCGCTCGCCTTCGCGCGGGCGGAGGTCGCCACCCTCGGCCAGGTGTTCGAGCACGTCGCCCTCGCCACCGACCGGACCACCGCAACCGGTCGCGGAGGCGGCAACCTGGTGGCCCTCGCGTCGGACTCCCGGCTAGACGTCGACCGCTGGGCCGAGCAGCTCGACGCCCACGACGTCGACTGGGTGGTGCTCGACGGCGCCCGACTGGACAGATGGGTCGACGACACCCCGGTGCTGACCGACGACTACGCGCCGGTCGACCAGCTGCTCACGCCGTACTGAGCCGCGGAACGCCCCCGAGGAATGCCCGGCACCGCACGGGCGTTGGGCCGGGGTCGGAGCCAGAGAGAGGGGACCGGCCATGATGATCGTCGAGCCCATGCTCGAGCGCCTGGACGCCTACGACTCCTACCGCTGGGCAGTGGACCTGTTCGAGGACCGCGACTACTACGCGGCCGCCAAGGTGCTGCGGCACCTGGTCGACACCCACCCGGTGGAGTCCGAGCTGCGTGCTGCCCGCGAGCTGCTGGTGCGCAGCTACTTCCACTCGGCCCAGACCGAGCGCGCCGCCGAGGAGGCGCGCGTGCTGTTGGACCTCGACCCGACCAACGACTACGCCGCGCTGCTGCTGACCCGGGCGCTGCAGCGCGCCTCGCGGAGCGACGAGGCCGCGTCGGCCGCCCGGGTGGCGAGCGCCCTCGGCGCCGAGGTCTGACGACCCCGTCCCCGGACGGCTCAGGTCAGCCAGCGGTACAGCAGGACCAGCGTCACCAGCGCGAGGGCGACCACGAGGAGCAGCGGCAGCACCGTGAGGGCGAGAGCTGCCACGAGGTAGCCGGGCGTCGGCGGCCCGGGGTCGGGGTGGGCCGCGACGGCTCGCTCCAGGAGGCGGTAGTTGCGCAGGTTGGCGCGGTGGGCGACGTCTGCCAGGTCGCCGGCGAACGGGATCACTCCGAGGAGCGCGTCGAGCAGCAGGTTCCACGCCATCCGGGCCAGCACGGCAATCGGGACCCGGGCACGCACGGCGTCGGCCATGATCGCGGCGGAGACGCCGGCACCGACCAGGTCACCCAGCCCGGGCACCAGCCCGATGAGCGCGTCCAGCCCGACGCCGATCCGGGTCCCCGGTATCCGGACGAGGTCGTCCAACAGCACGGCCAGCCGCCGGCTCAGACCGTGACGCGTTCGCACCGGTGGCCGTCCGGGGTCGCTCACGTGACGACGGTAGTGGTCGCACCTCAGCAAACCGCCTCACGTCCTGCCCTCCGAGCGTCCAGACTGTCGGCATGCCGCGCCTACGTGTCCCGGAGGACCTCGGCACCGTGCTGTCGGTGTGGGCCCATCCCGATGACGAGACCTACCTCGCCGGCGGGGTGATGGCGGGGGCCGCCGACGCCGGTCGTCGGGTGGTGTGTGCCACCGCGTCGGCCGGCGAGAGCGGCACCGCCGACCGGGCCACGTGGCCGCCGGAGCGGCTCGGCCGGGTACGGCGCTGGGAGGCAGCCGCGGCGATGAGCGTGCTGGGGGTGCGGGAGCACCACGTGCGTGGCCTGCCCGACGGGGCCTTGCCCGACCACGAGCAGTCGGGGCTGGCCTGGGTGGTCGGGCTGCTCGAGGACGTGCAGCCCGACACGGTGCTCACCTTCGGCCCCGACGGCATCACCTTCCACCCCGACCACATCGCGGTGCACCGCTGGGTCACCCAGGCGTGGGAGGACACCCGCAGGCGGGCCCGGCTGCTGTACGCCACCGAGACGGTCGAGCGCCTCGAGCAGTACGGGCACGTCTACGAGGAGTGGGGGGTGTACATGACCGACGAGCGGCCCACCGGCGTACGACGCGCCGACCTGGCAGTGCACCTCCAGCTCACCGGCGCGGCGCTCGACCGCAAGGTGACGGCCCTGTCCGCGATGGCCTCGCAGACCGCTGCCCTGATCGCCGCAGTCGGCGCCGAGCGGTTCGCGCAGCAGGTCGCGGAGGAGTCGTTTGTCCAGGCGCGGTGACCCTCAGGCGGGACCGCTCGTTCCGGCGGCGTCCAGGATGACCCGCGCGAGCTGCTCGGGCTGGGTGAGCTGCGGCCAGTGACCGCCGGGGAGGTCCACGTAGTCGACCTCCTTGATCCGGGCGAGCTCCGGCACGTCGCCGGACTCGACCCAGCTGCGCAGGTCGGTCGCGGTGTACTCCGGGCACACCGCGGTGACAGGGACGTCGTAGCGCCGCTCGTCGGTGAGCTCGACCGGGCCGGCCAGCACGGTCTCGGGCACCGGGATCGCGGCGGTGTAGAAGCGGGCCAACGACTCCTCGTCGAAGTCGGTGACGTTGGCGCGCTCGCCCATCTCCACCCAGTCGGGCATGGGCACCTCGCCGTTCTCCGCCGGCAGGCCGGACAGCAGCGGACTCCCGTCCGACGGGGGAAATCCACCGACGTGGACGGCGCGGGTCACCCGGTCGGGCCGGGCGTCCAGGGCCGCGTGGCCGACGCCGCTGCCGGCCGAGTGGCACACCAGCAGCACGGGCTCTGGCGCGGAGTCGATCGCCGCCACCACGGTGTCGACCCAGTCGCGCAGGGTGACGCCCGTCCGGTCGGCGTCCTTGCTCTCCATGCCCGGCAGGGTCAGGGGATGGGCGACGTGTCCCGCCTGTTGCAGGGCGGGGACCACGGCGTCCCACGAGGATGCGTCGAGCCAGAGGCCGGGAACCATGACGATGTGCATGTCGTCACTCAACCATCAGGGTCTGACCGGACGCATCAGGTTGAGGTCGGCCGGACCGTCGATGCCCGCCACGCGAGCGTCGTCGGACCGTTGCCAGATCCACCAGTCGCGCGCCGGGGGCCGGGCCCCGAGCCGGCGTACCCACTGGCGCCGGTCGAGCTCGGGCGCGAACCGGTAGCGCGCCTCGAAGTCGGGGAAGGCGTAGACCACGACGCGTTGCCCACGCTCCCGCTCGACGATGTCGATGAAGGTCCGTACCTCCCGCAGCAGCACCTCCCGCGGAGGCGGGTCCGCGCAGTTGCCGACCAGCTCCAGGTCGACCGCGGGAGGCAGGGTCCGTGCCGCGGACCCGTCCAGGACCGACACGAAGTGCTCGGCCTGCGGGGCGCCCGCGGAGCAGGTCGAGAAGAAGTGGTAGCCGCCGACGCGGAGGCCGGCCCTCGCGGCCCCGCGCGCGTTGTCGCGGAACCGGGGGTCGGCGAAGCCGCTGCCCTCGGTGGCCTTCAGGTAGGCGAAGTCGATCCGGTCGCGGGCGACGGCACGCCAGTCGACCGTGCCCTGGTGGTGCGACACGTCGACGCCACGCGAAGGGCGCCTTGTGGTGGGGGTGGGCGCCGGCGGCGTCGTCCGTGTCCCACTCGGTGTCTCACTCGGTGTGGACGACGGCGTGGACGACGCGGACGGTGACGGAGTCGAGGGGGTGCTGACGCCGCCCCCGGCGTCCGAGTCCTCCGCCCCACCGCACCCGCCCGCGAGCACGAGCACCAGCAGCAGGGCGGCGACGCGGGCCATGCCCTGCAGGTTAGGTCGCCCCCACCGGGACCACCGCGACCGGGCTCGCGGCGTGCTCGACCAACGACGTCGACACCGACCCCATCACCAGGCGCTCGGCGCGGCTGAGGCAGTGGTTGCCGACCACGACGAGGTCCATCCGCTCACTCATCCGCACCAGCACCTCGTGCGCCGGGCCGTGGGTGACCTCGGTGTGGGCGACAACGTCGGGGTACTTCTCGGTGAGTCCGGCGAGCGACTCCGCGAGGGCGACCTTCTCGCTCTCCACGTCGATCTGAGCCGCCGTCAGCCACTCGCCCGCCACGCCGCCCTGGGAGCTCCAGGAGCAGTGGAGCACGGTGAGCGGGAGCCTGCGCAGGGACGCGTGCCGGTAGGCGAACTCGAGCACGGCCACCGACTCCTCGGTGGCATCGGCCCCGACCACGACGCCACGTCGTACGGCGCCGGGGTGGCCGGAGCGGTGCACCACGACCGGGCACGACGCGTGCCTGGACGTCGCGACCCCCACCGACCCGAGCAGCAGGCTGCGCAGCCGCCCCAGGCCACGCGAGCCGGTCACCAGCAGGTGGGCGTCGCGGGAGAGTTGGAGGAGCAGCTCACGGGGATCAGTGGCGCGGAAAAGCTCGCGTACCTCGACGCCCGGAGCCTTGTGCTCCGCGAGCAGGTGCGCCTCGGCGAGGATCTCGCGCCCGTCGCGCTCGAGCATGCCTCGCAGCGTCTCGCGGTCGGGCAGGGGGGCGTTGGCCCACCGCGGCGGCATCGCGCCGGCACCGTGGGCCACGGTGAGCGGACGATGCTCCAGCACAGCCTGCTCGGCTGCCCAGCCGAGGGCGCGCAGCGAGGCGGCCGAGCCGTCCACGCCGACCACGATGGTGCCTGCGGTGGTGTTGTCCATGGTCCTCTCCTTCTCGTGCCGAGCGGGTCCCCGCCACTGCCTCCAGCCTGTCGTCGGACCCGGCCCTCGTTCAGGGCGGAACGGACCGACCGAGAGGGACCAATGGCCCTGCTCGCGACGAGTCCGGCGGACGAAGATCGATCCAGTGAGGCAAGACATGCCAGACCGCTCGGAGGTGTCCACGATGGCTGAATCCCGTGAGCTCAGCAGGCGCGAGTGCGAGCTGCTGCTGCGCGCCGGCGTGGCCGGCCGCGTGGCGGTCGCCACCCCGACCGGACCGCACATCCTGCCGGTCAACTACATCGTCGTGGAGGACTCGATCGTCTTCCGCACCTCGCCCTACAGCCTGCTGGGCACCTACGCCCGCGACAGCCTGCTCGCTTTCGAGATCGACGGATTCGAGCCTGACCGGTCACGGGGCTGGAGCGTGCAGGTGCGCGGTCGGGCCGAGCAGGTGGGCCGCGAGGAGATCGAGCGGCTGCGTCGTACCAGGGAACCGGACCCGTGGGCCGGGGGCAGCCGCTCGCTCTACCTGCGGTTGCGCTGGACCGAGGTCAGCGGCCGTCAGGTCGGCCCGACCTGGGACGCGCTGCGTGACACACCGGTCGCACACGCGAGCTGATCTGGCCCGACCTCTGGGCGCGGCCGCGCGCCGTGCACCAGACTGGTCACCGTGAGTGCAGAAACGGACACCACCCCCGACGACGGGCTCAGTGCCGAGACCGGCGCGATGCTCGACGCCGTCGCGGCGATCTCCTCCGACCTCGACCTGCGCAGTGTGCTCACCCGGCTGGTGGAGACGGCCGCCCAGCTGACCGGTGCGAGGTACGCCGCCCTGGGCGTGATCGGCCCCGACGGGTTGCTCACCGAGTTCGTCACCACCGGGATCGACGAGGAGACCCACCGGGCCATCGGCGACCTGCCGCGTGGCCGGGGGATCCTGGGCCACCTCATCCGCGAGCCGGAGGCGCTGCGCCTGCCCGACCTCGCAGCCCACCCGGACTCGGTGGGCTTCCCTGCGCACCACCCGCCCATGAGGACGTTCCTCGGTGTCCCCGTCCGGATCCGCGGCACCGTCTTCGGCAACCTCTACCTGACCGAGAAGCGCGGCGCAGTGCAGTTCACCGCCGCCGACGAGCGGCTGGTGGAGTCGCTGGCGCGCGCCGCGGGCATGGTGATCGAGAACGCCCGCGCCTACACGCTCAGCGAGCGCCGGCGACAGTGGCTGGAGGCCTCCGCGCGGCTCAGCGAGGCGCTGCAGCCGCCGGTGGAGCTCGGCCGGGCGCTGCGGTCCATCGTGGAGACCGCGCGGTCGGTCTCCGGTGCCCGGGCGGCCGGGGTCGTCAGCGCCACCGAGCCCGAGCAGCCCGCGGACCGGATGCAGACGGTGCTGGCGCTGTCGAGCGACCCGATCGACGTCGAGCTCGTCGAGCAGACCCTCGCTGACCTGGTCGCCGATCTCGACTTCACCGCCGTCGACGTCGTCGAGCAGGAGCTCGACGGGCTCGTGGCCACCGTGATCCCGCTGCGCGCGCACCTGGCCCGGCCCGGAGCCTTGGTAACGCTGCACGACGCCGACGACCCGGGGGTCACCCTCGCCGAGGACCCCGAGCTGCTGGCGTCGTACGCCGACCACGCCGCGCTGGCCCTCGACCGGGCTCAGGCGGTGGCCGACCGCGAGGAGATGGCGGTGGTCTCAGACCGGGAGCGGATCGCCCGCGACCTTCACGACGTGGTCATCCAGCGGCTCTTCGCCACCGGTCTGCAGCTGCAGGGCGTCGCCGCCGTTGCGGGCAACCCCGAGGTGGGGGAGCGGATCGACCGCGCCGTGGACGACCTCGACATGACGATCAAGGCCATCCGGGGCACGATCTTCGAGCTGCAGAACCGGCACGCCCAGTCGCTGCGGGCCGAGATCCGCAACCTGGTGCGGGACTACGTGCCGGTCCTGGGGTTCACCCCGGTCGTCGTCACGACGGGCCCGATCGACAGCGTCGTACCGCACCAGGCCGGCGCCCAGCTGCTGCCGGTGCTGCGCGAGGCGGTCTCCAACATCGCCCGCCACAGCCTCGCCGACAACGCCCGGGTGGAGGTCGACGTCAGCGACCAGGAGCTGCGGCTGACCGTCTCCGACGACGGCATCGGCCTGGCCGCCGAGCGGTCGGAGAGCGGACTGCGCAACGTCCGTCGCCGGGCCATGGGACTGGGCGGCTCGGTGGAGCTGCTCTCCAACGAGCCGCGGGGCACCACGCTCGTCTGGCGGGTCCCGCTGACGCCCCGGTCCTGAGCGGCCGGGCTTCCCGGACACACGTCAGAGGGCCGGCCACCTCGGTGAGATGACCGGCCCCTTTGGGCGGACGGACTGGTCAGCGGAGGACGGGATACTCCTGAACCAGCTCCGTCTTGGCCCACTTACCCCCCAGACCCCACGTGTCGCCGGCGTTGAGCAGCGCCAGGGCGACCAAGGTGATCGCGGCCAGGATGTGGTCGTCCAGCACGGGGTTGTTCTCCGGAGGCAGGACGACGGTCCACATCAGCACGTAGAGCAGGGCTCCCGTCGCCGCGGCGACGCGCATCCCGATGCCCAGCGTGAGGGCGAGACCGATGCCCAGCAGGCCCAGCATGAACAGCCAGTCGGCCCAGGCCGCGCCGGCGATGGAGTTGTAGAACTCCTTGAACGGACCGTCGGCGCCGAAGGCGAGAAAGCCCTCGGTGGGGCTGCCGCCATTGATCCAGGCGGCGTCGCCGAACCGGTCGAGGTTGCCGGCCTGGTCGTACCCGGTGTGGAACCCCAGCGCGAAGGTCTTGTCGAAGAACGCCCACAGGAAGGTGAGCCCGAAGGCGATGCGCAGGGCGGCCAGGACCCGGTGGGTGGTCTTGCCGAGACCGGCGATGGCGGCCTCGCGGTCGTCGTACTCGTGCAGGCCGCTCGTTCCGCGGTCCGCGGTGCTCTGGTGGTGGATAGCGGCCATGACGGCGCCCCTTCTGGTGTCGGTACTATTTTTTCTGACACCGACAGCGTCTCGCCGGGGCTCCGGCGGAGGCAGTGCTGATGGTCACCGGGCGGGGCTGCCGAAGGTCCCTGATTCGTGGGACCCGCGGCCGGTGGGGGCTGTTTCGGGCTACTTCGAGCCCAGCAGCTTGGCGGCGAGCACGGCCGCCTGGGTGCGCCGCTCCAGCCCGAGCTTGGCCAGGATGTTGGAGACGTAGTTCTTCACGGTCTTCTCCGCGAGGAACATCTGCTCGCCGATCTGGCGGTTGGTCAGGCCCTCGGCGATGAGTCCGAGCAGCTTCAGCTCCTGCTCGGTGAGGTCAGCCAGCTCGGGGGCGGTGGCCGGGCCGTTGCGCACCCGCTCGAGCACGCGGGCGGTGAGTGCCGGGTCGATCAGCGAGTTGCCGGCGGCGACCTGGCGGATCGCGGCCACGAGGTCGCTGCTGCGGATCTCCTTGAGCACGTAGCCGGCGGCGCCGGCCATGATCGCGGCGAAGAGAGCCTCGTCGTCGTCGTACGACGTCAGGATCAGCGCGTGGATCGACGGGTCGACGGCCCGGACGGAGCGGCACACCTCGATGCCCGAGCCGTCGGGGAGCCGCGCGTCCAGGACCGCGACGTTCGGTCGCAGCGCCGGGATGTGCGTGGTCGCCTCCGCGGCGGTGCCGGACTCACCGACGACGACGATGTCGTCCTGGCGCTCGAGCAGGAAGCGCAGGCCCTCCCGCACCACGTCGTGGTCGTCGAGCAGGTAGACGCGGATCGGTTCGGCCATGCACCTTTTCTACACGTCCGGGTCGTCGCGGCGGGCCGCAAGCCGGTCGACACCCCCGGCGAGCGTGTCCCGCACGCGGGTGACGCGGTCGCTGTAACGGCCCCCGGTCCGCTGCTCCACGGTCTCGCTGGCCCGCTGCAGCCACCGGTCGAGGTCGGAGCGGTGGTCGCGCGCGTAGTCGGAGGCACTGTCGAGAGCGCGGTTGATCGCCACCTCGGCCTGCTCGGTGAGGTCGTTGAGCCGCTTGTCGAGGTCGAGCTCGTCGATCTTCTGCTTGAGGGTCTCGTTGATGCGGCTCATGGGGCCAATGCTACGAGAGCACGGGTCGCAGCCGCCGGTCTTCGAGCGTGCTGAGCCGAGCCACCTGCTCGTCGAGAGCGCGAGAGTCTGCCGGGCTCGCCTCGGGGAACCAGGCGATGCGCACGTCGTCGCCCTTCACCGACCACGTGCCCGCGACCACCCCGCCGGCGACGACGAGGTTGGCCCCGCGGCTGACCACCGCGCGGTGCGGTGGCGGTACGACGTGCGGGTCGGCCGTGCCCGCCCCGAGGACCCACTGGTCGTGCCCGGGCAGCAGCCGGACGGCGTCCGTCGGATCGGTCGAGCCGAGCTCGTCGAGGTCATCGGCCATCAGGTACGCCGTCTCCCCGTCGAGCTGCACCTCCGCCAGCGCGCCGACGAGGGAGTCGAACCACCCCTGGACGCGGCGCCGTCCGGCGCCGAGGCCGTCGCCCAGCCAGTACTGCACGTGCTCGGGCGTCGCCGGGCCGTAGCTCCGGAGGTAGGACTCGACCGCCCACCTGCCCGCGTCGTCGAGCTCGGGCAGCCCCGGCCACCGCGGGTGGTCGGCGAGCAGCTGGAAGGTCGCGGCGCCGTCCCGAGGCGGGCCGAAGCACAGGTCGCCCTGCCAGGCCAGCGCCTTGAGCAGCGTCTCGTTGCCGTCCAGCTTCGGGCCGAGGTGCCCGAACAGCTGGTGTGCCGTGAGGTCGCCGACGAGCTCGTCCCGCGTCAACGGACCGTCGGCCAGGGCGTCTCGGACCACCTCGCGCAGCTCCGGCCAGTCGGCGGGCGTCAGCCCGTAGTGGCGCTGCCAGCTCGCGCGCTCCCACATCCGCCCGGCGGCCCGCAGCGCGAGGAACGCGCCGCCCTCCTCGGGCGCCAGCAGGTGGGTGGCGCCCCGGAAGGCGTAGGTCTTGAGCACCTCGCCTCGTGCCACGGCCTCGGCCACCTCACCGGGGCGGGAGTGCTGCCTCCGGGTCCGCACCGCGAGCTCGGCCAGGTCCTCGGGCCAGGCCGGGACGGCCCCGAGGCGGCGTACGACGGCCGCGACCGAGGCCTCTGCGACGGGGTCGAGCAGGTGTCGACGCATCCGCCAGGCCAGCGCCTGTGCCCAGGTGAGCGCCACCAGGGCAGGCTAGCGCCACGCCTCGGCCGCCTCACGGGTCCCACGGGAACCGCGTCCCTCGACCGCACGTCCGCGACCCACATCACATCTTGGGCGGACTCTCCACACTTGAGTCCGTGCAGGTGCTGGGACGAGCGGTGACCCGACGCGGCTGGGCCGTGGCCGGTGCCGCCCTGCTCGGGCTCGTGGTGCTCGTGAGCGCGGTGGTCGTGCTGGTCAACGCGATCCCCAGGCTGGCCCCGGGGGCGCCGGACTGCACCGTCGAGGTCGGCGGGCGCGAGGTGGAGCTCAGCACCGAGCAGGCGGAGACGGCGGCGACGATCTCGGCGGCCGTGGTGCGCCGGGGGCTGCCGGCGCGTGCGGCGTCGGTCGCGGTCGCCACCGCGTGGGCGGAGCGCGACCTCGAGCGGCCGGGCAACATCGACGCGTACCTCGACGCGCTCGGCGACGTGCCGGACTACCGGAGCATGCAGGTCGAGGAGGCCGCGGCCGCGGTCGACGGGGCGCGTCACGAGGAGGACGACTACGCCGAGCACGCTGCCGACGCGCGGGTGGTCGCCTCGGCCCTGACCGGCAGCTCGCGCGCGGTGCTCAGCTGCCGGCACGGCAGCGCCGGGGAGGAGGAGCGCGACAAGCTCGCCCCCAGCGGGCTCACCGGCCGCGCGGCGACGGTGCGCCGCAACGTACGCCGGGCGTTCGGCCAGCAGATGCTCGGCGGGTTCGCTCCCGGCGGGGTCAAGGACGGGCACATGCCGGGGTCGGCCCACTACGAGGGTCGGGCCATCGACATCTTCTACCGGCCGATCCGCCCCGCGCAGAAGGTGAAGGGCTGGGCCACCGCGCAGTACCTCGTGGCGCACGCCGAGCGGCTCGCGGTCGACACCGTGATCTTCGACGGCAGGATCTGGACCGAGCGCCGGGCCGAGCAGGGCTGGCGGGAGTACCAGGTCGACACCTCCGGCAGGAGCAAGGACGTCGCCGCCATCCTCGAGCACCGGGACCACGTGCACGTCGACGTCGCGGACTGAGCAGGCGAGACCGACGGTCTAGTCGAGGTTCCGCTCCACGTCCCGCCGCAGGTCGACCACGGCGATCGCCAGCGCGCACGCGATGATCACCAGCGAGCAGGCGACCGCCACCCGGAGGCCGGTCTGCACGTCGTCGGTGACGTTGATCGCGACGTGGTACGCCGTGACCATCAGCGCGGCACCCATCGCGGACCCGATCCGCTGTCCGGTCTGCACCGCACCGCCTGCCGCGCCGCCCATCCGCGGGGGCACGTTGGCGAGGGTCAGCGTGAAGTTGGGGGAGACCACCGCCCCGCCACCGAGCCCGGCGAGGAGCAGCGAGGAGACGAGCACGACCTGCATCGGCGCACCGTCCAGCATCGGTACGACGACCGTCACCACGCCGAGCCCCAGCATCACCACGAGCAGCGCCCCCACGGTCAACCACCGGCCGGTGCGTGCGACCGCCTTGCCCGCCGGCGCCGAGGTCAGTGCCGAGCCGCTGGCGAACGCGGTCAGCAGCAGGCCGGTGGCGAGGGGCGAGTAGCCGAGCCCCTCCTGCAGGTGGATCGACAGCACCAGGAACACCCCGGTGAACCCGGTGAAGTAGAGGGAGCCGAGCGCCAGGCCCGAGCCGTAGCCCCCGACGCGGCGCAGCAGGGCCACGTCGAGCAGCGGGGCACCACCGAGCCGGACGGTCCGTCGCTCCCAGCGGACGAACATCCAGAAGAGCAGGGGCGCCAGGGCCAGCACCGCCAGGCCTGGACCGGCTCCATCCATGGCGCTCACCGTGGGATAGAGGACCGCCAGCACGCCGGCGCCCAGCAGGAGGGCGCCGAGGACGTCGATCCGTGGCGTGGCACCGCCGGGTCGCCCAGGCAGCATCCGGGCCACGAAGAACATCGCGACCACCCCGATCGGCACGTTGACCAGGAAGATCGCCCGCCACCCGAGGTCGTCACCGAGTGCTGCGATGATCAGCCCGCCGACCACGGGACCGAGAGCGGCGGAGACCGACACGGTCAGGCCGAAGTATCCGAACGCGCGGCCACGCTCGGCGCCACGGAACAGCTGCTGGATGACCCCGGTGTTCTGCGGGGTGAGCAGACCGGCCGCGATGCCCTGGACGAGCCGCGCGAGCACCACCAGCTCCGCGTTCGGGGCCAGGCCCACGGCGGCGCTGGAGGCGACGAAGCCGGCGAGGCCGATCAGCATCATCCGGCGCCGGCCGTAGGCGTCGCCGAGCCGTCCGCCGGCGACCAGCGTCAGGCCGAAGGTGAGCGCGTAGCCGGAGACCACCCACTGCACCTGGCCGGCGCTGGCGTCGAGGCCCTGCCGGATCGAGGGGATCGCGACGTTGACGATGGTGACGTCGAGCAGGGCCATGAACCCGATCAGCAGGGTGACCGCCAGGACCCGCCACCGCCGCGGGTCGGGGACGTACGCCGCCGCTTCCTGCGCGTCGGTCTGCGTCGGCTGGTCCGGGATCTCGGTCGTCATGACCCCACCAGCATGACCGGCGGCCCGGACCTCACCCGCGCCACGCGTCGATCATCAGGTCACGGGCCTCCCCGGCGAGGTCCTCCATGTTGCAGAGCACGACGAGCTCGGTGTCCTCCTCCGGCCAGCGCGCCACCAGGGCCTCCACGCCCGGGTCACCACCACCGTGGCCGAAGCGGCCGTCGGGGTAGTGCAGCACGCCGTAGCCGAACGCGAAGCCGTCGCCTGCCTCGGCGTGCCGGGCCATGGCGCGATCGCGGCTCGGCCCCAGCAGGGTGCCGTCGTCGACGCTCTGGAGGAAGCGGACGAGGTCCCCTGTGGTGCTGAACGCGCCCCCGTCCGCGCCACCGACCACCGGCACGCTGTGGATGTTCGTCCGCCACGGCGCGTCCGGCGAGCTGCGGGCCAGGTAGCCCAGGGCGGTGTCGGGTCGGGGCTCGTCGAGACGGAAGAAGCCGCTGGCCGACATCCCGGCGGGGTCGAAGACGTGCTCCTGCACCACCTCGGCGAAGGGGCGACCGGTGACCTCCTCGACCAGGATGCCCAGCAGCACGTAGCCGGCGTTGGAGTACTGCCAACGCTCACCCGGAGGCCGGTAGGGCTCCCGGTCGCCGAACATCGGCAGGAAGTCGATCGGCCGCAGCATCGACGCGACCGGCCGGTCGACCCACAGCGAGCCGTAGTCCTCCACGTAGCCGGGAGTGTCCGGGTCCTCCTCCGCGTAGTCGGCGATTCCGGAGGTGTGGCAGAGGAGGTGGTGCACCGTCACGTCCGGGTGGAGCGTCGACGGACGAGCCGCCGGGGGCAGTACGTCGACCAGGCGGGTGTCGAAGTCCAGCAGGTCGACGTTCACGAGCCCGACCACGGCGCACGCGGTGAACAGCTTGGTGACCGACGCCAGGGCGAAGCGCGTCGCCGGTGTCACGGGTAGAGCATTGGCCCGGTCGGCCGACCCGTAGCAGCCCTCGAACGTCGTCCGGCCTGCCTCGACCAGCAGCACCGACCCGGAGAAGTCGCGCTCGTCGGTCCAGCGGCGCAGCTCGGCGTCGAGCGCCTCGGGGTCTCCCCGCATCGCAGTCCCGTCAGGGTGTGGGTGCGGTCGGGGCATCACCGCGGGTACCCGTCGGGTGCGCCGGGATGCCGTGCACCGGGGCGGCCCGCATCGGGATGTCCCGCCCCGCGCGCAGTTGGGCCGGGACGTCGTGCTCCGGGCTGACCCGGGGCCGGGGCACCTCGGCGAAGCCACCGGCGCCCACCCACCTGGGCACGGCACGCCGCGCGTCGGGCGGGCCCTCGAGCACCACGGCACCACTGCCGATGGCGCCGTCCCAGGTGACGTCACCGCGCCACACGTGCGTGAGCGTGCGCAGGTCGGTGCGGATCGACACGGTGGGCTCGTAGCCGGGGTCGACGTCGCAGACGTCGACGGTGCCCCCGTCGACCACCAGCCACCAGTCGCGGGCCTTGGGCGGCACGTCGGCGAACTCCACCTGCAGGACCGTCCGCTGCCGCGGCCATTGTCCGACCGGCACGGTGCGCTTGATGTCCCACATCAGCAGGTGCGGGTCCAGGTCCGCGTCGCCGAGGTCACGGATCCAGCGGACCCCCCACGCCCCGATGGCGTCGACGATGGGCCGCAGCTCCTCACCGGCCTGCGTCAGCGTGTAGGTGGTGTGGTGCCCGACGGTGACGCGGTGTACCACCCCGGCGCGCTCGAGCGAGCGCAGCCGCTTGGAGAGCAGGGCCGGCGACATCTTCGGGTTGCCGCGGCGCAGGTCGTTGAACCTGGTGGTGCCGGCGAGCAGCTCCCGGATCACGAGCAGCGTCCAGCGCTCGTCGAGGATCTCCATCGCCTTCGCGACGGGGCAGAACTCTCCGTACGTCGACATACGTCCCTCCCCGGGCCAGGACTCCAGTACAGCCCCTCGGGGGTCCGCCCGCCAGTACAGATCGGTGAGTAGTCGCAGTACAGATTCGTCACTGGAGGAGGGGCGCGAAGCGGCGGAGTGTGGTGGCCGGACGGGGGACCACTGATGAAGACAGGGAGAAAACATGACCAACCTGACCCAGTCAGGCACCGGCACCGACGCTGACCGCGCGCTGAAGGCCAAGCACCGTGCGATGTGGGCCTTCGGGGACTACACCAGCGTCTCCCGCGAGGTGATCCCCCACCTCGGCCTGCGCCTCGTCGAGGCCGCCGGGATCGGTGCCGGGGACCACGTGCTCGACGTGGCCGCGGGTGACGGGAACGCGACCATCCCTGCCGTCGAGGCGGGAGCGCACGTCATCGCCAGCGACCTCACCCCCGAGCTGCTCGAGAAGGGTCGCGAGGAGGCGGGTGACCGTGCGGGACTGTCGTGGCAGGAGGCCGACGCCGAGGCATTGCCGTTCGAGGACGGTGCGTTCGACAAGGTGATCTCCTGCGTCGGGGTGATGTTCGCCCCGCACCACGAGCAGGCCGCCGCCGAGCTGCTCCGGGTGACGCGTCCCGGCGGGACGATCGCCCTGGCCAGCTGGACGCCCGAGGGCTTCATCGGCCAGATGTTCGCCACCATGAAGCCGTTCGTGCCGGCGCCGCCTCCGGGGGTGCAGCCCCCGCCGCTGTGGGGCAAGGAGGAGCACGTGCAGTCGCTGCTCGGTGACGGCGCCGAGCTCACCACGAAGCGCGAGCTGCTGCCGGTCACCAGGTTCTCCGGCCCTGAGGACTTCCGGGAGTTCTTCAAGGCCTACTACGGCCCGACGATCGCCGCCTACAAGGCGAACGCCGACGATCCGGAGAAGGTCGCCGAGCTCGATCGGGCGCTGGCCGAGCTGGCCGGCAGGTACTGCGACGCCGACGGCAACATGGAGTGGGAGTACCTGCTCGTCACCGCGCGCAGGACCTGAGCGGCCCCGGAGGAGCCTCGAGCGGCATCAGCCGCGGACGGTGGCGGCGTACCAGTCGCTGGTCCACGGCCGATGCCGCTCGACCGGCTTGTCCTCGTTCTGCGCGTCGACCATCACTGCGTGACCGTCCTCCCAGCGCAGGAACAGCGCGACGTGGTAGACCCCGCCGCCGTCGGCGAAGACCATCAGGTCGCCGCGCTTGAGGTCCTCCTTGGCGATCTTGTGGGCACGGTCGGCCTGCGCCGACGAGGTCCGGGGGAAGTGCTCGAACCCGGCCTTGCGGTAGCTGTACTGCACCAGGCCGGAGCAGTCGAAGGAGTCCGGGCCGGTGCCGCCGTACTCGTAGCGGTCGCCGATCTGGTTCACGGCCACGTCGGCGGCGTCGTTGACCCGCCAGCCGTCGCCGGACCCGTGCTCGGCCCCGTGATCGGCAGCGGCCGGGGCGACCGGGCCGAACGCAGCGGTGCCGGCCACGGCGGTGCCGGTGGCCAGGGCAACGCTCGCCGCGCGGCGCAGCGGGCTGCGCGCGCCGCGGGGGGTCTCGAGGCGGTGCCGCGGGACGTACGCCGAGCGGCCGGTGAGCGCGGCAGTGGGCATGGTGGAACGACGGGTGACTGGCATGGGACGTCCTCTCCGAGATGGGGGGATCGGGCAACGATCTGTCGTGCGGGCCGGGGCTCTCAGGCCACCGGTGGACGTGCCGCCACGCTAGGCAGCCGATCTCCGCGAAGTCCAACTCGCGCGACGTGAGCCATCACACGGCCGTGACACCGCCGCCTGCGGGTCGTTGGTCCGTCCATGCCGCCGAACGTGAGCCGACGCACCCTGCTGCGCGGCGCCCTCGCGGGGTCCGCCGCGGGGGCGGTCGCGCCCCTGGTGGCGGGCGGACCCGCCCGGGCGGCGGACACCTTCGACTGCATCGTGGTCGGCGCCGGCCTCTCCGGGCTGGCCGCTGCCCGGCAGCTGGTGCGGGCCGGCCGCAGCGTGCTCGTGCTGGAGGCCCGGGACCGTCCCGGCGGCCGGGTGCAGAACGTGCCCACGGTCGGCGGAAGCTACGAGATCGACGCCGGCGCGGAGTTCGTGGGTCCGACGCAGAACCGGATCAAGGCCCTCGCCGCGGAGTACGGCGTACGCACCCTGCCCACGTGGAACGAGGGCAACAACATCTGGTGGCGCAACGGCACGGCGTCGCCGTACCCGGCCGCCGTCGGCCTGCCGGTCGACCTCGGCACGCCGGACGCGGCCGTCGCGCTCGCTCAGCTGTCAGCGACAAGCGCCCAGCTCGAGCCCGGGCGGCCGTGGCGGCACCCGATGGCGCGTGCCTGGGACGAGATGACCTACGGGCAGTGGGTCCGGGAGCACACGGTCTCGGACTCGGCGCGGCTGCAGCTCGAGCTGGTGTGCACCGCGACCCTCTCGGTGCGGCCCGACGAGATCTCGGCGCTGTTCATGTTCAACTACGTCGCCTCGGCCGGCAACGCGCAGAACCCCGGCACGGCACTACGGCTGATCAGCGTGAGCGGCGGGGCGCAGGAGCGCTTCTTCGACGGCGGCGCGGCCCTGGTCCCGCTCGCCATGGCCGAGGAGCTCGCGGACGCGATCCGCTACGACGCGCCGGTCCGGGCGATCGACACCAGGACGGGCCAGGCAGTGGTGGACAGCGACGCCGGTGTCTTCGCGGCCCGCAGGGTGATCGTCGCGATGAGCCCGGCGATCTCGGGCCGGATCAGCTATCCCGCCCGACTGACCACCGCGCGCGACCGGCTGCACACCGGCGTACGGATGGGGTCGATCGGCAAGTTCCAGGCCGTCTACGACAAGCCCTTCTGGCGGGGCAAGGGGCTCTCCGGCCAGGTCGCGGGTGACGGACGCCCGATCGACGTGACCTTCGAGAGCTACAGCCAGGGCAAGCACTTCCTGCTCGGCTTCATCTCCGCCGACGAGATGCGCCGCCTCGACACGGCCACCGAGGCCCAGCTGGTCGAGGAGTGCTTCGACAGCCTGGTCCGCTACTTCGGACCCGGCGCGCGGTCGCTCGCCGTCGACCACGGCTTCAAGCGGTGGGACGACGACCCGTGGTCCTGGGGTGGTCCCACCGGCGTCAGCGCTCCGGGCCTGCTCACCCGCGCAGGAGTCGCGCTGCGCGAGCCGGTCGGCCCGATCCACTGGGCCGGCACGGAGTCGGCGATCCACTGGCAGGGCTACATGGACGGTGCCGTGTCCTCGGGGCAGCGCGCCGCCACCGAGGTGGCCGCCGGGTTGGCCTGACAGCTGGTCAGCTGAGCCGTTCCTCGAGGTGCACGACCACCTCGTCACCGGCCTCCTTGCCGATCTCCTTCCGCACCGTCGCCTTCACCGGCAGCATGTGCGTGCCGTCGCCGAGCGCCATGAACGCACTCTCGAACGGCTCGCCGTCGATGGTGCCGCGCACCTTCACCAGGCCACCGGTCCCGAACATCTCCACCGATTCCGGCAGGTAGACGCACGTCCACCCGCCCTTGCCCGGGCGTTTGTTCAGCACGGCCGTGAACTCATGGTCCATCGGCCCCTTCCTCGTCGCCATCTGACTCTCCCTCTCGCAGCGCCGGCCTTCCTCGTCAGGACAGACCTCCCGGCCCCGGCGGACTCATCGCCGCCCTCGCTGGGTCCTCCGACGGGTCTAGGGTCGATCCATGAGCACACTGAATCCCTACCTCAGCTTCAAGGACAACGCCCGCGAGGCGATGGAGTTCTACCAGGGCGTCTTCGGCGGCGAGCTGAACGTCAGCACGTTCGGCGAGTACGGTGGCTCCGACGATCCGGGCGCTCCTCCCGACGACGGCGTGATGCACGCCCAGCTGGTCACGCCCAGCGGCTTCACGCTGATGGGGGCCGACACCCCGCCGGGCATGGAGTTCATCCCGGGCACCAACATCGCGATCAGCCTCAGCGGCGGCCCGGACGAGGCCGACGAGCTGCGCGGCTACTGGGAGCAGCTCTCCGCGGACGGCACCGTCGGGGTGGCGCTCGAGAAGCAGATGTGGGGCGACGAGTTCGGCATGGTCGTGGACAAGTTCGGCATCGGCTGGATGGTCAACGTCGGGGGAGCCGGACAGGAGTGACTCCGCCCGAAAGGGACTGACCCGGACCGAACCGGGTAAACCTCCCCCATGGTGTCGTCCGGGGAGGGACGTCGCCCCGAACGGCGATCTCGCGCTGCTGTGCTGCGCGACCCCGTCGTGTGGGTGGACGTGTCGCAGACAGTGAAGACCGTGGCCGCGGGGGTCGTCGCGTGGTTCGTGGCCACCGACGTGTTCGGCCTCGACCAACCGTTCCTGGCGCCGTGGTCGGCGGTCTTCGTGGTGCACGCCACCGTCTACCGGACCGTCTCGAGCGGAGCCCAGCAGGTCGTGGCCACCGTGCTCGGGGTGATCATCGCCTGGCTCGCCGGGCACTTCTTCGGCCTCGGCCCGCTGGCGATGGCGGTGGCGCTGGCCGCCTGCTTCACGCTGGCCCGGGTGCGCTGGCTGCGCGAGGAGGGCACCGCGCTCGCCACCACCGGGATCATCTCGCTCGCGACCAACGCCATCAGCGAGACCAACGTGCTGGCCGACCGGCTGCTGGCCACCGGCGTCGGGATCGGCATCGGCCTCGTGGTCAACCTCCTGGTCTGGCCACCGCTGCGGGACGGAGCGGCCTGGTCGCGGATCTCGCGATTGCCCGGTCGGCTCGCGGACATCCTGGCGCGGATCTCCGCCGAGATCGGCCCGGACCTGCGGCAGGAGGACATCGACGAGTGGGACGCGGTCCTGCGGGAGTACAGCATCCAGGTCGACGAGGCGTGGAACCTCTTCCGGCAGGCCGAGGAGAGTGCCCGGTTCAACCCGCGCCGCCGCGCGCGCGAGGCGTCGATCCGCGAGCTCGAGACCGTGCTGTCCTGGATGGAGCAGGGGGTCGCCGACACCCAGAGCATGGCGCGGACCATCGCGATGAGCGTCGACTCCGGCCGGCGCTGGGACGACGGGTTCCGCTCGCGCTGGGCCGAGCTGCTCGGGCAGACGGCGACCGCGGTGCTCGACGAGGACGAGGAGGCGCTCGCCGCCGTACAGACCGAGCTGCAGCGCCTCGCCGACGACCTCTCCACCGACAGCCTGCTGCGATCCGCGTGGCACGAGTACGGCGGCCTGCTGGTCAACCTGCGCAACGTGGCCGCCGGGCTCGCGTTCGCGCTGGAGTGGCGCCGTCACCTGGAGCGGACCGGGACCGGCCGGTCCGCGACGGCACCCGCTGTCGTCGCGGGCAACGGCGACCGCACCCGCGCCTGAGCGGAGTTTTCCGGCGTGGCCGCGGGGGTACACCACGCCCGTGACCGGCCCACTCCCCGAGCACCAGCGTCCCGAGGGCGTCGACGACCTCACCGTGTCCGGACTCGGCAAGGTGTCCGAGGCCCTCGAGGCGATCGAGGTCGCCCGCGGCCACCTCTACACCTTCCACCGGCTCTCCGGGACCGCCGACTTCACCCTCGGCGAGGGCGTCGACGAGCTGCGCCGCGCCGGCCACACCGAGATCGCCGACCGGCTCGAGCGCGAGCTCGTCGGCCGCAACGTTCTGGAGGGCCGCTGGACCTTCCAGGTGGTCGAGGAGTACGACGACACCTACTACTCGGTCTTCCGCGACCTCGAGCGCCGTGCCCGCGAGGAGCTCGTGGGCGGGCGCCGCCACCTCCACGAGGCCGAGCTCAAGGAGTCCCGCCGCACCCGCGGCGAGGCGCACCACGAGGCCGTGCCCGACGACAGCGGACCCCAGGGGAAGGGGCCCTCGGACTAGTCGTCCGGCGCTGGTCGATCAGGCTCGGGGGGAGGAGCATGGGAGGGAGGAGGTCCGATGGTCGAACCGCACCGCGACGAGACCGAGGCCGAGAAGTACGACCGCAACTGGGTCGAGCTCGTCCAGGAGCTCCGGGTCGCCCAGACGGGGATCCAGGTGCTGGCCGGCTTCCTGCTGACCCTGCCCTTCACCTCCCGCTTCGAGGACCTCGATGACGCGCACCGCGTCATCTACCTGGTCGCGATCAGCCTCGCCATGGTCACCATCGGCCTGATGACGGCGCCGGCGGCACTGCACCGGTTCCTGTTCAGCCGCGGGGCCAAGGACGTGCTGGTGCACACCGGTGACACCGTGGCGAAGGCGGCGATGGCGTCCATGGGCCTGACGCTCGTGACCGTGGTGCTGCTGATCTTCTCGGTGGTGGCCGGCGACCTCGCCGGGATCATCGCCGCGGTGGCGATTGCCTTGTTCTTCGTCCTGGCGTGGGTCGTGATGCCCTGGCAGGTGCGGCGCCGGGTGGAGCGCTAAGGACCCCACCATCCAGTTCAGGCCCGTGTCGGCC
>DASSLA010000178.1:0-31459 GCA_035689885.1 Marmoricola sp. | reverse complement strand
GGATGGGAGACTTCATCCATGCTTCGTTGGCTCACTGCGGGGGAGTCCCACGGTCCGGCGCTGGTCGCCGTGCTGGAGGGCCTGCCCGCCCACGTCCGGATCACGACCGCCGACATCGACGACGCCCTCGCGCGCCGTCGGCTCGGCAAGGGTCGCGGCGCGCGGATGAAGTTCGAGCAGGACCGGGTCACGATCCTCGGGGGCGTCCGCCACGGCGAGACCATCGGCGGCCCGGTCGCGATCGAGGTCGCCAACACCGAGTGGCCCAAGTGGGAGCAGGTGATGGCCGCTGACCCGGTCGACCCGACGGTGCTCGAGGAGCTCGCCCGCAACGCGCCGCTGACCCGGCCCCGCCCGGGCCACGCCGATCTCGTCGGGATGCAGAAGTACGACTTCGACGAGGCCAGGCCAGTGCTGGAGCGGGCCTCGGCACGGGAGACCGCGGCACGCGTGGCGCTCGGCCGGGTCGCCTCGGCGTTCCTCGAGCAGGCCACCGGAGCACGGCTGGTCTCGCACGTCGTGGAGCTCGGTGGTGTGCCTGCGCCGGCCGGCTCGGTGCCCTCCGCCGACGACGTCGCCCGGCTCGACGCCGACCCGGTGCGCTGCCTGGACCCGGACGCCTCCAAGCTGATGGTCGAGCGGATCGACCAGGCCCACAAGGACGGCGACACGCTCGGTGGTGTGGTCGAGGTCGTCGTCCACGGACTGCCGCCGGGCCTGGGCTCGCACGTCCACTGGGACCGCCGCCTCGACGCACGGTTGGCCGGTGCGCTGATGGGCATCCAGGCGATCAAGGGGGTCGAGGTCGGCGACGGGTTCGCCCTGGCCGCCACCCCGGGGTCGCAGGCGCACGACGAGATCGTCTCCGAGGACGGCTCGTTGCGACGTACCTCGGGCCGCTCCGGTGGCACCGAGGGTGGCATGACCACCGGCGAGGTCTTGCGGGTCCGTGCCGCGATGAAGCCGATCGCCACGGTGCCGCGAGCGCTGCGCACGGTCGACGTGGCCACCGGCGACGCCGCAGTGGCCCACCACCAGCGCTCCGACGTGTGCGCTGTCCCGGCCGCGGGCATCGTGGCCGAGGCGATGGTGGCCCTCGTGCTCGCCGACGCCGTGCTGGAGAAGTTCGGCGGCGACTCGGTGGGCGAGACCCGGCGCAACGTGCAGGGCTACCTGGACTCGCTGAGGTACCGGTGACCGCACCCCGTCCGGCGCCTCCTTCGGAGCGTCGTCCCAAGGTCGTGCTCGTCGGCACCATGGGTGCCGGCAAGACCACGGTGGGACGCCGCCTGGCCGCGTCCTGGCACCTCGGCTTCCGCGACACGGACCAGGACATCGAGCTGTCCGAGGGGCGCAGCATCTCCGACATCTTCGTCGACTCCGGTGAGCTCTACTTCCGCGGGCTGGAGCGGTCGGCGGTGGCCAATGCGCTCGCGACCCACGACGGCGTGCTCGCCCTCGGCGGCGGGGCCGTGATGGAGGAGTCGACCCGACGGCTGCTGCACGGGCACACCGTGGTGTTCCTGGCTGTCGGGCTCAGCGACGCCGCCCGTCGGGTCGGACTCGGGGTGTCGCGACCGCTGCTGCTGGGCAACGTGCGCGGCCGGATCAAGCAGCTGATCGACGAGCGCACGCCGGTCTACGAGAAGGTGGCCACCCACGTGGTCGACACTGACGGCCTGACCCTGGACGAGGTGGTTGAGCAGGTCAGGGCGGTCGTCGAGGATGGCCGCCATGACTGAGCGCACCCGTCTGCACGTGGGCGGTGCGGCTCCCTACGACGTGGTCGTCGGGCACGGCGTGGTCGACGAGGTCGCGGGCATGCTCGGCCCCGACGTACGCCGGGTCGCGTTGGTGCGGCCCGCAGCGCTCCCGCACCTGGCCGACCGCGTCCGTGACGTGCTGCCGGCCGCGGTGACGGTGCTCGACCTGGTCGTCCCGGACGGCGAGGCGGCGAAGACCGCCGACGTGGCCGCGGAGGCGTGGGAACGGCTGGGCGCGGCGGGTTTCACCCGCTCGGACGCAGTGGCGACCGTCGGCGGCGGTGCGACCACCGACATGGGCGGGTTCGTCGCGGCGACCTGGCTGCGCGGCGTCGCCGTGGTGCACGTGCCGACGACCCTGCTCGGCATGGTCGACGCCGCAGTCGGCGGCAAGACCGGGATCAACACCGGTGCCGGCAAGAACCTGGTGGGCGCCTTCCACGAGCCCGCAGGCGTGGTGTGCGACCTCGGCCTGCTGGCCACCCTGCCGCGCGAGGAGCTCGTGGCCGGGCTCGGGGAGGTCGTCAAGTGCGGCTTCGTCGCCGACCCCGAGATCCTGCGCCTGGTGGAGCAGTCGCCCGACGAGGCGCTGACGCCGGACTCGGTCGTGCTCCGCGAGCTGGTGGAGCGGGCCATCCGGGTGAAGGTCGATGTGGTCGTGGGCGACCTCAAGGAGTCCGGCGGGCGGGACGGGCACCCGGGCCGGGAGGTCCTCAACTACGGCCACACCATGGCGCACGCGATCGAGCGCGCGACCGGCTACGGGGTGCGGCACGGTGAGGCGGTGGCGCTCGGGATGGTGTACGTCGCCGAGCTCGCCCGGTCGCTGGGACTGCTCGACGAGGAGACGGCTGCGCGACACGCCGAGGTGCTCGCCGCGGTGGGCCTGCCGACGCGGTGGCAGGGAGCGGAGTTCGACGACCTGCTCGCCACGATGCGGGTGGACAAGAAGGCGCGCGGTGACCAGCTCCGCTTCCTGGTCCTGCACGGCTTGGCGAAGCCGGCCATCCTGACCGGACCCGACGAGGCGGCGCTGCGGGCTGCCTACGAGCATCTCGGAGGTGCCCGATGAAGGTGCTCGTGCTCAATGGCCCCAACCTCGGGCGGCTGGGTCGCCGGCAGCCGGAGATCTACGGCACCACGTCGTACGCCGACCTGGTCGGCATGTGCGAGGCCTGGGGTGCCGAGCTCGGGCTCGAGGTCGACGTACGCCAGACCAACCACGAGGGCGATCTCCTCGACTGGCTCAACCAGGCCGCCGACGACGGCACTCCGGTGGTGCTCAACGCCGGCGCCTGGAGCCACTACTCCTACGCCCTCTCCGACGCGTGCGCCCAGCTGACCGGTCCCCTGGTCGAGGTGCACATCAGCGACCCGAAGTCTCGTCCCGAGGAGTTCCGGCACCACTCGGTGATCACCGCCCACGCGGCCCACGAGGTCGTCGGCCAGGGCATCGACGGCTACCGGATCGCGCTCGAGCACCTCGCCGCCGACCCGCGATAGTCCCGTGCCGCCTGGATAGTAAGGAACGTTCGGGTCGCCCTCGGGCGGGATTGCGGACACAAACGTTCCTTACTATCCGGGACGAAGGGTCCAGGATCAGGCGCGGGCGATGGTCAGCGTCTCGCCCCGGGCGCCGCCCATCCAGACGTCCTGGCAGGCGGCGGCCATCTCCGGCAGTCCCTCGACGATGCTGGCGAACACGTTGCCGGGGACCCAGCCCTGGTCGCCGTTGATGAGCAGGTTGTTGCGGCCGTAGAAGATCGCGAGGTCGATGATCGCGCCCTTCTCACGCTGCTCGTCCTCATAGCCGTACGCCGGGTTGCCCAGCACGTCGCCGCTGAAGGTGAACCAGCAGACGTCGCCCGGGATCGGCGTGATGGTGGTGTTCTCGCTGCCGGGGTCGGTGTCCGCGAACTGGTCGTGCAGCGCGTAGATCTCGTTGCGGGCGTACTTGCCGTGGAACACCGGCGCCGAGAGGGGCAGGTTGTCCCACACTGCGTTGGCCGTGCGCGGCGCCTCCTCGTCGAGCAGCACGGCGGTGCAGGAGACCCCACGCTTGTCGAGGGTCAGGGTGATGTGTCGAGCCATCGGGTCTCCTTCAGTCGCTGATCAGGGTGGGGACCGCGGTGTGCCAGTCGGTCAGCTGCTGGTAGGCCTCGCCGACGCGCAGCAGCAGACTGTCGCGGTGCCGTGCGCCGACCAGCTGCAGGCCGATCGGTCGGCGCTCGGAGGTGAAGCCGCACGGCACCGAGAGCGCCGGCTGCTGCGTCATGTTGAACGGATAGGTGTACGGCGTCCACGAGGTCCACAGGTCGCTGGGCCAGTCGGTGGGGGAGTCCTGGCCGATCGGGAACGCCGCGATCGGCATCGTCGGGGTGAGCATCACGTCCCACGACTCGTGGAAGGCGCCCATCCGCACCCCGAGGGCCATCCGCACCGCCATCGCGTCGAGGTAGTCCGACGCAGACGCCTCGGGGCCGTACTCCCGGATGCACCGCGCCAGCACCGGGTCGATCCGGTCGAGGGCGTCGGGGCCGTAGGCGGAGACCACCTTGGCGGCGCCGGTGAACCACAGCACGTGGAAGGCGTCCACGCAGTCCTCGACGCCGGGGTCGACCTCCTCGACGACAGCACCGGCGTCGGCGAGCACCTGGGCGGCCGCCCGCACAGCCGCCTCTACCTCGGGGTCGTTGGTGCCGTACCCGAGGGTGGGAGACAGCGCGACCCGGAGCCCGGGGAGGACTTCATCGGGGTGCCGGGAGAGGGCCTGGGCGAACGATCCCTCGGGTGGTGGCAGCGCGGCCCAGTCGCGGGGGTCGGGACTGCACACCACGTCCATCAGCAGCGCGGCGTCGCGCACCGACCGGGTCATCGGCCCACCGTGCGAGAGCGTGCCGTAGGGGCTCGGCGGATACATCGGCATCCGCCCGAAAGTCGGCTTCAGCGCGGTCGTGCCGGTGAACGACGCCGGGATGCGCACCGACCCGCCGCCATCGGTGCCGATCGACCAGGTGCCCATCCCGAGCCCGACCGCCGTGGCGGCGCCGCCGCTCGACCCGCCCGAGGTCAGCCCGGCGCCCCACGGGTTGCCGGTCGCGCCGTGCAGACCGGAGTCGGTGACGCCCTTCCAGGCGAACTCCGGGGTGGTGTTCTTGCCGAGCAGGACCCCGCCGGCCTCCCGCAGCCGGGCCACGGCGGGCGCGTCCTCCTCCCACGGCCCCGCGGGGTCGATCAGGCTGGAGCCGCGGACGGTGGGCCAGCCCTTGACCAGGAACATGTCCTTGATCGTCACCGGGATCCCGTCGGTGCGGCTCAGGGGCTTCCCGTCCCGCCACCGTGACTCCGCGGCACGGGCCTGCTCGAGCGCACCGTCGGCGTCGGTGAACAGGATCGCGTTGACCTGCTCGTCGTACCGATCGATCGCGGCGAGGGCCGCCTGCGTGACCTCGACGGGGGAGAGGCTGCCGTCGGCGAAGGCGGTCGCCAGGTCGTGTGCGCTGCGCAGCTCCGGGTGGTCCGACAAGTCAGGCGTCCTGGGCCGCGACCATCTCGGCGATCTCCTTCTCGGACTCCGGCGTGCCGGGGATCTCGGTCCCGCGCAGGGAGCAGCCGGCCGTCTCGACCACGAACTTCAGCGAGACGAGGCCGACGACGGAGGCGACGATCATGTAGATCGCCGGCATCAGGTTGCTGTCGAAGGCGCCGATCAGGAAGTCGTTGACGTAGAGCGCCGTGCCGCCGAAGAGCGCGGTGGAGATGTTGTAGCCGATCGCCATCCCGCCGTAGCGGACCTGTGAGGGGAACATCGCCGGGAAGGTGGCGCTGATCGTGGCGAGCTGGGCCACGTAGACGATGCCGAGGACGGCGAAGCCGAGCACGGCGGGCCAGAAGCCCTGCGAGATCAGCAGGAACATCGGGATGGACAGCACGATCAGTCCGATGAAGGAGCCGCCCCACATCGGCTTGCGGCCGACGCGGTCGGACATCGCCCCGGCGATGGGCAGGAAGACCAGCATCGCCAGCTGCCCGAAGATCACCAGCAGGTCCGCGTCGGAGGACGAGAACCCCGCCGTCTCGGTGAGGTAGGTCGGCATGTAGGCGAGGAGCGTGTAGTTGGCGATGTTCAACGCCGCCACGAGGCCCATCAGGACCAGGATCGTGGGCCAGAAGTTGGCGAACAGGTCACGCACGGCGTTCTTGGCGCTGCCCTCGACCTGGTCCTTGTCCTCGAGCTCGCGGAAGACCGGGGTGTCCTCGAGCTTCATCCGGACGTAGAGGCCGATCAGCCCGATCGGGCCACCGATCAGGAACGGCACTCGCCAGCCCCACTCGGTCATCGCTTCGGCGCCGATCATCTTCTCGGTGGCGAAGACGATCGCGATGGCCAGCGTGAAGCCGGCGATGGTGCCGAACTCCAGGAAGCTGCCCAGGAAGCCGCGCTTCTTGTCCGGTGCGTACTCCGCCATGAACGTCGCGGCGCCGCCGTACTCACCACCGGTGGAGAAGCCCTGGACGATGCGCAGGGCCACGAGCAGGACGACCGCCCACGCGCCGATCTGGTCGTACGTCGGCAGCACGCCGACCAGGAACGTGGCTGCGGCCATCATCAGGATGGTCATCGCCAGCACGCGCTGCCGGCCGATCCGGTCGCCGAGCGGACCCCAGAAGAGGCCGCCGAGCGGACGGAGCACGAAGGAGACCGCGAAGACCAGGAAGGTGCCGACGAGGCCGGACTCGGGGAAGAAGTTGTCCGCGATCTCGGTCGCGACGTAGGCGTAGACGCCGTAGTCGTACCACTCGGTGGCGTTCCCGACGGCCGACCCGGTGATCGCCTTGCGCAACGTGGCGGGCTCCACGTCGTGCTCGAGGGGACCGGGCGACCCGGCTGACTCTGTCTTGGACATGTCCGAGATCCTTCTGTCGACAGGCGCTGGTGGGGCTCTCCACACTGTTGTGCAGGTTTCGGTAGATTGTCAACAATCCATCGGAAGGGCGAGAGATGTCCCGAGAAGAGTCAGGGCGCCCGTGCGTGGTGATGCTCTATCCCGGTCGCAGCGCCGAGGACGAGTTCCCGGCGCTGGAGAGCCACCTCGGCGGCGTGCGGCTGCCGGTCGTGCACACCTGGGAGGGGCCGACGGAGCACTCGGTGCGGGCGCTGCGTGCCCTCGGCGGGCGCGACCAGCTGGCGCCGGCGGCAGCGAAGGCACGGCGGCAGCACCAGCCCGACGCGGTGGTGTGGGCCTGCACCTCGGGCAGCTTCGTCTACGGTCCCGACGGCGTGCGGGAGCAGGCGCAGTGGATGGCGAGCGCAGCCGAGGTGCCGGCGAGCTCCACCTCGATCGCGTTCCTCGAGTCCCTGCGCGCGCTGGGCGCGCGCAGGGTCTCGGTCGCGGCGACCTATCCAGCCGCGGTCACCCGGCACTTCACCGACCTGCTGGCCTCCGACGGCGTCGCGGTGTGCGCGGTGACCAGCGGCGACGTGCCGAGCGGTGAGGACGCCGGGCTTCTCGACCCCGGCCAGGTGACCGAGCTGGTCCTGGGCGGCGGGCACCCCGACGAGGCCGAGGCCGTGGTCGTGCCCGACACCGCGCTGCACACCATCGGCCGGATCGCCGACTGGGAGGTCGAGCTGGGGCGTCCGGTGCTGACCGCCAACCAGGTCAGCGCCTGGCACGGCTTGCGCCTGGCCGGCTGGCAGGGGAGTACGCCGGGCCTCGGGGCCCTCTTCGCGAACGGGACAGGCGCCGCCTAGGACGGGGCCGGCGCCGCGGCCTGCTGGGTCCCCGAGCCCGACCGGGCCTCCTGCACGACCGGCAGCAGGCGGCGCAGCCCGTCGTCCATGTGCTCGCTGAGCAGGCGGTCGGCCAGCTCGGCGTCGCCGGCCTTGATCGCCCGGGCGATGCCGAGGTGCTCCTCGACCCGGTAGTCGATGGTGGTGTAGGAGCGCTGCATCCAGGCCAGGCAGAGTCGCACCTGGGTGAGCAGGGTGCCGTGCATGAGCACCAGTCGGGGGCTCCGGCTCAGCGCCACGAGGACCTCGTGGAAGGTCAGGTCGAGGGCCGAGACCGCCGGTGCGCTCGGATCGGCCTCGTGGGTCTTCATCTCCTCGACGATCTCGAGGAGCTGGTCGGCGGCGCTGCCCCATCCGGACTCGATCGTGGCCCGCACCGCCGTACGCTCCACGGCGCCGCGGGCCAGGTAGATGTCGCGGACGGTGGGCTCGTCGAGCTCCATCACGAAGAGTCCGCGGTTGCGGTGGCTGACCAGGAGGCCCTCCTGGGTGAGCCGCTGCATGGCCTCGCGCAGGGGACCGCGGCTGACGCCGAGGCTGGCCGCCAGCGATGCCTCGGTGAGCTGCTGCCCGGGTCGGAACTCCCCGCTCGCCACCGCGGCACGCAGGCGCCGCGCGATGATGGTCGGCGTCGAGTCCTGCACGATCGGGTCGAGCGACGTCATCCCTGCTCCTCGTTCTCCTGGCCTAGGGCTGCCGACGCGGCATCGCGAGATACTTGATCTCGAGGAACTCCTCGATGCCGACCCGGCCGCCCTCGCGGCCCAGCCCGGAGGACTTCACTCCGCCGAACGGGGCCGCCGGGTTGGACACCAGCCCGGTGTTCAGCCCCATCATGCCGACCTCGATCGCCTCGGAGAGGCGGAAGGCGCGCTCGATGTCTCGGGTGTAGACGTAGCCGACCAGTCCCCAGGCGGTGTCGTTCGCCATCGCGACGACCTCCTCCTCGGTGTCGAAGCCGATCAGGGGCGCCACCGGCCCGAAGATCTCCTGCGACATCAGGGCAGAGTCAGGACTCACGTCGGCGAGGACCGTCGGCGGGTAGAAGTACCCGGGACCGTCGGGGCGCTCCCCGCCCACCATGACGCGAGCTCCCCGAGACACGGCGTCGCTGACCAGGTCCTCGACCTTGGCCAGCGCGCTGGTGCCGACCAGAGGACCGACCTGCACCCCGTCCTCGACGCCCGCGCCGACGACGAGCTCGCCCATGCGCTGCGCGAGCCGGGTGGAGAACTCCTCGGCGATCCCGCTCTGGACGAAGAGCCGGTTGGCCGCGGTGCACGCCTCGCCCATGTTGCGCATCTTGGCGACCATCGCCCCGTCGACGGCGTCGTCGAGGTCCGCGTCGTCGAAGACGATGAACGGCGCGTTGCCGCCGAGCTCCAGCGAGGTGCGCATCACGTGCTGCGAGGCCTGCTCGAGCAGCTTGACGCCGACCGCCGTCGAGCCGGTGAAGGTCAGCTTGCGGGCCTTGCCGCTGGCCAGCCACGGACCCACCACCGAACCGGGGTCGGAGGTGCAGACGATGTTGAGCACGCCGGGCGGCAGCCCGGCCTCGGTGAGGATCTGCGCGAGCGCGAAGGAGCTGAGCGGGGTGAGCTCGGAGGGCTTGAAGACCATCGTGCAGCCCGCCGCCACGGCGGGACCGATCTTGCGAGCGCCCATCGCCATCGGGAAGTTCCATGGCGTCACCAGGACGCAGGGCCCGACCGGCTCGCGGGTGCAGATGATGCGGGTGCCGCCGTCCCCGCTGAGGGTGGCGTCGCCGTCGATGCGCACGGCCTCCTCGGAGAACCAGCGCAGGAACTCCGCGGCGTAGGCGACCTCCCCGCGAGCCTCGGCGAGGGGCTTGCCCATCTCGGAGGTCATCAGCAGCGCCAGTTCGTCCTGGCGCTCCATCACCAGCTCGAAGGCGCGCCGCAGGATCTCGCTGCGTCGCCGCGGCGCGGTGCGCCCCCACTCCTGCTGGGCCCGGGCGGCCACGTCGATGGCGCGCAGAGCGTCCTCCTCGCCCCCGTCGGCGATCGAGGTGATCACCTGCTCGGTGGCGGGGTCGACGACTTCGAGCCGCCGGCCCGAGGCTGCCTCGACCCACTCGCCGTCGATGAGGAGCCCGGTCGGGAGCCCGTCGAGGAGGCCGGCCAGGCGGCTGTCCCGTGTCGCTGTCCGGGTGCTCATCCTTCGTACACCTCCGACTCGGCGGCGGCGAACCGCTCTGCGCCGGTGTCGATCTCCTCGTCGGTCACCACCAGGGCGGGGATCAGCCGGACGACGTTCATCTGCGGTCCGCAGGTGAGCGTGAGCAGGCCGTGCCGCGTGGTGGCCTGCTGGACCGCCAGTGCCGCGGCGGCGTCCGGGCTGCCGTCCTGGGCCGTGAACTCGATGCCCAGCATCAACCCGTCGCCGCGCACGTCGCCGATGCCGGGATGGTCCTGCTGCACCTTCTCCACGGCGGTGCGCAGCTGGTCGCCGCGCACCCGGGAGTTCTCCACCAGGTCCTCGTCGCGGATCACGTCCAGCGTGGCGCACCCGGCCGCCGCGGCGACGGCGTTGCCGCCGTACGTGCCGCCCTGCGAGCCGGGCCAGGCCTTCGCCATCAGCTCCTCCGCCGCGGCGATGGCACTGATCGGGAAGCCCGAGGCGATGCCCTTGGCGGTGATCAGGACGTCCGGGGCGATCGAGGAGTGCTGGTGGCCCCAGAACTTCCCGGTCCGGCCGCAGCCGGCCTGCACCTCGTCGATGATCATCACCATGCCGTGCTCGTCGGCGCGCTCACGCAGGCCCTCGAGGAAGGCCGGGGGAGTGGGCAGGTAGCCGCCGTCACCGAGCGCCGGCTCGATCAGGAACGCCGCGGTGTCCTGCGGGGCGGTGCGGGTGACGAGCAGGTGGTCGAGCTCGCGCAGGCAGAACTCCACGGCCTCCTCGACCGTCCACCCGTAGCGGTAGGCGTAGGGGAAGGGCGCCATGTGCACCCCGCCCATCAACGGGGAGAAGCCGGCGGAGAAGCGGGTGCCCGCGGTGGTCAGGCTGGCGGCGGCGACCGTGCGGCCGTGGAACCCGCCCTGGAAGGTGACGATGTTGGGGCGGCCTGTGGCCATCCGCGCCAGTCGGACTGACGCCTCGACCGCCTCGGAGCCGGAGTTGGCGTAGAAGACCGAGTCGAGTCCCGGGGGCAGCACCTCGCCGAGCTTGTCGGTGAGCTCGAGCAGGGGCGGGTGCATCACCGTCGTGTACTGCGCGTGGATCACCTTGCCGACCTGCTCGCGCGCGGCCGCCACCACCCGGGGGTGGCAGTGACCGGTGCTGGTCACCCCGATGCCGGTGGTGAAGTCGAGGTAGTCGCGACCGTCGGTGCCGTGGATCCAGCTGCCGAGGGCGTGGTCGACGACGACCGGGGTCGCCTGCTTGAGGTGCGGGCTGAGCGTGGCCATGCGGCCGATCCTCCCACCCGATTGCAGATTGTCAACAATCGGCGGCGCCCCTACAGTGACGGAGATGACACAGCACTGGTCCGGACGGGCGCGGGTCGTCGTGCTCACCACCGACGAGGTCGGGCCGCCCTCCAACCTCGCGGCCCTCGAGGACCTGGCCGACGTGGTCGTCACCGACGCCCGCGGCCTGTCGGACGCGCTGCCCGGCGCCCACGTGCTCCTGATGTGGGACTTCTTCTCCACCGCACTGGCCGACGCCTGGGACTCGGTGGCCGGCCTGCAGTGGGTGCACGTCGCAGCGGCAGGAGTCGACACCCTGCTCTTCGACGGGCTGCGCGAGTCCGAGGTCGTGGTCTCCAACGCACGCGGCGTCTTCGACCGACCCATCGCGGAGTTCGTCGCCGCGGCGGTGCTCGCCCACGACAAGCAGCTCCACGAGAGCAAGCGGCTGCAGCGAGCGCAGGTGTGGCAGCACCGGGAGCTCACCCGCACCGAAGGGTCGCGCGCCCTGGTGGTCGGTGCCGGAGGCATCGGCCGGGCGTGTGCACAGATGCTCGGGGCAGTCGGAATGGAGGTGACCGTCGCCGCCCGGACCGCCCGGGAGGACTCGGAGCTCGGCCGGGTGGTGGCCACCGACGACCTGCTCAACCACCTGCGGCAGGTGGACCACGTGGTGCTCGCGGCGCCGTTGACCGAGCAGACCCGGGGGCTCATCGGGGCGCAACAGCTGGCCGCGATGAAGCCCACGGCGCACCTCGTCAACGTCGGGCGTGGGCCGCTGGTCGACGAGGCTGCTCTCGTGGACGCGCTGCGCGACGGCCGGATCGCGGCCGCGACCCTGGACGTCTTCGAGAATGAGCCGCTTCCCGAGGACCACCCCTTCTGGACCATGGAGCACGTGCACGTCTCCGCGCACATGTGTGGCGACGTGGTCGGGTGGCGCGACGGGCTCGCCCAGCAGTTCGAGGACAACCTGCGCCGCTGGCTGCGGGGCGAGTCGCCGCACAGCGTCGTCGACAAGACGCTCGGCTTCGCGGCCACCACACCGGCCGGGCAGGCGGCGTCGTGACCGCCGGGCTGTTGCCGGGCGACGTGGCGCCCCCGGCGAGCGCGTGGCGCATCGGCATCGTGGTGCCCTATGACTTCGCCCTCGACCGCGAGCTCTGGCGCTGGGTGCCCGACTCGGTCGACCTGCTGATCACGCGCACGCCGTTCGAGGCGCTGCCCGTCTCGGTCGAGCAGGCGGTGGCTATCGGTGACACCGCTGTGGTCGCCGAGGCCACTCGCGCCTTGATCACCCCGTCGCCGGCCGTGGTCGGCTACGCGTGCACGGCGGGGAGCTTCGTCGGCGGACCTGGCGGCGAACGCGCCCTCGTGGCCGCGATGATCGCAGCCGGCGCCTCGGCGGCGATCACGACCAGCGGGGCCGTGGTGCAGGCGCTGGGCGCACTCGGGGTCGAGCGGGTCGCGGTGGCCACGCCGTACGACGACGCGGTGACGGGCCTGCTCACCGCCTTCCTGCAGGAGTGGGACATCGAGGTCACCGCCGCGCACAACCTCGGCCTGCACGGCGGCATCTGGACGGTTCCCTACGAGACCACGCTCGACCTGGTCCGCCGCACCTGGACCCAGGACTGCGACGCCGTGTTCGTGTCGTGCACCAACCTGGCCACCTACGACGCCATCGCGCCGCTGGAGGCCGAGCTCGGAGTGCCCGTGGTCAGCGCCAACCAGGCGACGATGTGGGCCGCGCTCGCCACGGTCGGGCTGGAGGCGAACGAGTCGAACCAGCGCCTGATCACGCAGGTGCCGGTGGGAGGGGTGCAGCAGTGACAGACCTGTTCTCCGCACCCGAGGTCCCGGCCCGGCACGACTCGGCGGCCTTCTCGCTCGCGGAGTACGCCGGGCGACTGGCTGCCGTGCAGGCCAGGATGGCCGAGCGTGGCTGGGCAGCGCTGGTCGTGGTCGACCCCGCCAACCTGTACTACCTGACGGGATACAACGCCTGGTCGTTCTACGTGCCGCAGTGCCTGGTGGTGCCGGCGACCGGGAGCCCTCATCTGTTCGCCCGGGCGATGGACGCGCAGGGGGCGCACTGGACCGCCTCGCTGCCGCGCGAGCAGGTGCACGGCTACCCCGAGCACCTGGTGCACCATCCGCACGCGCACCCGGTCGACTGGATCACCCGCCGCGCGGTCGAGGTCGGCGTACTCCCGGACGAGCCGGACGCCCTGGTGGCCGTGGAGATGGACGCGCACTACTTCTCGCCACGAGGGTTCCTGTCCCTCTCCGCGGCGCTGCAGCACGCCAGGGTGGTGGACAGCGTCGAGCTGGTCAACTGGGTGCGGCTGGTCAAGTCGCCCGCCGAGATCGAGGCGCTGCGCGAGGCCGGCAGCATCGCCACCCACGTCATGCAGGTCGCGCTCGACGGCGTCCGCGAGGGACGTCGGCAGTGCGAGGTGGTGGCCGAGATCCAGCACGCCCAGGCGCTCGGCTCCGGCGTGCTCGGCGGTGACTATCCCGCGATCGTGCCGATGCTCCCGACCGGGGAGTCCGCGGGCACCCCGCACCTCACCTGGAGCGACACCGCCCTGGTCGCGGGGGAGGCGACGACCGTCGAGCTGGCCGGCGTCTACCGCCGCTACCACGCGCCGCTCGCGCGGACGGTCGTGCTGGGTCGCCCGGCATCTCGCCTCGCCTTCTGCGCCGACGCCGTCGCCGAGGGGCTGGAGGCGGCGCTGGAGGAGCTGCGTCCGGGTCAGGTCGCCGCCGACGCCCACCGGGCGTTCACCGATGTCATCGCCCGCCGCGGCCTGTCCAAGGAGTCCCGCATCGGTTACTCGATCGGCATCGGCTACCCGCCCGACTGGGGAGAGCGGACGGTGAGCCTGCGCGCCGGGTCGACCACTCCGATCGAGCCCGGCATGGCCTTCCACGTCATCCTCGGGATGTGGATGGACGGGTGGGGCTACGAGACCTCGGAGTCCGTGGTGATCACCGAACAGGGAGCCGAAGCCATCACCCACGTGCCCCAGGGACTGACCATCAAAGGAGCCTCATGACCACCAGCACGACACCGCCCACCCTGCCGCTCGCCGCGCGGGCGGACATGCTCGTCGGGTCGGTGATCGACTCGAGCACGTCGCTGCTGGCCGCGCAGAGCCACGACATCGTCCGGTTCGCGATGGGCAGCCCGGCGGCCGAGGCGATCCCGACCGAGATCCTCGCCGAGATCGGCACCAAGGCCATCGGCGCGGCCTCGCCCGACGCGTTCGACTACGCCGCGACCGAGGGCGACATGCCGCTGCGGCTGGCGCTGCTCGAGGCGCTGGAGGGCACCAGCGACGAGACCACGCTGGAGCGCCTCACCATCACCTCCGGCGGCATGCAGGGCCTCGACCTGGCGTTCAAGATCTTTCTCGACCCCGGAGACCTCGTGGTGGTCGAGTCCCCGACGTACACCAACGGCAGCGCCACCGCGATGTCCTACCAGGGCGACCTGCTCGAGGTGCCGGTCGACGACGACGGCATGGTGGTCGAGGCGCTCCCGAAGCTGGTGGAGCGGGCCGGCCGGCCACCGAAGGTCATCTACACCGTGCCGACGTTCCAGAACCCGTCCGGCGCGACGCTGTCGCTCCCGCGTCGAGAGCAGCTGCTCGAGCTCGCCCGGCAGTGGGGCTCGGTCCTCATCGACGACGACCCCTACGGTCTGCTGCGCTTCGCCGGGTCCGAGGTGCCGACGCTGCACGAGCTGGCCGACGGCGACCCGCTCGTCTTCTCGGTGCGCACGTTCTCCAAGATCGTCGCCCCGGGGCTGCGGGTGGGCTGGCTGGACACCGATCCCTCGCTGCAGCCGTTGCTGATCCACGCCAAGCAGGCGATGGACACCTGCACCAACCTGCCGGCCCAGCGGTTGCTGACCGGGTTCCTCACCGGTGGCCATCTCGAGGAGCACCTCACCACGCAGCGCGCGGAGTACCGCCGGCGCAAGGAGGCGATGCAGCAGGCGCTGCACGAGCACTTCGACGGGATGGCGCGCTGGACCGACCCCGACGGTGGCTTCTTCCTCTGGATGACCTTCGAGCCCGAGGTCGACACCGAGGCGCTGTTCCGGGTCGCGCTGGCCGAGGGAGTGGCCTTCATCCCGGGCAACGCGTTCTCGCCCGGCCGGCACTTCCCGCACGCGCTGCGGATGTGCTTCGCCTCGACCCCGCCGGACCGGATCCGGGAGGGACTGGCCCGGCTGCGCAGCGCAGTCGACATGCTGGCCGCCCCGGGCTCGGCGCGGTGACGCTCACCGAGACCGAGCGGCAGGTCCTGGGCCTGATCGACGAGTCAGACCTCGTCGCGCTCACCCAGGCGCTGGTGCGGGTGCCGGGGGAGAACCCACCCGGTGAGGAGGCGGCCACCGCTGCTGCGCTGATGGACCTCGCCCGCGACCGCGGGCTGCAGGTCGAGGCCGAGGACGCCGCACCCGGGCGGCCCAACGTCATCGTGACGCTTCCCGGCGGCCCTGATCCCGGTCTGCTGCTCCTCGGGCACACCGACGTGGTCCCCGTCGGCACCGGCTGGTCCGGCGACCCGTTCTCCGGCGAGCTGCGCGACGGACGCATCTCCGGCCGGGGGAGCACCGACATGAAGGGCGGGCTGGCGGCGTGCCTGGTCGCGATGGACGCCGTACGACGAGCCGGCGTGCAACCTGTCGGCCCGGTGCTGCTCGCCGCCCTGGTCGATGAGGAGGACACCGGCCTCGGCATCCGCCACCACGTCGCACACACCCCGATGCCGCCGTTCGCCGGGTGCATCGTCGCGGAGCCGAGCGACCTGCAGACGGTGATCGCTGCGCGCGGCGACAGCTACCTCGACTACCGCGTGCACGGGCGCGCGGCGCACTCCGGATCACCGGCGGACGGGCGCAACGCGATCGTGGGCGCGGCCGAGATCGTCGCCGACATGCGGGACTGGCACGGGTCATTGGCAGCCGACGCGCACCCGCTGGTCGGGCCTGCGACGGTCAGTGTGGGCACCATCGAGGGCGGCCAAGGCACCTCCATCGTCGCCGCGGAGTGCCACCTCACCGTCGACCGCCGGCTGCTGCCCGGGGAGTCGGCCGACGACGTGCTCGCGGAGGCTCGTTCACGCCTCGCCGCCCTCGACCTGGGGCGTCGCGACCTTTCGGCCGAGGTGTCCCTGGCGATGGCGATGCCGGGCTTCGCGACCGCCGAGGACGAGCCCCTGGTGCGCGTTGCCGATGCGGCCCTCGGTGACGCGGGCGGTCCGGGTCTCCCGCTCGGCGGCTGGACCGCGGCCTGCGACGGCGGCTTCATCGCCGAGACCGGCGTACCCGTCGTCGTGCTCGGCCCCGGCTCGGTCTCCGACCAGGCCCACCGCGCCGACGAGTCGGTCGGCGTCGACGAGCTGGTGGTGGCCGCCCGCGCCTACGCCCTCGCCATCCTGCGGCTGGGGAGGCTGGCTCCCGGATAGTAAGGAACGTTCGGGCTGGAAATGGGGCTCCAGCTCGACCCGAACGTTCCTTACTATCCGTCGACCGGGGTCAGCACGCAGTCGGCGAGCACCGGGGCGCCGTCGCGCTCGCCCTCGCCGGAAACGGTCGCGGACACCGTGATCGTCCCGTCGGTGTGCCAGGCGCGGATGCGGATCGTCTCCCCGGGGAAGACCACGCCGGCGAAGCGGGCGTCGAACCCGCGCACGCGGCTCGCGTCGCCGTCGAGGAGCCCGTCGGTGACGGTGCGCAGCACGATCCCGTAGGAGCACAGTCCGTGCAGGATCGGGGCCGGGAAGCCCGCCGCCTGCGCGAAGCCGGGGTCGGCGTGCAGCGGGTTGCGGTCGCCGCACAACCGGTAGAGGAGGGCCTGATGCGGGGTCACGTCGTACGTCGTGTCGAGGCCGGGCTCACGGTCGGGCAGCTCCACCTTGGTCGAGCTGCCGCGATCACCGCCCCAGCCGCCCTCGCCGCGGACGAAGATCGAGGAGCGCGCCTTCCACAGCTCGGTGCCGTCCGCGTCGGTGGCGGTGCCCTCCTGCCAGATCACCGCGGCCCTGCCCTTGTCCCAGACGTCGGTGATTCGCGTGGACAAAGTGGCCGACCCGGAGGTGGGCAGCGGCCGGGCGACCTCGACGGCCTGGCTGCCGTGCACCACCTGGGCGAGATCGATGTCGCACCCCGGGAGGTCGAGCGGAGGCGGGTCGGTCTCGTGGAAGGTCGGGGCGACGATGCCGAAGCTGGGCAGCACCTGCAGGTGCTCGTCGTCGAGGGTGTAACGCAGCGCGGCGGGGGAGCGGTGGGCTCCCGGCTCGGAGGCGGCGCCGATGGCGAGGTGGTAGAGCAGCACGTCGCTGCTGTCCCAGGAGAAGGTGCGGTCGGGAAGCCGGGCACCGATCGCCACGTCGGGATCGATGGGCATCAGGACGCCTCCTCCACGACGGCGGTCCGGGCTGACTGGGCGACGTCCTCCGCGGCGAGGTACCCGAAGACCAGGGCGGGCCCGATGGTGGCTCCGGGCCCGGCGTAGGTGTGGCCCATCACGGCGGCGGAGACGTTGCCCGCGGCGTACAGCCCCGTGATGGGGGAGCCGTCGGGGCGCAGCACCCGTGCGCGCTCGTCGGTGACGAGACCGCCCTTGGTGCCGAGGTCGCCGGGCACGATCCTCACGGCGTAGAAGGGGCCTCGGTCGATCGCGTGCAGCGAGGGGTTCGGCCTCACGGTGGGGTCGGAGTAGTACTTGTCGTAGCCGCTCTCGCCGCGGTGGAAGTCCTCGTCGACACCGGTCCGGGCGAACCCGTTGAACCGGGCGACCGTGGCCTCGAGCGCGTCGGGCGGAACGTCGATCTGCCACGCCAGGTCGGCCAGCGTGTCGGCCCTCTTCACGGTGCCGTGCTCGTACCACCGGCGCGGGAAGGGCTGTCGCGGCGAGAGCCCGGCGAAGAGGTAGCGGTTGCGGTAGCGCTGGTCGATGACCATCCACGCCGGCACGTGCGGGACCCCGGTGGCCTCGCCCGCGTAGATGGCGTGCACCGCCTCGACGTACGGCAGGGCCTCGTTCATGAACCGCTGCCCCGCAGAGTTGACGATGATCGAGCCGGGCAGGTTGCGCTCCGCGAGGGCGAACCACGGCCCGCGAGGGAGCGGGATGGTCGGTCCCCACCAGGCGTCGTCCATCAGCGCGACGTCCGCGCCGGCGGCCATGCCGGCCAGGTGACCGGCGCCGGTGTTCGACGCGGCCCCGGTCGTCCAGTCGATGCTCGTCGGGCGGGGCTGGTAGCGCTCGCGCAGCTCGAGGTTCTTCTCGAACCCGCCGCTGCCGAGGATGACGCCGTGGCGGGCGCCGATGACCCGCTCGACGCCCTGGTGGAGCACCCTGACCCCCACGACCCGTCCGTCACGCACCACCAGGTCGCGCAGCTGATGGCCGTAGCGCACCGGAACGCCCGCATCCAGCAGTCCCTTGCGCAGGCCGATGGCGAGCGCGTTGCCCATCGCGTACATCTTCCGGCCGCGCAGGGTGCTGACCACCCGACGCAGCAGCACCCGGGCCATCGTGGCCGGGCCCTTGATCGTGCGCATGCCCAGGCTGATCCTGCGGAAGTCGGCCTGGGTGACGATCAGGTTCGCCGGCGCCTTCGTGTACGGCGGGTGCAGGTGCTCGAGCTCGTCGCCGAGGAACCGCGCGTCCATCGGGACCGGCTCCACGCTGCGTCCCCGGAGCCGACCACCCGGCCGCTCGGGCAGGTAGTCGGCGTACTCCGGCACCCAGGCGAACCGCACCGGGGTGTGCTCGCGCAGGAAGTCCATCACCTCGGGCCCGCGGTCGATGAACGTGTCGCGGCGGACCTTCGGCACCACGTCGCCCACGATCGCGTCGAGGTAGCGCTTGGCCTCGCTGGGGTCGTCGGCCTCCCCGGCCTCGCGGAGCGCGTAGTTGCCCGGGATCCAGACACCACCGCCGGAGCGCGCGGTGGAGCCGCCGAACCAGTCGCTCTTCTCGACGACCACGACGTCGAGACCGCGCTCGGCGGCGGCCAGCGCGGCGGTCATCCCGGCTCCGCCGGCGCCGACGACCACCACGTCGCAGGTGGGCTCCTCGACGTCCGCGTCAGGGGGGCTCATGGCGCAAAACTGTAACAGGTTCTATTGTTGTCCCATGCTCAGCGACGACGTACGGCGCACCGTGGCCGACGCCCTGCGCGAGGCCGAGACCGACCGCCGTCCGATCCCGCCGCTGCGCGAGACCTGGCCCGACATCGACGTCGTCGACGCCTACGAGATCCAGCTGCTCAACGTCCGGCACCGGCTGGCGGACGGCGCCCGGGTCAACGGGCACAAGGTCGGGCTCTCCTCGGCCGCGATGCAGCAGATGATGGGCGTCGACGAGCCGGACTACGGCCACCTGCTCTCCGACATGGAGGTCTCGCCCGACCGCCCGGTGCCGGCGGACCGTTACTGCTTTCCGCGTGTCGAGGTGGAGGTCGGGTTCGTGCTCGGCGAGTCGCTGCCGGGCGAGGGGTGCACGGAGGAGGACGTCCTCGCCGCCACGGAGTACGTCGCCCCGGCGATCGAGCTGATCGACAGCCGGATCGCCGACTGGGACATCGGGATCGCGGACACGATCGCGGACAACGCCTCGTCTGCCGGCTACGTGCTGGGCGCGGAGCGGACCGATCCGCGCTCGGTGGACCTGTGCATGATCGATGCCGTGCTGACCCGCAACGGTGAGCAGGTCGCCGAGGGTCGCTCCGACGCGGTGCTGGGCAACCCGGTCACCGCGGTGGCCTGGCTGGCGGACAAGGTGGCGGCGTTCGGGGTGAAGCTCGAGGCCGGCAACGTCATCCTGCCCGGCTCGGTGCACCGTGCGGTCGACGTGCACGCCGGTGACAGCTTCACCGCCGAGCTGGGCGGACTCGGATCCGTTTCTCTGACCTTCATCTGAGAAGGCACCCACCAGGAGGAGCATGAGCAAGCAGACTGCGGCGATCATCGGTCCGGGCAACATCGGCACCGACCTGATGTACAAGCTGCTGCGCAGCGGCCGGATCGAGCCGCGCTGGATGATCGGCGTCGACCCGGAGAGCCCCGGCCTCGAACGGGCGAAGGAGCACGGGCTCGACGCCAGCCACGAGGGCGTCGACTGGCTGCTCAAGCAGGACGAGCTCCCCGACCTCGTCTTCGAGGCCACCAGCGCCGCGGTCCATCGTGCCTACGCGCCGCGCTACGCCGAGGCCGGCATTCGCGCCGTCGACCTCACCCCCGCGGCCGTCGGACCGGCGGTGATCCCTGCGGTGAACGGCGACGAGCACGGCCGCGCCGACAACGTCAACATGATCACCTGCGGCGGCCAGGCGACCATCCCGATGGTGGCGGCGGTCTCCCGGGTCACGCCGGTGTCCTACGCCGAGATCGTCGCCTCGGTGGCCTCGCTCTCCGCGGGCCCGGGGACCCGGCAGAACATCGACGAGTTCACCCGCACCACGGCCACTGGGGTCGAGACGATCGGCGGTGCGGAGACGGGCAAGGCAATCATCATCCTCAACCCCGCCGAGCCGCCGATGATCATGCGGGACACGATCTTCTGCGCCGTCGGCCCCGAGGTCTACGAGGAGCAGGACGCCGTCGCGGAGTCCGTGCACCGGATGGTTGCCGCCGTGCAGCAGTACGTGCCCGGCTACCGGCTTCTGCAGGATCCCCAGTTCGACCCGCCCAGCGCGCAGACCCGCGGGCAGACCAAGGTGAGCGTCTTCATCGAGGTCGAGGGTGCGGGCGACTTCCTCCCGCCGTACTCCGGCAACCTGGACATCATGACCGCCGCGGCGACCCGCGCCGGCGAAGGGATGGCAGCGGCATGACCGTCTTAGGAGACCCCGCCCTCAACCGGCTCGAGCGCACCTGGAGCGACGAGCTCGACATCCGGCTGACCGACACCTGCCTGCGCGACGGGTCGCACCACAAGCGCCACCAGTTCACCGCCGACGAGGTGCGCTCGGTGGTCGCGGCGCTCGACGACGCCGGCGTACCAGTGCTGGAGGTGACCCACGGCGACGGGCTGGGCGGCTCGAGCTTCAACTACGGCTTCAGCCGCACCCCGGAGCAGGAGCTGATCAAGATCGCGGCCGAGACCGCCCAGCGCGCGAGGATCGCGTTCCTGATGCTGCCGGGGGTCGGGACCAAGGACGACATCCGCGCGGCGCAGGGCAACGGCGGCTCGATCTGCCGGATCGCCACGCATTGCACCGAGGCCGACACCTCCGAGCAGCACTTCACCCTGGCCCGCGGGCTCGGGCTGGAGACCGTCGGCTTCCTGATGATGAGCCACAGCCAGCCGCCGGAGGTGCTCGCGAAGCAGGCCCGGATCATGGTCGACGCCGGCTGCCAGTGCGTCTACGTGGTCGACTCCGCCGGCGCGCTCATCCTCGAGGGCGTGGCCGACCGGGTCGCCGCGATCGTCACGGAGGTCGGGGCGGAGGCCACGGTCGGCTTCCACGGCCACGAGAACCTCGACCTCGGTTGCGCCAACACCGTGATGGCCGTGCGGGCCGGGGCCACCCAGATCGACGGGTCCGTACGCCGCTTCGGCGCGGGTGCCGGCAACACGCCCCTCGAGGCGTTCGTGGGGGTGTGCGACAAGCTTCGGTGGCGCACCGGGGTGGACTTCATGAAGCTCCTCGACGCCTCCGAGGACGTCGTCGGTCCCGCGATGCCCGAGGAGTGCAGGCTCGACCGGATGACGATGATGATGGGCTACGCCGGTGTCTACTCGAGCTTCCTCAAGCACGCCGGCAACGCCGCGGAGCGCTACGGCGTCTCCGGGGCCCGCATCCTGCAGATGGCCGGCGAACGCAAGCTCATCGGCGGCCAGGAGGACCAGCTGATCGACATCGCCCTGGAGCTGAGGGCCGAGCAGGACGCCCACGCCTGAGCTGGACGGTCGCCCGCGTCACCGGTCCGGGCGCATCGTCTCGAGCATGTGGTCGAGCTCGTCGACGGTGCGGCCCGGGGGAAGGGTGAGCGTCGGCAGCTCGGCGCCTGCGGCGTACCAGCGGTCGAGCGCTGCCCGCGCCCGATCTGCGTCGCCCCACAGGGTGAGCTCGTCGAGCAGTCCGCGGGCCGACTCGGGGACGTCGTAGGTGCGCGGCGTCGGGTTGGCGGCGAGCACCTCGTCGACCGCCGCCGCGTCGCCGAGCCGGCGCAGCGTGCTGCGGTAGAGCGGGCCCATGCTGCCCAGGTAGAACGCCACCCACCACGACGCCAGCGCGAGGGCCTCGGCGGGGTCGTCCGACACGGCCGTGGGGATGCTGGGCGCGACGGTCGGCCGAGCGCCGCCGGGAGAACCGCGCTCCACGCCCTCCAGCTGTCGGGTGCTCGCGTCCAGACCCGAGATCGGCAGCAGGAAGGGGCACCACCCGTCTGCCACCTCCCCGGCCAGCCGGACGGCCTTCGGCCCCAGAGCGGCGAGGTAGACCGGCACGGGCGCCTCCGGCACGACCGCGAGCTTCAGTGGCCGCACGTCCCGCTCCTCGCTCGGTTGGAGGCGTTCACCGGACAGCAGCCGGCGCACCTGACGGGCGACCGCGCCCAGTCGGTCGACGGGTGCGGAGAAGGGGACGTCGTGGAAGCCCTCGGCCAGCGGCGGGCTGCCCGCGCCGAGACCGAGCACGAACCGGCCGCCGGTCACCTCGGCCAGGCTGGTGGCCAGCATCGCGATGCTCGCCGGCGACCGCCCCCACACGTTGACGATGCCGGTGCCCAGGGTGATCCGGTCAGTCCGGGTCGCCACCTCCGCGAGCAGCACGCCGGCGTCGTGCCCCCAGCCCTCGGCGAGGAAGAACGCGTCGTAGCGCAGCTGCTCGGCCCGGTCGGCGACGTGCAGCAGGACCTCGCGCCGGGTCTCCATCGGGGTGACTCCGACAGCGAGTCGACGAGCGGGCATGCCCCGATCCTTCGCTGTGGAGCAGCGGATGTGAAGGGACTGCGCGGAATGTCCCCTTCCCGGTGGGACGAGTCCGACCACCCTCTTGATCCTGCGCCGCAGCGGACGCATCCTCGGATGAAGGAGGCCACCATGAAGTCCTCGAGTGTTCCGGACGGCGTACCGGTCCTGTCGCGCGGGAAGCACAGATCACCTCGACGAGGCGCCTGCTTCATGGAGTTCGCCTCCTTCCTGGCGGGCGAGAAGTGGAGCGACCACCCCTCCTGCACCCACCCGTTGCTCGGGCAGCTCGCCCGGCAGGTCAACGACAGCCTCAGCGACGGTGACCGGCAGCAGCTCGTGCCGCTGATCCCGTCGGTGGTGGGCCGGACTGGCGACGACACGACGTGGCTCACCCTCCCGGTGGCCGTGGCCGCCTGGGCGATCGAGGAGGTGCCCGAGGAGACCCAACGTGTCCTGGCCGCCGGCTTGCTGTGCGCCGAACGACTCTGCGTCGAGGCAGGTGCCGACCTGGACGGGACGAGGCAGCGGGCCCGGGCCGCGCTCGAGCGGATGCCCAGTGCGGTGGAGTGGGTACAGCGACTGTCGATCAGCACGCACGTCAGCGCACGGGGCTTCACCTCCCGCAGTGCGCCCACGATGATCAGGGCCGCCGCCGACGGCATCGTGGCCAGCGAGGCCCCCGACGCCGCGGAGCGCCTCTGTGCGCTGCTCGAGGCCGCGATCGACACCTGCCCGCTGTCGGTCGAGGTCGCCGGAGCACCCGAGGCCCCGGCCTCGTGGGGCCTCGCGCCGCAGTCCGACTCCGCAGGGGCCTAGGCGAGCTCCGCCTCCGCGTACCCGTCCAGCGCCTTGCGCCAGCCGCGGGCGATGAGCTGCCGCATCGGGAAGCGCTGGATCATCGACAGCATGACCTTGTCGCGAGTGCGGGTCGCGCCGGTGTAGGTCCACTCCGCCAGCACTCGGCTGCCCCCGCCCTCCGAAGTGGCTGCCCGGATCGATCCGGTGCCGCCGCCACCCCAGCTGCAGTCCTCCAGCGACATCCGGATCACCGAGGGATCGGACCAGTCGTAGCGGGCGACCACCCAGAAGGGCGAACCGGCCGTGCTCTCGCGAGCGACCGACCACGTGTCCCCTCGTGCTCGCACCTCGTAGGTCCTGGGGTCGTGGGTGCGACTCCAGGTCTGGAGACGGCGGTCGGTGAAGTCGGTCAGCGCGTCCCTCACCTGCTCGGGCGAGGCGCCGGTGACCACCTCGAAGCGCACTCGACTCACCCGCCGGCGAGCCGGACCCCGTGCCGCTGGGTGACCGAGAGGATCGTGTCCAGCGACTCCGTGGCGGGTCGGTCGGCCGGCACCGAGCCGGCGAAGTCGGCGAAGAACCGGCCTGCGCGGTTGCCCGAGGTGATCGCGAGGAACCGCGCGGCGTCTCCGACGACCTCGAAGGTGACCGGCGTCCCAGCGGGGCAGACCACGGTTCCACCCGGCTCCACGGCGTACGTCGTGCCGTCGACCAGGGCGTTCACCCGCCCCTCGAGCAGGTGGAGCACTCCGCTCCACGGGGAGACGTGCGGCGGCGCCATCGGTCCGGCGTGCGCGATCACCTCGAAGACCTCGAAGGCGCCCTCGGCGTCCTGCACCGCGGCCTTGACGACGTGGTCGCCGTCGATCATCGAGTAGCTCGTGCCCGTCCCGGACGGAACGTGGATCGTGGTGGCGGTGGTCATGACCCCTCCTGCTGGTTGGCTCTTTTGGTGCGTCCAGCCTGCTGCGGTGGCCCGAGCGCGACGCGAGTAGTGCGCTACTCGACTCCGAGGACCTCCCGGAGGGCGGTGCGCTCGGAGACGCCGAGCTTGAGGCCCGCGCGGTAGAGATGTCCCTCCACGGTCCGCACCGACACGGTGAGGCGTTCGGCGATCTCCTTGTTGGACAGCCCGCGGGCGGCCAGCGCGGCGATCTCGCGCTCTCGGCCCGTGAGGGGCAGCGGCCGGGCCGCGACGGCCAGGGCGGGGGTGCGGGCACCGGACCGGCCGGCCAGCCGCTCGGCGAGCGACCCGGCGGTGAGGGCGGACCCCTGCCGCCCCTGCCGGCGATGGATGTCCGCCGCCTGGGCGGCCGCGTCACCCGCGGCGACGAGGTCGCCGAGCCGCTCCCAGGCGGTCGCCGCCTCGAGCAGCGCCTGGCCGTCCTCGTCGGCCAACGCTCGTGCGTGGCCGAGGGCCACCTCGGCTCGCGGGTTGACCTCGGCCAGGGCGGTGAGACGCGACAGCGCCGATGACGGCTCGCCGACCTGCACGGCGGTCTGCCAGGCGAGCACCTCGTAGGCGGGTGAGCCGGCCTCCCGGGCGAGGTCGGCCGCGGCGAGGGCATGGTCGCGAGCCTCGGTGAGCGAACCTCCGGCGGCCGCACCCCAGGCCCGGGCGAGGAGGTCGTCGGGCAGGAACAGCGTGTACGCCGGGTGGTGCTCCGCCTCAAGCGCGGTCAGCAGGGGAGCCGCCGTCTCGGCGTCCCCGGCCTGTCCCAGCGCGATGGCCAGCAGGGTGCGGCACCGGAACCTGAACTCGTGGGCGGTGTCCGCCAGCCCGGCCCACCCCTCGCGCAACAGGGGCAACGCGTCGCAGACCCGCCCGCCCCCGAGCGCCGCGTGCCCGGCGACGACCAGCCCCATCAGCCGGGCCGGGCCCGGGAGGTCCATCGATGCCGCCTGCATCGCTGCTGCCTGGTCCGCGGCCCGTCCCGGTGTGCCGGCCAGCCGATGGCCGAGCACCTGGAAGTCCGCGAGTCCGAAGGCGGGAACGACGGTCGGCACCCTTCCCGCGGTCAGGCCACCCACGACCGCGGCCTCGTCGAGGAGATCGGGCCGGCTCGTCACGGCAGCGGCTGCCGAGACCGCGGAGGCGACGATGATGCGCGCCAGGTCGTCGGGCAGCTCCTCGCGCATCAGCGCAGGGCCGCGGTCCAGCACCTGCCGGGTCTCGCCGCGCCCGGCGGCCAGGGCGAGGGACATCGCCGCCGTGTGGAGAGGGAGTGCCCCGGCGGCCTCCGCAGCCTCCACTGCCCGGCGCGCCTCCTCGGGGTCGGCCAACGTGAAGAGCAGGTTGCCGGCGCGGTGCAGCTCGGCGAACGCCCGCAACCCGGGGTCGGGGGTCTGGGCGATGTCCCTGAGGATCTCCTCGGCCTCGTCACCGCGGGTGAGCCACGACAACGCGGCGGCGTGAACCAGGCGCGCCATCGGGTCCCCGGTGGTCGCGGCCGCCCGCGCCAGTCGCTCGGCCAGCGGGAGGTCGAACAACCTCGTCGCGGCTTCCGCCGCCCGCAGGAACAGTGCGGGGTCGGGAGGCAGGTCGGAGTCCAGGGTGAGCACGGCCCGGGGGATCGGGTCCGGCTCCGCGTCCAGGGTCTGGGCCACCCGGCCGCGCAGCCGACGCGCCCGTACTGTGCCCATGGCGGCTCGTCGGACCTCGCCGTACAGCGGGTGTGCCAGCCGGGCGATCTGGCCGTCGGTGCGCACCAGGCCGCGGCCCTCCGCCTGCTCGACGGACTCGGGCGTGGCCAGCGCGCACAGGGTCGGCACGGCCACCGGCTCGGCGAGCGCGACGAGGTCGACGACGTCCTGCACCTCGGGGTCGAGTCCTCCGATCTCCCGCTGGAGCAGGTCGGCCAGCTCGGGGGAGATCGCCGGCTCGCTGGTCCATCGCCAGATGCCCGACGCCGGCGTGAACCGGCCCGACGACACTTCCCCGTCCAGCAGGTGCCGCAGGAACAGCGGGCTGCCCTGGGTCAGCGACCACAGCCGGTGTGCGGAGGCCGAGTCGACGGGACCGCCGAGCACCCGTGCGACCAGCGCGGTGGTGGCGGCGGAGTCCAGCGGGGCCAGGTCGAGTCGGGGCAGGCGGTCGTCCTTCCACAGTGACGTCACCGTGTCGGGCGCCGGCTCACCGGTGCGGAGGGTGACGACGACCGCCGCCAGGCGTCGTACGACGACACGGTGCAGCACGATCGCGGAGTGCTCGTCCAGCAGGTGCGCGTCGTCGACGGCGAGCACCAGGGGCTGTTGTCTGGTCAGCTCGTCGAGCGCCCGCGCGATGGTCCCCGCGGCGTCACCCTCGGGTACGTCGAGCAGGCCGGCGAATGCACCCAGCGGGATCGGCCGGGCAGCCCTGCTGCCGTGCGCCCACAGCACGGTCGCCCTGTGCGCGACCTGGTCGAGGGCAACGTGCGCGAGTCGGGTCTTGCCCACCCCGGCCGGACCCGCCACCACGATCCCCGCTGCACCGGCCCGGATCGCCGCCGCCACCCTGCGCAGCTCCTCGTCCCGGCCGGTGAGCGGCCAGGGCCGCTCCATGGCGTCAGGCTAGCGACGCGGAACCGAGTAGCGCACTACTCGCGCCCGGCGGACTGGTCCGCGGCACCCTCGCACCATGAGCACTCGAACTGTCCTCGTCACCGGCGCCAGCCGTGGCATCGGCCGCGCCATCTCATTCCGCCTGGCTCACTCCGGCTGGCGGGTGTACGCCGGGGTCCGCACCGACGTCGCCGCCAAGGAGCTTGCCGAGGAGTCCGACATGATCACCCCGGTCGAGCTCGACGTCTCCGTTCCCGAGCACGTCGACGCGCTCGACAGGGTGCTCCCCGCCGGACTCGACGGCCTGGTCAACAACGCCGGCATCGGCGTGGGTGGGCCGCTGGAGACGCTGTCCCGGGACGACATGCACCGGCAGCTCGACGTGAACCTGGTCGGTCCGCTCGCGGTGACCCGCGCGGTCCTGCCGCGGTTGCGCAGGAACCGCGGCCGGGTCGTGTTCATCTCCTCGATCAACGGCCGGGTGTCGTTCCCGTTCACCGGGATCTACAACGCCTCGAAGTTCGCGACCGAGGCGGTGGCCGACTGCCTGCGGGTCGAGCTGCGACCCTTCGGCGTCGAGGTCGGGCTGGTCGAGCCGGGTGTCATCGACACCGACCCGTGGCACGAGATGGACCAGCTCATCGACGAGCTCGAGGTCGGGCTCGCCCCCGAGCACCGCGAGCTGTATGCCCCGCAGTTCGCGGGTGAGCGTCGACTCATCGCGAAGATCCGGAAGAGCGCCAAGCCGCCCGAGCTGGTCGCCGTGGCCGTCGAGAAGCAGCTCACCCGGCGGCGGGTGCGGCCCCGCGTGCTGGTGGGCGGGGACGCCCGGTCGATCGCTGCGATGAAGGCGATCCTGCCGGCGCGCGGCCTGGACGCGGTGTGGGCGAAGGGGGCCCTCGACACCGCCAGGTGACGCCGCGGCTACGCCTTCTGCAGGTCCTGCGCGAGCATCACCAGGATGCCGCTGGGGCCGCGCAGGTAGGTGAGCTTGTAGATGTCCTCGTAGGTCGCCACGCCGCGGAGCGGGTGGCAGCCGTGCCGCGCGGCGATCTCGAGTGCCTCGTCGAGGTCGTCGACCGAGAACGCCACCCGGTGCATCCCGATGTGGTTGGGCTGGGTGGGCTCGGTCTCGATCGCATCGGGGTGGAGGTACTCGAACAGCTCGAGCTGTCCGGCACCGTCGGGTGTCTGCAGCACGGCGATCTTCGCGTGGTTGCCGTCGAGACCGACGGCGATGTCGGCCCACTCGCCGCTGATGGTGTCCCGGCCGAGGACGGTGAGCCCCAGGTCGGTGAAGAAGGCGATGGTCGCCTCGATGTCGCGGACCGCGATTCCGACGTTCTCGAGCTTGATCGACATGCGTGGCAGGTTACCGAGGTCTACAGCTCGCGCTCGTAGTACAGCATCGACGGGCCGCCGGGCCCGCCCTCCTCGTTGGTGAAGCCCGCGCTCTCGTAGAGCGCCCGGGCGACGTCGTCGTCCGTGCTGGTGTTCAGCTCGATGCGGTCGGCCCCACGCTCGCGGGCGAGGTCCATCGCGGCCTCCAGCAGGGCGCGGCCGACTCCCCGACCGCGGGTGTCGGGGAGCACCCACAGCTCCTCGAGGAGCGCGTCCGGCCCCGGGGTGTAGAGCGAGAGGCGGAAGCGGAGCTGGGCGAACCCGTCGGGCCGGTCGCCCGCGAAGAGCACGGCGACCTCGCCCGACTCGAGCTGCGGACGGGCCAGCTCCGCGGCCTGCCCGGCGCTCGGCTCGGTCACGCCGTACTCGGCGTTGAAGTCGTGGATCATCCGCCCCAGCAGGACCGCGTCCTCGGGGCCACCGGCGCGGATCACGGCACGACTGTCGGGTGTCGCCATGACGGCAGGGTAGCGGCGTCATCGTGGACGGAAACCTAGAACGTGTTCTAATATTGCCGTGGGAGTCGCCACCGGATGAGGAGTAGTGGATGAGCCAGGCAGTTCTGGACGGCGTTCGGGACCTGCTGCCCGCGTTCCGCGACCGCGCCGACGAGGCCGAGCGACTCCGCGTGGTGCCCGAGGCGTCGATCAAGGAGCTGGAGGAGACCGGCTTCTTCCGGTTGCTGCAGCCGCGCCGCTTCGACGGGCTCGAGGCCGACCCGATCGACTTCTACACCGCCGTCCGCGACATCGCCGGCGCGTGCGGCTCGACCGGTTGGGTCTCCAGCGTGGTCGGCGTGCACCCCTGGCAGGTGGCGTTGTTCGCGGACGAGGCGCAGCAGGCCGTGTGGGGGAGCGACACCAGCACACGGCTGAGCTCGTCGTACGCCCCCACCGGCAAGGCGGTGCAGGCCGACGGCGGGTTCCGGCTCAGCGGCAAGTGGAGCTTCTCCTCGGGCTGCGACCACTGCCAGTGGGTGCTGCTCGGCGGACTCGTCTTCGACGCCGACGGCCACGTCGTCGACTTCCGCACCTTCCTGGTGCCGCGGACGAGCTACGACATCGTCGACGTCTGGCACATGGTCGGGCTCAGTGGCACCGGCTCCAACGACATCGTCGTGGACGACGTCTTCGTCCCCGAGGCGTTCACGCTCTCGATGAGCGACACGGGGCGCTGCTTCGGGCCGGGGCAGGAGCAGAACACGTCCGACCTCTACAAGCTGCCCTTCCACTCGCTGTTCACCAACACGATCACCACGCCGATCATCGGGATGGCGATGGGCGCGTACGCCGAGCACGTCGAGATGCAGCGCAACCGCACCCGCGCGGCGTACCTCGGAGAGAAGGCCTCGCTCGACCCCTTCGCGGCGGTCCGGATCGCCCGCGCGGCCAGCGAGATCGACGCCGCCTGGGCGCAGCTCGTCAACAACATCCGCGAGGAGCAGGACTACGTCGCCCGGGGCGAGAAGATCCCGCTGCAGACCCGGTTGAAGGTCCGCCGTGACCAGGTGCTCGGGAGCCAGCGGGCGATCGACGCCATCGACTCGCTGTTCGAGGCCTCCGGCGGACGCGCGCTGGTCAACGGCACCCACCTGCAGCGGGCGTGGCGCGACGCGCACGCCGGCCGGGTGCACGCCGCCAACGACCCCGAGCGCGCACTGCAGATGTACGGCGCCCTCGAGTTCGGTCACAAGGTCGACCCGGGGATGTACTGAGTGGAGGCGCTCCACGTGCTGACCAAGGAAGGCACCCGCCGCTCCGGCAAGGCCGGTGACCTGACGCTGAGCTACCACGAGGCCGGTGAGCCCACGCCGATCGGCGGTGGGCTGCCGCTGGTGATGCTGCACGGCGGCGGCCCCGGCGCCTCGGCCTGGAGCAACTTCGGCCCGACCCTGCCCGGGTTCGCCGCGCACTTCCGCACCCTGCTGGTCGACCAGCCCGGGTTCGGGGCCTCCGACAAGCCCGAGGTGGTCGGCAACTACTTCCGCTTCGCCGCCGACGCGGTGGTCGCCCTGCTCGACGAGCTCGGCATCGACCGGATCCACCTGCTCGGCAACAGCCTCGGTGGCGGAACGGCCATGCGACTGGCGCTGGAGCACCCGAAGCGGGTGGGTCGGCTGATCCTGATGGGTCCGGGCGGCGCCTCGCTGAACCTGTTCCACGCCGACCCGACCGAGGGCGTGCAGCGGCTGATGGACTTCGGCGCCGACCCGAGCCGCGAGGCGCTGAGGGCGTTCGTCAGCACCATGGTGGTCGACCAGGAGCTCGTCACCGACGAGCTCGTCGAGGAACGCTACGCCGATGCGATGGCGCCGGGCGCCCGGGAGGCGATGGCCTCGATGGGGGCGTCGTTCTGGAAGCCGGACACCTACGAGGACGGGATGCTCTGGCGCGAGGCGCACCGGCTGCGCCAGCACACCCTGCTCACCTGGGGCCGCGAGGACCGGGTCAACCCGCTCGACGGCGCCCTGGTGGCGCTGAAACTGATCCCGAAGGCGACGCTGCACGTGTTCCCCAACTGCGGCCACTGGGCCCAGCTCGAGGCCGCCGACGAGTTCCGTGAGGTGGCGGTGAGCTTCCTGGCCCGCCACGAGGAGAGGGGGAGGTCGTGACGATCGAGATCAAGAGCATGGGCTACGCCCGCGTCGCCAGCACCGACGTCGAGGCGTGGCGGCACTTCGCGACCAAGGTGCTGGGCCTCGCGGAGGGACGCGGGCCGGACCCCGATCACCTCTACTTCCGGATCGACGAGGTCTCCGCCCGTCTGGTCGTCTTCCCGAGTGAA
>DASSLA010000177.1:0-22214 GCA_035689885.1 Marmoricola sp. | reverse complement strand
CTCCGCCCTGCTGCACGCCGCCGCGGGCACCATCCGCGAGGGAGACATCGAGACCTCGGCCGAGCTGCTCAGCGACGCGCGCACCACCGACGTACTGGTCACCGAGCTGCGTGCCGCGGCCGACGAAGGGCTGTCCGTCGTGCAGTCCTCGCCGTTCCGACGACGGCACCGAGGTCCGGTGCGCGCCATGGCCGAGCTCGTCGAGCCGCTCGACTTCGCGCTGCGCAACACACGGGTGCTCGTACGCCGGGTCGCGGTCGCGTTCTACCGGGACGAGCCGATCCCGCCGGTGTACGCCGACCTGATCGACGAGCTCGCCGAGTGCTCGGACGACGTGGCCGCGGAGCTCAAGGCCGGGCGGCAGGCGCAGGCCGTGCAGGGCAGGCTCGTGGCCCTCGCCGAGGAGGTCGCCGGCGTCGAGCGGGTGCGGGACCTCTCCGCCGAGGTCGTGCTCGCGCAGGTGCGCTCCCTGATCGCGGACCTGCTCGCGGTCTCCGGGGTGGACCGGGTGGAGGCGACCTACATGGTCCCGCCGCAGCGCAGCTGACGTTCACAGCTCCCGGACGACCGAGTCCACGACGGCGACCAGGTCACCGTGCGTGGCGTCCGCGACGCGACGCTGCCGCTGGTACGACGCACCGTGGCGCGGGATGTCCATGATCTGCCCCAGCTCGCGCGTGCAGCCCAGCCGTTCGGCGACCGGCGCCAGGTGCTCGAGCAGCTCGGCGAGGTCGTCGAGCAGCAGGCACTCGTTGGACTTCTCGTCGAGGATGATCCAGGCGTCCAGGCCGTAACGGGCGGCGCGCCACTTGTTCTCCTGCACGTGCCACGGCGGCATCGACGGCAACGTCTCGCCCCGGTCGAGACGGTCCGCGAGGTCCACGACCAGGCAGTGCGTCAGCGCGACCAAGGCGCTCATCTCGGCGGTGGTGGAGACGCCGTCGCAGACGCGCACCTCCACCGTGCCGAGACTGGGCGCCGGCCGGATGTCCCACCGGATCTCGTCGATCTCCTCGATCACCCCGGTGGTGAGCAGGTCGTCGCAGTACTCCTCGAACCCGGTCCACGTCTCGAACTGGAACGGCAGCCCCGCCGTGGGCAGCTGCTGGAACATCATCGCCCGGTTGCTGGCGTAGCCGGTGTCGGTGCCTGCCCAGATCGGCGACGAGGCGGAGAGCGCCTGCAGGTGGGGGTACCACTTCAGCAGCGACGAGACGATCGGGATCGCGTGCTCCTTGCGCACCCCGACGTGCACGTGCACGCCCCAGATCAGCATCTGCCGCCCCCACCACTGGGTGCGCGCGATCAGCTCCTCGTAGCGGTGACCCGGTGTGAGCAGCTGGTGCGACCACTCCGCGAACGGGTGCGTGCCGGCGGAGTAGAGATCGACCCCGAGCTCCGCGGCGAGCGGGCGCACCATGTCGAGCATCGCCGCGAGCTCACCCATTGCCTCGCCGGTCGTGCGGCAGATGCCGGTGGTCAGCTCGACGGTGTTGCGCAGCAGCTCCTTGTGCAGCCGCGGCTGCTCCCCGTGCCGGGCCGACACCAGGTCGAAGAGCTCCGAGGCAGCGTTGACGAGGTCCCGGGACTCCCGGTCCACGAGGGCGAACTCCCACTCAACTCCCAGCGACGGGGAGTCGGAGTCGTTGAACGGGATCGGCACCCGGTCATCGTTCCACCCTCCGACGCGGGAGAACCAGTTCGTCAGGGAACCTGCCTGGAGCTGGTCACCTTGACCCGCGGGGACCCCTTCGCCGTCGCGGTGAGGATCTCGACCCTGGTGGCGGTGCCGGCGTACCCGGTGAGCTGCGTGCGCTCACCCTCGGTGAGTCCCGTGAGGTCGAGCTCGATCTCCGCCGCGCCGTCCTTGAGGCACAGCTCGTTGGTGTTCGCGGTGCAGGTGACCACCAGGCCCTGGAGGGCGTGCTGCGTCGGCGACGGTGGCGGAGGCGTGCTCGGCTTGGGCGAGCTCGACGGACCCGGCTTCGGCGTACCGGACGGCTTCGGGCTCGGGGAGGTGGACGGCCGGGGAGACTGCGACGGGCTCGCCGGCTTGCTCGGCGTACCCGCCTTCGGGCGCGGTGCGGTGGAGGGCCCGGCGGACTTCGGCTCGGCGGCCTTCGCCTTCTTCTTCGGCGGCGGGGGAGGCGTCGGCACCTCGAAGACCCCGGTCTCGTAGCCGCGCTGGAACGAGAGCACGAGGTCGGCGTAGTAGTCGGAGTGGTTGTAGCGCAGCGCTGCCCGCCTCATCCCGTCGGTCGTGGAGAGGTTGCCGGCGCCACAGAGGTACGTCGCTGCGGCGAGCGCGCTGTCGTCGAGGTCGTGCGGGTTCGCCTTGCCGTCGCCGTCACCGTCGCGCGCCGACATCGCCCATGTGCCCGGGATGAACTGCATCTGTCCGACCGCGCGGTCCCAGACCTTGTCCCCGTCGAGGGCGCCGCTGTCGGTGTCGCGGATCGCCGCGACCGGGCCGGCGCCGTTGAGCTGCAGCCCGACGATCGCCGGCCGGGAGACGCCGTCGGAGCCGAGCTGGGAGCCGCCGAACCGGCCGTGGTTGGACTCGACGCGACCGATGGCGGCCAGGAACGTCCAGCGGATGCCGCACGAGGCCATCGCGCTCGCGGCGTCGCGGTAGGCCCGCAGCGCGGCGTCGGGGATGTCGTTGCTCCCCGTGGTGCTGATCTCGAAGAGCTCCTGGTCGGTGTGGCCGGCGCGCTCCGCGGACGCACCACCGGCGGCGGCCGAGCCGGCCAGCAGGTAGGTGCCGGGCAGCACCGGCTGCGCCATGGTGAGCTGCCAGTAGAACCCCAGCGGCGTGGACTCGGGCAGCTCCGGCGCCGCGGGCACCTCGAGACTCGAGGTCACCAGGGTGACGCTCGCAGCTTCCGGCTGTTCGGCGCCGCCCGAGTCGGCCGCGGCGACGGAGGACCCTGCGGTCACCACCAGCAGCAGGCTGCACGCCAGTGCCCGCAATCTCCCCATGACTCCCGGATTCTCCACACGACTCGGACCGACCCTCAGACCCTAAGCAGGGGCGCCGGTCGATCGGGAGGGTTTTCCGCAGAACGCCTGCGTACGCCGCGCAGGACGCCCAGATCCACCCGAACCGGGCTAGACCGCCCCGAGGTCGCGGTGCTGTGCGAGGCGTGCCAGCCAGTCGCGGTGGGTCCTGCCGAAGGGCTCCTCACCCTTCTCCATCGCCCGCAGCACCTCGGCACAGCTGGCGAGCGCACGGTCGACCACGTCCTGGGGGTAGTCGAGGCTGACCCGGTGCGCGGCGAACTCGTCCTCGTCGTCCACCCAGACCCGGCCGGTGGTCCCGCGGATCACGTCGAGGTCGAGGTCGACCGCGCGGACCAGGTCGTCGCCGTGCCACACGGCCGGGGTCGCGATGTCGACGTAGGTGTCGAACGGTCGCTGCGGGTCGGTGCCGTAGAAGGTGCCCAGCCACCAGGCGTCGTGCGGCACCAGCGTGACGTGGTCCGCGGCGGCGTGGAACGCCCGGGCCGGGCTGGAGAGCAGGGTCCCCTCGGTGATGCCGATCCAGGTGCCGTACGCGTCCACTCCGAGGCGCAGCCCGTCGAACTCCCAGTGCGGGGCGTCGGGCCACTTGCGGCACTCGACGCGGACGGGACGCGGCATGCGGGCGAGGATACGTGCCCGCAGGCCCGTTCCTGTGCCTCCGGGTGGGTCAGGCCCGGTGGCCCGGCATCGTCCTCGGCGCGATCCTCGCCACGACGTCCTGGTAGCGCGAGCCGAGGAGCTTGGCGAAGTGGTGCACGGCGTGGGCGTCCGCTCCCACCAGAACCCGCGCCTTGCCGCCGAGCGCGCCCTTGAGGATGGTCTCGGCCGCCCTGGCGGCCGTGGTGCGGGCGAGCTTGTGGTCGAAGAAGTCGTCGATGGCCGCCGCGTCCTGGCTCGCGGTCTTCCGGCCGTTGCGGGCGATGCCGGTCCTGATGCCACCGGGGTGCACGCAGGTGACACCGACGGGGTGGCCGTTGATCAGCATCTCCTCGCGGAGGGCCTCGGTGAACCCGCGCACGGCGTACTTGCTGGCGTTGTACGCCGACTGGCCCGGCATGCTGACCAGTCCGAACAGGCTGGAGATGTTGACCAGGTGGCCGTCGCCGGAAGCGATGAGGTGGGGCAGGAACTCCTTGGTGCCGTTGACGACACCCATGAAGTTGATGCCGGTGATCCAGTCGAAGTCCTCGTAGGACATCTCCTCGAAGTCGCCGGTGACCGTGACGCCGGCGTTGTTGACCAGCATGTTCACCCGACCCAGCTGGCCGAGCACGGCCGATGCCCAGCCCGAGACCGCAGCTCGGTCGGCCACGTCGACGACGTCGCTGCGCAGCTCGCGGGCTCCCGCGGCCTTGCCGAGGTCGATCGTCTCGGCGAGGGCCTGCTCGTTCCAGTCCGACAGCGCGAGCAGGGCGCCCTGCCGTGCCGCGGCGAGGGCCAGCTCACGGCCGATGCCGGAGCCGGCGCCGGTGATCGCGACCACCTTGTCGTCGAGTGTCCTCACGCTGCATCCTCCTCGGCCGAGCGGACGGTGTCGCGCGCTGCTGTCACGACGTACTGGTCGAGGTCGAACCGGCGCAGCTTCTCCCGGAACGTGAACGTGGTGCGTGGCCACAGCGTGGTGTTGCGCCCGTGCGAGTCGAGGTACCAGCTGGAGCACCCGCCCCGGCTCCACACGGTGCGCCTCATCCGGCGCTGGATGTCGTCGTTCCACGCCCGTTGCGCCTCCGGCCGTGGCTCCACGCTGCCGATCCGGCGCTCGCCCATCTGCTGCAGCGCCGAGACGATGTAGGCGATCTGGCTCTCGATGATGAACACCATCGAGGAGTGGCCCAGCCCGGTGTTGGGGCCGACGATCTGGAACAGGTTGGGGAACCCGCTGATCGTGGTGCCCTTGTACGCCGACATGCCGTCCTCGCGCCACGCGTCCGCCAGGGTGCGGCCGTGGCGCCCCTTCACGTGCTCGGCGATCGGTTGCTCGGTGGTGTAGAAGCCGGTGGCGACCACGATGGCGTCCACCTCACGGGTGGTCCCGTCCCTCGTCACGATCCCGGTCGGGGTGATCCGGGCGATCGGGTCGGTGACGAGGTCGACGTGCTCCTGGTCGAGGGTCGGGTAGTAGTCGTTGGAGATCAGGATCCGCTTGCAGCCGATGTCGTAGTCGGGCGTGACCGCCTTGCGCAGCTCGGGGTCGGAGATACCGCGCGCGATGTTGGCCAGGGCCATCCTCTTCGCGGGCGCGGCCAGCTTGGGGCTCACCGTGAAGCCGGGCACAAAGGTCTCCCGGCCCCAGTAGATGCCGGTGCGGTAGGCCTTCTGCATCAGCGGCAGGTGCCGGAAGCCGAAGCGCTCGAGCCGGGTGTAGTCGCGGTCCTTGCGCGGCATCACCCACGGAGCGGTGCGCTGGTAGACGTCGAGGTGGGAGACCTGCTTGGCGATCTCGGGCACGATCTGGATCGCCGAGGCGCCGGTGCCGATGACCGCCACGCGCTTGCCGGTCAGGTCGTAGTCGTGGTCCCAGCGCGCGGAGTGGAAGATCTCCCCGCCGAAGTCCTCGATGCCCTCGATGTCGGGCAGCCGCGGCTCCGACAGGCCGCCCGAGCCGGTGACCAGGACGTCTGCGACGACGTCGCCGGCGTCGGTGGAGATCCGCCAGACCCGGTCGGTCTCGTCCCACGCGGCGTCCTCGACGGTGACGCCGAAGTGGAACCGGTCGAGCACCCCGGCATCCTCGGCGGTCCGCTGCAGGTAGGCCTGGATCTCCGGCTGCGGGGAGAACGAGCGGGACCAGCCCGGGTTGGGCGCGAAGCTGAACGAGTACAGCTGGCTCGGCACGTCGCACGCCGCACCCGGGTAGGTGTTGTCACGCCAGGTGCCGCCGACGGTGTCGCCGCGCTCGGCGACGGCGAAGTCGGAGAGGCCGGTCTCGTCGAGCTTGATGGCGGTGCCGAGACCGGCGAACCCGGCGCCGACCACGAAGACGCGGACGCGCTCGGGGAGCGGCCGGCTGGCGTGCGGGGGCGAGATGCTCATGCGAGCCAACGCTAGGTCGCTACTGAACCTTCGTCAATAGCGGTGTTGACATGTGTTCAGTAAGGTGGGCCACATGTCCACCACCCGGGTGCGGATGAGCCCCGACTCCCGACGCGAGCAGCTGATCGAGCTCGGCGTACGGCTCTTCGCCACGCACTCGCTGGAGGACCTCTCCATCGAGACCCTGGCCGAGGAGGCGGGCATCTCGCGCGGGTTGCTCTACCACTACTTCGGCGGCAAGCAGGAGTTCCACACCGCTGTCGTACGCCGGGCCGCGGACAACCTGTTCGCGGTGACCGCGCCGAGCGGGGAGGGGACTCCGCTGGAGCAGCTCGCCGGCTCGCTGGCCCGCTACGTCGACTACGTGGCGGCCAACTACGAGGGCTACGTCTCCCTGGTGCGCGGCGCCGCCGGCGGGCACGCCGGGCTCCGCGAGATCTACGAGGACTCCCGCGACGCCCTGACCGGCCGCATCTTCGACGTGGTCACCGGCGAGCAGGCTGCCGAGCTCGGCCTCACCGACACCCCGGCGGTGCGGATGATCGTCCGTGGCTGGTCGACCTTCACCGAGGAGGTCGTCCTCGACTGGGTGCGTGACCCCCGCGGCATCAGCCGCGACGAGCTCCTCACGACCCTCGCCGCCTCGCTGCCTGCGGTGCTCGCTCCGCTGGCGGAGTAGCTCGCCCGGACTGGGTGGACATCCGTCTCGTCACACGCACGAGAGTTTCCACCCGGTTGTGCACAGACCCGCTCCCCGCATCTGGTGCGGGGGTCGGGCCGCCCGGACGATCCCGGAATGCATCGGGACGTCCTTCGCCCCCTTCGCGACCAGTCCGGAGTGGTGGCACGACGTCAGGTGCTCGCCGCCGCGGCCGAGCCGCACGACCTCGCCCGGTGGGTCCGGCGCAGGGAGCTCACGCACCTGCTGCCCGGGGTCCATGTCGACCACACCGGTCCGGTCACGTGGCTGCAGCAGGCCGATGGACCGGCGAAGTCCTCATGTGCTCGGAGTGTGGAAAGTCGGGTCATCAGGTGCCCCGGAGGTTCCGTCATCTTCCGCCGACTGACCAGGAACGGGGACAACAGCCGCCCGGGCGGAGCATCATGGGTGCATGGCCCAGGCGCACGTGCTGCCACCAGATCGCGAGCCGGAGCGAGTCCGGTTCGCCGACCGCACCTGGCCGTTGAGCATCGTGGTGGCGGTTGCGCTGGTGGCACTGACGCTCGGTGGCCTCCTCGGTGCGGTGATCGCCGACGTCGCCGACGACGGACGCGACACGGGCCATCGTGGTCGTGGCGCCGGTGAGGTGGGCCGCTCCCACCCACACGGGATGCCGCCCGGACAGATGGACCGGGACGACCGCGAGCGGTTCAAGGACCGGATGCGGGAGCGCGGTCCCGACAACTGAGTTGGGCGCAGCGGTCCTGACCGCAAGAATGGCGCCGCTGTGCGCATCCACTTCCCGCCCGACCTCCCGGTCTCGGCACGCCGTGACGACATCGCCGAGGCGATCCGCGACCACCAGGTCGTGGTCGTCGCCGGCGAGACCGGCTCGGGCAAGACCACCCAGCTGCCCAAGATCTGCCTCGCGCTGGGGCGGGGCGAGGCGGGCAACGACGGCGCGATGATCGGCCACACCCAGCCGCGCCGCATCGCCGCCCGCAGCGTCGCGGAGCGGATCGCGGAGGAGCTCGGCACCGACCTCGGCGAGACGGTCGGCTACCAGGTCCGGTTCACCGACCGCACGTCGGCGCACAGCCGGGTCAAGGTGATGACCGACGGCATCCTGCTCGCCGAGATGCAGCACGACCGGATGCTTCGGCGCTACGACACCCTGATCATCGACGAGGCCCACGAGCGCAGCCTCAACATCGACTTCATCCTCGGCTACCTCAAGCAGCTGCTGCCGAAGCGGCCGGACCTCAAGGTCGTGATCACCTCCGCGACCATCGACCCCGAGCGGTTCGCGCATCACTTCGCCGACGCGGCCGGCCGGCCCGCCCCGATCGTCGAGGTGTCCGGTCGCACCTACCCGGTGGAGGTCCGCTACCGGCCCCTGCTCGAGGAGGCGTACGACGACGAGGAGGGCGAGCCGGTCCTCCGCGACCAGACCGAGGCGATCGACGACGCCGTGGCCGAGCTGCGGGCAGACACCGCCGGCGACATCTTGGTGTTCCTGCCCGGCGAGCGGGAGATCCGCGACACCGCGGACGTGCTCAAGGGGCGGGCCGAGGGCCGCGGCGGCTTCGACATCGTGCCGCTGTACTCGCGCCTCTCCGCCGCCGAGCAGCACCGCGTCTTCGAGCGGCACACGCGCCGCCGCGTCGTCCTCGCCACCAACGTGGCCGAGACGTCGCTGACCGTTCCGGGCATCACCGGGGTGATCGACACCGGGCTGGCGCGGATCAGCCGCTGGTCGACCCGCACCAAGGTGCAACGGCTGCCGATCGAGCCGATCAGCCGGGCCAGCGCGACGCAGCGCTCGGGACGCTGCGGCCGGGTCGAGGCCGGTGTCGCGATCCGGCTGTTCAGCGAGGAGGACTTCCTCTCCCGCCCGGAGTTCACCGAGCCGGAGATCCTCCGCACGTCCCTGGCCAGCGTGATCCTGCAGATGACCTCGCTGCGGCTGGGCGAGGTCGAGAGGTTCCCGTTCGTGGACCCGCCCGACCAGCGCGCCGTACGCGCCGGGGTGCAGCTGCTCGAGGAGCTGGGCGCGATCAGGAGCACGGACGGGGGTCGGGGCCGGCTGAAGCTGACCGGCGTCGGCCGCCGGCTGGCGCGGTTGCCGATCGACCCCCGCCTGGCCCGGATGATCCTCGAGGCCGACCGACTCGGCTGCCTGCGCGAGGTGCTGGTGATCACCGCGGCGCTGTCCATCCAGGACCCCCGGGAGCGGCCGGTGGAGCACCGGGCGCGGGCCGACCAGCTGCACGCGCGGTTCCGTGACCCACGCTCGGACTTCATCGCGTGGCTCAACCTGTGGCGGCACCTGCGCGAGCAGCAGAAGGAGAAGGGTTCGAGCGCGTTCCGGCGGATGTGCCGGGAGGAGCACCTCAACTACCTGCGCCTGCGGGAGTGGCAGGACTTCGAGTCCCAGCTGCGCCAGGTCGCCCGCCAGGTCGGCCTGAAGCCCGGCAAGCTCGCCGAGGAGCCGGACGCCGACCGGATCCACCAGGCCCTGCTGTCCGGCCTGCTCTCGCACATCGGGTTGCGCGAGGAGACCGGCGCCGCCAAGGGGGCCGCCAAGGCGCCGCGGGGTGCGGGCAGGGGGCGGGCGGAGTACCTCGGTGCTCGCGGCACCCGGTTCGCCATCTTCCCGGGATCCGGGCTCTCCCGCTCCCAGCCCGACTTCGTGATGGCGGCCGAGCTGGTCGAGACCTCGCGCCTGTGGGGCCGGCAGGTCGCCGCGATCGACCCGACGTGGGCCGAGCGGCTCGGTGCCGACCTGGTGAAGCGGAGCTGGTCCGAGCCGCACTGGTCGAGCAAGCGCGAGTCCGCGATGGCCCACGAGCGGGTCACCCTGTACGGCGTACCGCTGGTGGCGGACCGCGTCGTTCCCCTGGCTCGCCACCAGCCCGACGTGGCGCGCGAGCTGTTCATCCGGCACGCGCTGGTGCAGGGGGAGTGGCGCGCTCGTCACAAGTTCTTCGAGACCAACCGGGGGCTGCTGGAGGAAGCAGCCGAGCTCGAGCACCGCGCGCGGCGCCACGACATCGTGGTCGACGAGGAGACCCTGTTCGACTTCTACGACGCCCGGGTGCCGGCCGAGGTCGTGTCGGGCGCGCACTTCGACACGTGGTGGAAGCAGGCACGCCGCGAGCAGCCCGACCTTCTCACCTTCGACCCGGCGATGCTCGTCCACGACACCGCCGGCGAGGTCGCGGCCGAGGACTTCCCGGACGAGTGGCACGAGGGCTCGCTGTCGCTCCCGCTGAGCTATCACTTCGAGCCGGGCCACGAGAGCGACGGCGTCACCATCGACCTGCCGCTGGCCACGCTCAACTCCGTCGGCGCCGCGCCGTTCACCTGGAACGTCCCCGGGCTGCGCCACGAGCTGGTCACCTCGCTGATCCGCTCGCTGCCCAAGCAGCTGCGGGTCAACTTCGTGCCGGCTCCCGACGTGGCCCGCCGCTTCCTCGAGTCGGTGCCGGCGGGGGAGGAGCCGCTGCTGCCGGCGCTCGGTCGCTACCTGCGCTCGCTGAACGGCGTGCACGTGCCCGAGGAGGCCTGGGACCTCACCAAGGTGCCCGACCACCTCAGACCCACCTTCCGCGTGCTGGACGACAGCGGTCGCGAGGTGGCCCGCGGCAAGGACCTCGACCGGGTCAAGCAGCCCCTACGGCCCTCCTTCGACAAGGCGATGCAGCAGGTGGCCGCCGAGTCCGGCGTCTCCGCGATCGGGCAGACGTCGTGGACCTTCGGCACCGTCGAGGAGTCCTTCGTGCAGGCCCGCGCGGGGCACGAGGTCCGCGGCTACCCGGCTCTGGTCGACGAGGGTGGGACCGTGGGTCTCCGGGTCACGGCCTCGGCCGACGAGCAGGAGGCGCACCACCGCCTCGGCGTACGACGGCTGCTGGTGCTGGCCGTCCCCTCACCCGCGGCAGGGTTGGTCGACGGGCTGGACAACGCGAGCAAGCTCGGGCTCGCGGCGTCGCCGTACCCGCACGTGCGCTCGCTGGTCGCCGACTGCGTGCTGGCCGCAGCGGGTGCGCTCGTGGACTCCGGTGACCCGGTGCGGGACCAGCGCGCGTTCGACGCGCTGGTCGCCCGGGCCCGGTCCGAGCTCGCCGACCGGTCCGCGGCGGTGCTGCAGCAGGTCATCCGCGTGCTGGCCGAGTGGCGGCCAGTCGACCGCGCGCTGCACGGTCGCGTGGACATGCAGCTGCTGCCGGCGATGTCGGACCTGCGCGCCCAGCTCGAGGGGCTGGTGCGCCCGGGCTTCGTGGTCGAGGCGGGACCGGACGTGCTCGTGCACTACCCGCGCTACCTGCGCGCGATGACCGCGCGCATCGACCGACTGGGGGAGCTCGGCCGCGACCGCGAGCTGATGGACCGCGTCACGGAGCTCCAGCAGGCGTGGCGCCACCGCGTCGAGGCGCTGCCGGAGGGGCGGCCGATGGGCGCGGACCTGCGCCGGGTCCGGTGGATGCTCGAGGAGTACCGGGTCAGCCTGTGGGCCCAGCACCTCGGCACCGCGCAGCCGGTCTCTGACGCCCGGATCCGCAAAGCCCTCGGCTGACCCTCAGAGGTAGGGCTGCGCCGCCTCGACCACCGCGTCGAACACCGGCCTGGGCAGCGCCGCGCCCTCGCGGCGCACGGCAGCCGGGTCGAGGTGCAGTAGCCGGTTGAGCCGGACCTCGCTCGCCCTGCCGCGGGAGTCCCAGGCGCCCGAGCCGATGTCCATCCACTCGCGGCCGGCGCGTCGCTCCTTGTCCTCGTCGCGGTCGTGGTCACGCGAGGTCAGCTGCAGTGCGAGGAGCTGTCCGTCCTCCTCGCCGATCACCAGCACGGGTCGGTCCTTGCCCTGGCTCGGGTCGTCCTCGTAGGGGACCCACGCCCACACCACTTCACCGGGGTCGGGAGACCCGTCGGCGCTGGGGGTGTAGCCGATCGAGCGGGAGCGACGGCCGGGTCGGAGGCGGGGTCGCACCGGCCAGACCGGCCGGATCCGGGGCAGACGCAGCGGCACCGAGGACCTCCGCTCCGTGTCGAGAAGTTGTCGCGCCGGGCCGGGAGCGCCTCACGGCGCGCGGCCGCTCGTAGCGGCTTGTGTTGGGACCCGGGGCTGCCGCGGCCCGGCGCGCGCCCCAGTGTAACGACCGGAGGGTCAGCCCAAGGTGCCTTCCAGCTCGAGGCGCCCCGCGTGTTGGAGCTGGTCGGCCAGGGTGAGCAACCGGGCCGCCGAGATGTCGGAGGCGTACGACGAGCCGCTGACCGCCTCGGAACCGGGGGCATGGGCGCGCCCGGCCGCGGCCACGCGGGCGAACGCGGCGGCGCGGAACAGGGTGTCGGCGAAGTCACCCACCACCACGCCACCGAGCACCTCGTCGACGAGCCGGCGCACCTCGTCGGGGCCGGGGGGGACCACGACCCCGGAGACCACCTCGGAGACGGGCACGTGGGCACGGCCGAGGTCGAACTCCTCGGCGGCGGTCCGTGGGTCGGCGTACACCCACGCCCGCAGCAGGTAGAGCCGCCACACCGCGCCGGCGAGGGAGTCGGACGGCGCTCCCGCCCACAGCTCCGCGAGCGTCTCCAGGCCCTCGGAGTCGGCGAGGTGCACCACCCGGTCGACGAGCTGCTGGTCGACGTCGCCTCGGGCTCCGCGCACCAGGGCGGTCGCCGTGCGGTCGGCGGCCTCGGTGAGCCGGGCCGGGTCCACGGCGCCCTCGATCTCCTCGAAGTGGTGTGCTCCGGGGAGGGAGGGGCGGTGGTGCCGGCGCTCGGTCATCTCCCGTGCATCATCTCGCGAACTTCGCCGCCGCGGCCTGAACGGCCAGCTCCATCGGGTCCTGGCCCGGCTCGTAGTTGTGGTCGTCGCCGGTATGGGCGATGCGCAGGAGCGCCATCCGGGTGCCCGAGACGGCCGCACCGAACGACTCGAAGTGGCCCTGGCCGCCGCGGCGGTAGCTCACCAGGTAGTGCCAGGCGGAGCCGGACCCCACCGCGACGTTCTCGATCGGTCGCACCACGACGTTGCGGCCCCGCACGCGGGAACGGCAGTCCTGGTGCCAGGACTGGAGGACCTTGGTGGCACGCAGCGCGGTCTGCGGGTCGGCGAAGTCCGCGATCTGCTGCCCGGCGCTGCCGCCGTCGCCGGTGAAGACGCGCTCGCGGGTGTCCATCGCGCCGATCGAGTTGAGGTCGAACTTCTGGCAGATGCCGAAGGGAGCGGTGCCGGCGGGGCCGGTGCGCTGCTCGCGCCAGGTGTAGGTGTCGTTGAGCCCGGGGAGCTCCGTCGCGGCGAGCAGGGCTGCTTCCGGACCGCTGGCGGTGGGCGGAGCCACCGTGGGGGAGGGCGCGGGGGTGGTCGGCGTCGCTGTCGCCTCGGTCGGGGTCGGGTCCAGCGTCGGCGTCGCCGTGCTCGAGGTCTCCGTCTCCGCCGGGGAGGTCTCGGCGCTGGGCGAGGAGCTCGCGTCCGACGGCTCCTCGTCGGTCGAGATCGAGCAACCGGTGGCGAGAAGCGTCAGGACGAGGACGGTGGCGCCTGCGAGGCGCGAGCCGCGCCGGATCGGTGACATGCACGCAGCGTAGGGGGAGGCTGTGGCGCCCGGTGGGGGTCGGGGTCGGTGCGGCGTGTCCCGCTATCGTGTGCGCTGCGTGCGCGAAACGGCGGTTCGGCGCTCCTCTTCGCGCGCATCCACGAACGGGCGAGAGGACGCGGGAGCGAGATGACGGCGGCGGCACCACTGCGCAGGCTGGTGGCAGGGGTGCTGGCCCTGGCCCTGCTGACCGCCGGGTGCAGCTCCGAGGAGGAGAAGCCCGAGCCGAGCCCCGAGACCTCCGCCCCGGCCGCCCCGACCACGCTGACCTTCGCGGTCTACGGCCCGCCGCCGGTGATCAGCGCCTACAGCAAGATCGCCGCCGACTTCACCGCGGAGAACCCCGACACCGTCGTGAACGTGCAGCCCTACGACACCCACGCCGAGGCGATGCGGGCGCTCGAGGACGGTCGGGCGAGGGGCGAGGCGCCGGACCTCTTCCTGATGGACCGCGACGACATGGCCGGGCTCCACGAGGACGGCGCCCTGCGCCGCGTGGACGACCTGCTGGCCGAGCGCCAGGTCGACTTCGGTGACGGCTACACCCGCAGCGGCCTGGCAGCGTTCAGTGCGGACTCGGCGCTGCAGTGCATGCCGGCCGACATCTCCCCGCTCGTCGTCTACTACAACCCCCGTCTCATCGACCTCAGCCAGGTGGCCGAGCCGGGAGCCAACCCGGTCGACCAGGAGAACGGCTGGGGCCTCGACGAGTTCGCCCGGGCCGCCGCACAGGCCCGTGGGCCCGGCACACGCGGCCTGTACGTCGCTCCGGAGCTGGAGCACGTCGCGCCGTTCGTCTGGTCGGGCGGTGGCGAGATCGTCGACGACGGGGACGAGCCGACCCGGCTCACCCTGTCCGAGGGCAGCTCCGCCTCGGCCATGGAGCGGCTGCTCGAGCTGGTCCGCGACCCTGCGTTGACCTTCAACCAGAACGCGCTGCGCAAGCGTTCTGCGCTGGAGCGCTTCAAGGCGGGTCAGCTCGGCATGATGCTGGGCTACCGGTCGCTGACGCCCAGGCTGCGTGAGCAGGAGAACCTGGTGTTCGACGTGATGCCGCTGCCGCGCCTGGGCTCGGGGGCCACGGTCGCGTCGATGTCGGGACTGTGCATCTCCGAGAGCGCCGACGCCGACAAGACCGCCGACCTGCTCAGCCACGTCATCTCCGACGAGAGCGCCGAGACACTGGCCGCCTCCGGCTACGTGATGCCGGCGAACCTCGACGTCCTCAACAGCGAGGCCTTCCTGCAGCCCGGCCAGCTCCCGGAGCACGCGACGGTCTTCGCCGAGGAGGTCCGTGACATCCGACCGATGCCCACCTCGAGCCACTGGCCGGAGGTGCGGGCGCGAGCCTCGCGGATGCTGGTCGACCTGTTCTACGAGCCGGTGATCCTCCCCCTGGAGGAGCGGCTTGCGGCGATCGACACCGCTTCGGAGCCGGTCTTCGACCCCACGGTCACGCCGGACGACGAGACGGCGTCGCCCTCGCCCGGGGCAACGGAGTCCGCCCCGTCACCCGCCCCGTCACCCGCGCCGACTCCGCGTACGAAGCCGCGCTCGACGGCCAGCGCGACGGCGAGCGCGCCGGCGCCCTAGTTGCCCCGGGTCAGCTGCCTGCTCAGGTGCCGGCGGGCTGATCGCCGTGGTCGGCCTCGCGGCCGTTCCGGTCGCGGTGGCGTGACCGGCCGGGAGGCGGTTGCGGGATCTCCCCGGGGTCGACGATGGCGTCGGCGAGGATCGGGGCGGTGATGGCGATCTGCCACGGCCGGGCTCCGAGGTCGCCGAGCTCGCGGGCGACCGCATCCTCCATCTCGGTGGCGCCCGCGTCCGGGGGCCGCCACAGCACGCGCCGCAGGTAGTCGGGGGTCAGCAGGTTCTCCACCGGCACCTCGTGCTCCTCGGCGAAGGCGTTGATCGCCTCCCGAGCCTTGGCCAGCCGCGCGGCAGCCACGGGGTCGCGCTCCACCCAGATCCGCTGCTGCGGCGGCGCGTCGGTACGGATCGTCAGGGGTGGGAGCTCGGAGTCGCGCAGCTTGCGTGCGCGGTCGATGGCCGCGAGCCACTGGTCGGCGAAGCGGCGCGCTCCGCGGCCGTGGAAGCCGGGAGTGTCCAGCAGCGAGGTGCGGGCGGTGGGCATCGCGTTGGCGGCGGCGATCAGCGCGGAGTCGGGGATCAGCCGCCCGGGCGTGGTGTCGCGCTCCTCGGCGATCCGGTCGCGCACGATCCACAGCTCGCGCACCGCGGCGAGGCCACGACGACCCTTGGCCTTGTGGATCCCGGAGGTACGCCGCCACGGGTCCTGCCGCGGTGGGGGCACGTGGTCGATCAGGTGCTGGAACTCCTCGGCCGCCCAGGTGTCCTTGCCGGTCTTGACGAGCTGGTCGCCGATGATGTCGCGCAGCTCGATGAGAACCTCGACGTCGAGCGCGGCGTACTCCAGCCAGGGCTGGGGGAGCGGCCGCCGCGACCAGTCGACCGCGGAGTGCTCCTTGCGCATCGAGCGGCCCATGATCACCTCGACCAGGGTGGCCAGGCCGACACGCGGGTAGCCGAGCAGGCGCGCAGCCAGCTCGGTGTCGAACAGCCGCCGAGGGACGAGTCCGACCTCGCGCAGGCAGGCGAGGTCCTGGCTGGCGGCGTGCAGGATCCACTCCGCGCCGCCGAACGCCGCGTCGAGGTCGCTGAGGTCGCCGTAGGCGATCGGGTCGACCAACGCCGTGCCCGACCCCTCCCGGCGCAGCTGGATCAGGTAGGCGCGGGGGGAGTAGCGGTAGCCCGAGGCGCGCTCGGCGTCCAGCGCCACCGGACCGGTCCCGGAGGCGACCCGCTCGACCACGGTGCGCAGGCCTCCGGGGTCGTCGGTGATCGTCGGCAGCCCGTCACGCAGGGTGAGCAGGGGCGCCGGCTCGACCGGCTCGGCGGGGGTCGTCTCGCCGGGGCTGGACTCGTCCGTTGTGGGGTCAGGCATCAGGCGGGGCCGCGCTGTCCACGACGGCTGGGCATCGTGGCCACCCCGTCGGGAACAGGGGGCAGGCCGACCGCCGTGCAGAGCAGCTCGCCCCAGGCCTCGACGTGCGCGGTGAGGTCGCCGAGCGGGCTCCACGAGGCGCGGATCTCCAGCTGTGCGGTCGGCGGCTCGTCGGCCATGCCACCGAAGCTCTCGGAGCTGACGCAGGTGACACTGCCCGACGGTGCGGCGTACTCCGCGCCGTGCGCGTCGAGCGCGTCGGTCAGCCAGCTCCACCCGACGGCCGCGAGGAGGGGGTCGGTCACCTGCTCGGGGTCGATCTCCGCCCGCGCGTACGCCACGCAGCGGAAGGTGCCGTGCCAGGCCTCGTTGCCGGCCGGGTCGTGCAGCACGACCACCCGGCCGGAGCCGACGTCCTCTCCCTCCACGGTCACGTCGGCCGACAGGGCCGAGGCGAACGGCGCGATCCGCTGGGGAGCAGGCATCTCCTCGACGAAGAGCTCGGGACGGAACTTCGCCCGGCGCATCTGGTCCACGGCGCGCGCGAACTCCTGCGGAGCCAGGGGTGGCTCGATGCGGGGGTGGTCAGGGGCCGCCATGCTTGACAGATTAGGCCGGTTCCCCCCTCCCCGGGACCCGACTCGCCGCCTGACCTGCGAAGATCCCCCCATGTCCGATGCCCCCACCTCGAGCTCCGCGCTGTCGGACTCCGCGTTCCTCAGGGCCGCGCGCGGCGAGGCCGTCCCGCACACCCCGGTCTGGTACATGCGCCAGGCGGGCCGCTCGCTGCCGGAGTACCTCGCGGTCCGCGAGGGCATCGGCATGCTCGAGTCGTGCATGCGGCCCGACCTCGTCGTGGAGATCACCATGCAGCCGGTGCGCCGGTACGGCGTGGACGCGGCGATCTTCTTCTCCGACATCGTGCTGCCGCTCAAGGCCGTCGGCGTCGACCTCGACATCAAGCCCGGCGTCGGTCCCGTGGTCGCCGACCCGGTGCGCACCCTGGCCGACGTCGAGGCGATCCCGGACCTCACTCCGGAGCACGTCCCGTTCATCACCGAGGCGGTGCAGGGTCTGGTCGGTGAGCTCGGCGGCACCCCGCTGATCGGGTTCGCCGGCGCCCCGTTCACGGTGGCGTCCTACCTGGTCGAGGGCGGCCCGTCGAAGGACCACGCCCGCACCAAGGCGATGATGTTCGGCGCACCGGACGTGTGGGACGCGCTGATGCGCAAGATCGCCGGCATCGCCGCTGCCTACCTCGACGTGCAGGTCGCCGCGGGCGCGTCCGCAGTGCAGCTCTTCGACTCCTGGGCCGGCGCCCTCACCCGGGCGGACTACCGGGCCCACGTGATGCCGCACTCGGCGCGCGTGCTCGAGCAGATCGGCACCACCGGGGTGCCGCGCATCCACTTCGGGGTCGGCACCGGTGAGATCCTCGACCTGATGGGCGAGGCGGGCGCCGACGTGGTCGGTGTCGACTGGCGGGTGCCGCTGGCCGCGGGCATCGAGCGCGTCGGCGGCCGGGCCGTGCAGGGCAACCTCGACCCGACCCTGGTCTTTGCCCCGACCGAGGTGATGCTCGACCGCGCCCGCGAGATCCTCGGGGCAGGCAGGGCCGCCCCCGGGCACATCTTCAACCTCGGCCACGGCGTGATCCCCTCGACCGACCCCGACCAGCTCGCCCGCCTCACCGACTTCGTCCACGAGCACTCCCAGACCCCCTGAACCCCGCCGACCGGGCAGTTCTGGTTGCCCGAAACCCGCCGACCGGGCAGTTCTGGTTGCCCGAAACGTGGTGACCGGGCAGTTCTGGTTGGTCAGGCCTCGGCGGTGGGCGCGGGGGCAACCCCTCGCCGCCGTCGTACGACGAGCCAGGCCGGCGCGCCGACCAGTGCCGCGACGACCGCGAAGGGCAACAGGGCCCCGAGGATCGTCAGCGCCACCACCGTCGCGCCCTCCAGGGCGGACCAGCCGTCGTCGAGACCGGCGAGGAACCCGCGGGCCTCGCGCTCCTCGGCGTCCGCCGGGGCCGGCCGGCTGATGTAGACGTTGATCGTGCTCTGCGAGGTCTGGTCCTCCAGCCAGGCCTGCTGGGACTTCAGCGAGTCGAGGTCGGCCTGCCGCCGGGCGAGGTCGGACTCGATGGAGAGGATGTCGCCGAGGTCGCGTGCCCGGGAGAGCAGCCGCTCGATCTGCCGGATGCTGCGCTCGGCGGCCCGGATGCGGGCCTTGTTGTCGATCACCTGCGTGGTGACGTCCTCCGACTTCCGGCTCTGCTCGGTCACCTCGCCGAGGCGCGAGAGCGCGATCATCGCCTCGGAGAACTTCGGCGTCGGCACCCGGAGGGTGAGCGTCGAGTCGACGATCCGGCCCCGGTGGTCGCTGGTGGTCTGCTCGTCCGCGATGGTGCCGCCCCACGACGTCGCGAGGCGGAGCACCTCCGACCCGGCCCTGCCGATCGAGGTCGCGGTCATGGTCACCTGCCCGGTCGAGATGACGGCTCGGGCCATGGGCTCGGTGCTCGCCGGGCGCGCCGCCTCAGCGGACTTCCGGGACTCGAGCGCGGTCGCCCCGGAGTCGGACGACGAGGAGCCGCGGCCGGACCCGGCAGACTTCGGCCCGTCCTCAGCCTGGGCGGACGCGGGTTCACCCGTCGTGGCGGAGTCGCCACCGCCGTCGTCTCCCTGTCCGATGCCGCAGGCGCCGACCAGCAGGAGGGAGGGGAGGGCCAGGAGGATCCCGATGAGGGGCCTGCGCAGCTTCGTCATGCCGCTGTGACGCAGCCCACCGGCGCACGGTTCCCCCGGCCGGCGCGACCGGGCCTGTGCCACGCTGGGCCCGTGCCTGCACGCCCCGAACCGGTCCGCATCGCGGTGGTCGGTGGCGGCGTCTCCGGACTCGCGGGGGCCCATCGACTGACCACGCTGCTGCCCGACGCGGAGGTCACCGTCCTCGAAGGATCACCGCGCGTCGGCGGCAGCCTGCGCCGCGCGGAGGTCGGGGGAGTGGTGGTCGACGTCGGGGCCGAGGCGATGCTGCACCGTCGGCCCGAGGCCGTGAGCCTGGCCAGGGAGCTGGGGCTCGCCGACGACGTCGTGCACCCGGCGACCACCACGGCCAACCTGTGGAGCCGCGGCCGGCTCGCGCCGATGCCACGCACCCTGATGGGCGTCCCCGTGGACCTGCGTGCCCTCGACGGCGTGATCTCCGCGAAGGGCCTCGCCCGCGCCGCGATGGACGCCGTGCTGCCACCGACCGAGCTCGGTGACCGCGACATGAGCGTCGGCGACCTGGTCGAGGAGCGGCTCGGCAAGGAAGTCGTGGACCGCCTCGTCGAGCCCCTGCTCGGCGGCGTGTACGCCGGGCACGCGCGGGAGATCTCGGCCCGCGCCGCGGTGCCCCAGGTCGTCGCCCTGCTCGAGCGCGACCGGTCGCTGGTGCGCGCCGCGGCCGCCACGATGCCGCCCCCGGACCGCCCCGCTCCGCCCGTCTTCGCCGGCATCCGCGGCGGCCTCGGCCGTCTGGCCGAGGCGCTCGCCGCCGTGCCCTGTGTCCGCGTGCGCACCGGGGCGACCGTCCGCGACCTCGCCCACCGGCCCGGCGGTGGCTGGAACCTCGTCGTCGGCTCCACCCGCGACCCCGAGGTCCTCCAGTACGACGCGGTGGTGCTCGCCACCCCCGCTCGCGCCACGGCGCGGCTGCTCAGCGACATCACGCCCGCGGCCGCCCTCGCCCTGGCCCGCATTGAGTACGCCTCGATGGCCATCGTCACGATGGCGTTCCCCAGCCGCGCCTTCCCGGAGGTGGCAGGTTCCGGGTTCCTCGTGCCGCCCGTCGACGGGCGCACCGTGAAGGCCGCGACGTTCTCCTTCGCGAAGTGGGACTGGGTGCGCGAGGCCGGGGCGGACGGCGACGTCGTGGTGGTGCGTTGCTCGATCGGCCGGCACCGCGACGAGCACGTGCTCCAGGTGAGTGACGACGAGCTGGTGGACACCGCCCTGGCGGACCTCTCCGCCGCGATCGGGCTGTCCTGCCGCCCGGTCGACAGCCACGTGCAGCGGTGGGGCGGCGCGCTGCCGCAGTACGCCGTCGGGCATCTCGACCGGGTCGCGGCCGTCCGGGCCGAGGTCGCGGGCAAGCCGGGGCTCGCCGTGTGCGGCTCGGCGTACGAGGGTCTGGGGATCCCCGCGTGCATCGCCTCGGCCGAGCGGGCGGCGGTCCGCATCGTCGACGGGCTCACGGCGACCACCGCCGACGTGTCCCGTGGGAGCGCTTGAGACAATGGGCCCATGTCCGAGGTGAAGAAGGCCCGCGAGCTCAACGCCGTCATCCGCTACACGATGTGGTCGGTCTTCCGCCTGCGCGACGTCCTCGCCGACGCCGACCGCGACGCCGAGGCCCGCGAGGTGGAGGAGCTGTTCGCCAAGCTCGGCGCCGGGGACGTGGTGGTCCGGGGCCTCTACGACCTCAGCGGGATGCGCGCGGACGCCGACCTCATGGTCTGGTGGCACGCCGAACAGGTGGAGAGCCTGCAGGAGGCCTACCAGCAGCTCCGTCGTACGGCGTTCGGCCGCCGCCTCGACCCGGTGTGGTCCCAGGTCGCGCTGCACCGGCCCGCGGAGTTCAACAAGAGCCACATCCCAGCGTTCCTGGCCGACGAGACGCCCCGCGACTACGTCTGCGTCTACCCCTTCGTCCGCTCCTACGAGTGGTACCTCCTCGACGACGCCGAGCGCCGCCGGCTGCTCGCCGAGCACGGCATGATGGCGCGGGAGTACCCCGACGTCCGCGCGAACACCGTGGCCAGCTTCGCGCTCGGCGACTACGAGTGGCTGCTGGCCTTCGAGGCCGACGAGCTGCACCGGATCGTCGACCTGATGCGCCACCTGCGCGCCTCCGACGCGCGCCGGCACGTGCGCGAGGAGGTGCCGTTCTACACCGGCGCCCGCGTCGCGGTCGGCGAGCTGATCGCCCGCCTGCCCTGATCGCACCCGCGACGGAGCGTGACGAGACCCGGTGAGACGAAAGCGAAACCAAGCCCTACTTCGGCTCGAGGGTCAGGCTCACCGAGTTGATGCAGTAGCGGTCACCGGTCGGGGTTCCGTGGCCGTCGGGGAAGACGTGGCCGAGGTGGGAGCCGCAGCTGGCGCACCGGACCTCGGTCCGGCGCATCCCGTGGCTGTTGTCCTCGAGGTACTCGACGGTGTCGGCCCCCTCTGATGTGCGCAGCGGTTGGTAGAAGCTCGGCCAGCCGCAGCCGGAATGGAACTTGGTGTCCGACTCGAAGAGCTTCGCGTTGCACGCCTTGCACCGGTAGACGCCGATGGTCTCGGTGTCGGTGTACTCCCCGGTGAACGCGCGCTCGGTGCCCGCCTTGCGGAGCACGGCGTACTCCTCGGGCGAGAGCTGCTGCTTCCACTCTTCGTCGGACTTCTCCACCTCGTACGCCATGGGGACAAATGTAGGGGCGTGTGCCAAGGCTGCCGCTGGGTACCTCCCGACGTGGGCCCCATCACCCCGCTCTCCCGTTGACTCCTTCGGAGAACACCTGTTCACTGAACATCGAGGGGCGAGCTCGAACAGCCGGGCTCCACTGACTGACCACATCGGGAGAGGCATGGCAGGCAGCATCGTTCCGTGGCAAAAGGTCCGCACGCTCGGCAACAAGCTGACCACTCCGCTCCATCCTGACGACTACCTGTCCCTCGTCAACCCGCTGTGGACCGCGCGCGAGCTGCGCGGCCGGGTCGAGGAGGTCATCCCCGAGACCGACGACGCGGCCACCCTGGTGATCCGTCCGGGCTGGGGCTGGCACTACAACCACCGGCCCGGCCAGTACGTCGGCATCGCGATCCAGGTCAAGGGCAAGTTCCAGTGGCGCTCCTACTCCGTCAGCTCGCCGCCGAGGCGCAAGGGACGCACGATCTCG
>DASSLA010000176.1:0-28430 GCA_035689885.1 Marmoricola sp. | reverse complement strand
AAGATGGTCGAGCTGTCCGGGCGCGAGGTCCCCGCGGAGGTGATGGAGCGCCTCGCGCCGCTGGAGGACGACCCGCCGGCGCTGCGCGCCGAGGGGATCGCGATCGCCACCGAGCTGTGCGACGACCTGCTCGCCGGTGGCGCGCCGGGGCTGCACTTCTACACGCTGAACCGGTCCAAGGCGACACGCGAGATCTACGCGGCGCTGGCACTCCCGGTCTGACGCCCGCTCGCCAACCCTCAGGCCGGCCCGATCTCCTGCGCGACGAGCGCGGCGGACAGCCCCACGGACGGCAGTCCCGCACCCGGAGTGGCGTGGGCCCCGGCGGCGAGCACCCCGGCGATCGGCGTACGCGGCCCGAGGCGGCGGGTGACCGTCCGGCGCCCTTGCCACAGCACGCCGTACGGCGAGCCGCCCCACGTCTCGACCAGCTCCCGGGGCGAGCGGTCGACCCGGACCTCGACCTGGTCGCGCACCCGGATCCCGGCGCGCTGCAGCGCGGTGACGATGTCCTCGGCGAGCTTGCCGCGGCCCATCAGGGTCCAGGCGTGGGCTCCGTCCGGGGCGACCCCTCCGGTGCGGAGCACCAGGGTCGGGTCGCCGTGGATCGCCACCTCGTGCGGCAGCTCGGGCACCGGGCCGACGACGCCGATGTGGCAGACCACCGGCGGGATGGCCGGCATGGTGCGCTCCACGTGCCGGGCCAGGACCGGCAGCCGGCGCGGGTCGATCGCGCAGACGACGTGGTCGGCCGGCAGCACCGCCTCCGGCGTGCGCACGCCGGTCACCCGGTCGCCAGCCACCTCGAGGTCCAGCGCCGGCGTGCCAAGCAGCACCGTGACGCCACGGGTGCGCAGCCGCGCCGCGAGGACGTCCGCGAGGCTGCCCATGCCGCCGGGCACCGTCCACGCCCCGAAGGTCTGCTCGACGTAGGACCACATTCCCATCCAGGCCGGGACGTTGCGCGGGTCGTGGCCGTCCATGCGCGCGGTGTGCAGTGCGAGCTCGCGCAACCGCTCGTCCTTCAGCGTCCTCTGCACGTGCTTGTGAAGGGTGAGCCGCGTGGCGAGCAGGGCGCGGGCGTGCTTGCTCGCGTGGTCGGGGGAGAAGGGCCGCTCGAGGTAGTCCCGGCGCAGCGCCTCCCAGTCGTCGGAGAACTGGTCGACGTAGGCCGCCCACGCAGCGCCGGTCCCGCTGCCGAGCTGCTCGTCGAGGGCATGGATCTGGGCGGCCCGGCTCGCCCCGGGCAGGTCGACCCTGGTGCCGTCCTCGAAGCGGTGCTGGCGCAGCGGCTCCACCGGGACCAGCTCCACCTCCCGATCCAGCGGCCGGCCGGACTTGCGGAACAGGTCGCGCAGCACGGCGGGCAGCACGGTGGCCGTCGGGCCGGAGTCCCAGCGGAAGCCCTCCTCCTCGACGAAGCCGATCGCCCCACCGAGCCGGTCAGCCGCCTCCAGCAGCGTCACCTCGTGGCCGAGCTTGGCCAGCCGCGCGGCGCTCGCCAGCCCGCCGTACCCGCCGCCGACGACCACCACCCGTGACATGGCGGCCACCCTAGGCCGTGCTGCGCACCGTCCGTCCCTTCCATCGGCGCCAGCCGCGGCGGATCCTGCCCATCAGCCAGAAGAGCAGGGACAGGCCGGCCACCAGCAGGACGGCAGTGATGGTCAGCGCGATCCACGGGTGGTTGATGACCAGCAGCACGACGGCGACCACCAGGCCGTCCTCGGCCAGGCTCGCCGTCCAGTTGCTGAACGGCTCGGGCGAGGCGTTGATCGCCAGCCGCGAGCCGGCCTTGACCGAGTGGCTGGCCAGGGCGGTGCCGCCGCCGAGCACGGCGTAGCCCGCCTGCTGCAGGCTGGTCGCCTCGCCCGAGACGAGCAGGGCGATGACCGCAGCCACCGTCGGCCGGATCACCGTCGAGATCGCGTCCCAGGTGGAGTCGAGGTAGGGCACCTTGTCGACGACGAACTCGCCCACGAAGAGCACGGCCGCGGCGACGAGCACGTCGGTGCGCGCGAGCTGGTCGGGGATCTGCTCGAAGTCTCCCCCACGGTCGGCGAGCCCGAGCACCAGCACGACCAGGTAGGCGTTGACGCCGCTGGCCCAGCCGCTGGAGAACACCAGGGGGACGAGGTTCACGACACCATCGTCCTCCTTCTCAGCCCCGCTGCGCGCTCTCGACGACCCGGGCGAGTGTCTCGGGGTCCCGGGCGATCACGGTGGTGCCGTCGTCGGCGGTGATGATCGGGCGCTGGATGGTGCGCGGGTTGGCCACCATCGCGGCCAGCCAGTCCTCGCGGTGCGCGGCGTCCCTGGGCAGGTCGATCCCGGCCTCGCGGGTCTCCTTCGGCCGGGCGACGTCCCACGGCTCGAGGCCCATCCGGTCCAGCACCTCGGCGAGCTCGGCGGTCGTCGGGACCTCGTCGAGGTAGCGCCGCTCGGTGTAGTCGATGCCCGCCGCGTCCAGTTCGGCCTTGGCGACTCGACACTTGGTGCAGGCGGGATTGATCCAGATCTCCATGAGGCTCCTGTCGGGGGCTCCTAGTTGACGTCGATGTCCTCGGCGCCGGTCATCTGCTTCAGCTCGGCGTAGGTGGTGCTGAACACTGCGGCGGGATGGCCCGCGGCGGCCCAGATCTCGTCGTACTGCTGCAGCGTGGGGTCGAGGAACGTGCGCACCGGGGCGGGGTGGGCGATGGGGGAGACCCCGCCGATCACCTGGCCCGTGTGCCGGCGCACGAAGTCGGGCTTCGCGCGCTTCAGGGCAGGTACGCCGAGGGTGGCGGCGACCTTGGCGGTGTCGACGCGGTGGGCGCCGCTGGTGAGCAGGAGCAGCGGCTCGTCCTCGCCGTCCTCGTGGGTGGCGGGGATCGTGAAGACCAGGCTGTTGGCGATCGCGCCGACCTCGCAGCCGAGGGCCTCGGCGGCCAGCGCGGCGGTGTGCACGGAGTCGGGGAGTACGACGATGCGGCCGGTGCCGCCGCGTGCCTCGAGCTCGGCGCGGAACCGGGCGATGGAGGGGTGCTCGCTCATGGCGGGCCAACGTAGCCGAGTCCGTCGATCTCCGGTCTTGACGGGTTGTCGGAGCCCGGGTGTACCTTTGGATTGTTCGAACATGTGTTCGATCAACGCCCCGGCCGGAGGATGACCTCGACCCCCATCCTCCGCCGGGGCACCGACAGGGGTCGTCCGGTTGGTTGCCAGAGCAGAGGAGAGAGGCGTGCGGCGCTACGACGACCCGGTGGAGGTGCGCAAGGGCGCGGACGAGGACCCCGACCAGTTCCTGTGGCGGGGCCGGTTGTGGCAGGTGCGCGAGGTGGTCGCGCACTGGGTGGAGACCGGGTCCTGGTGGCAGCAGGAGGGCACGGCCTTCGACCTGCTCCGGGAGCGCGAGGTGTGGCGGGTGGCCGCCGCCCGGGGGCGGGTCGCCGCCCAGAAGGCCCTCCAGGCCTCGCCCGAGCACGACCCCGGCTACGGGGTCTTCGACCTGGTCTTCAGCTGGTCCGAGGGCAGCTGGCAGCTCGCCCGGGCGATCGACTGACGGGAGAGGAGACACGTGATGACCCAGCTCAGCACGGCCGCACCGGCCTTCCTGCCGGCGGCGACCCACTCCTACCTCGAGCGGGCGGCGGAGTCGCTGCGCGAGGCGATCACCAGCACCAGCACGCCGCAGCGCTACGCCCTGGCCCACGTCTCGGCCCTGCGGGCCACGGCGGCGCTGCTGGCGGCGCGCGCCCGGCCGGTGGCTCCGGCGCGCCGCAAGCGCCAGCAGAACGCCTGGGTGCTGCTGGCCGAGGTGGCTCCCGAGCTCGGCGAGTGGGCCGCCTTCTTCGCCGCGGGCGCCGACAAGCGCGCCGCCGCCGAGTCCGGCTCCCGGCGTGCGGTGACCGAGCGGGAGGCCGACGACCTGGTGCGCGACGCCGACCGGTTCCTCGCCCTGGTCGAGACCTCCCTCGGGCTGACCGAGCACGCCCCGATCCGCGTAGCCTGAGGTCGTCGTGCCCGACCCGTTCGTGCACCTCCGGGTCGCCTCCGGCTACTCCCTGCAGTACGGCGCCTCCCACCCGCACGTCCTGGTGGAGCGTGCCGCCGAGCAGGAGATGGACACCCTCGCGCTGACCGACCGCGACGGCACCTACGGCGCGGTCCGGTTCGTGAAGGCGGCGATGGCCGCGCGGATCCGCCCGATCCTCGGTGTCGACCTGGCGATGGCTCCCTCGGTCGTCGGTGTCAGGCCACCGTCCCGCGACTCCCGGCCGCGCACCCCGGTCCGCGGCGGCACCACCCGCGACGCCCGCCTGCCCCGGGTCACCTTCCTGGCCAGTGGCCGCGAGGGCTGGGCCGCGGTGTGCCGGCTGGTCTCGGCGACCCATGCCGCCGGTCCGCGCCGAGGAGGCGACCACGGCAGCCCGGGGTGCACCCCCGACCTGGTCGCCGAGCACGTCGCCGGCCACCCGGTCCGGGTGCTGCTCGGCCCCACCTCCGAGCTGGGAGGTGCGGCCACGCTGCGCCGCGACGACCTCGGCGCCGAGGTGCTGCGCCGATGGCTCGATCTGGTCGGCCCCGAGCAGCTTGTCGTCGAGGTGGTCTCGCACCGGCTGGCCGGCTCCGGCCCCGGGTCCTCGCCGCACGCCGCCCGGATGGCCGGCCTGGCCGGGTCCTCCCGGGCGCCGGCCCGCGTCCCCGTGGTGCTCTCCAACGCGGTCCGGTTCGCCGACCGCCTCGACGCCCCGACGGTCGACGTCCTCGACGCCACCCGCCGGCTGGTGCCCCTCGACGTGCGCCACCTCGACCGCGGCAACGCCGAGGGCTTCCTGAAGTCCGGCAAGCAGATGCACGAGGTCGCCGAGGAGATCTGCCGCTACGCCGGCCTCGACTCCGCCGGCCGCGGCGCCACCGACCTCCTCGCCCGCACCCGCGCGATCGCCGACCAGTGCGTCCTGGACCCCCGGACGGATCTGGGCATCGGGGAGGTGCATTTTCCGGAGTTCGAGGTCAGCGTGGGGGACGCCGGCGCCCCCTCCGAGAGCGGCCCCGGGGCTCCGGGACTCCTCGGGGTTCGCAACCACCCCTTCGCTCGTTCCTCGCTCCGGGGGGCCAGGCCCATCCACGCTCACCCCGACGGCTCCGGACCCCCGCAGCCGCTGGGGGGAGGAGGCGCCGGCGCGAGCCCGGCCGACCTCGAGCTCCGCGGGGCCGGGCCCATCCACACCGTCCCCGCCATCAGCCCCGCCGATGCCGAGCTGCGGGCCCGCTGCGAGGCCGCGATCGGGTGGCGCTACGGGCAGGCTCCGCGGCAGCGGATCTGGAAGCGGCTCGACGACGAGCTGCAGACGATTGCGCAGCTCGGCTACGCGTCGTACTTCCTGACCGTCGGCGACGTCACCGCGATGATCCGCGAGATGGGCATCCGCAGTGCGGCCCGGGGGTCGGGTGCGGGGAGCCTGGTCAACTACCTGCTCGGCATCTCCGGGGTCGACCCGATCCGCCACGGGCTGCTGATGGAGCGGTTCCTCTCGCCGCTGCGGCAGTCGCTGCCCGACATCGACATCGACGTGGAGTCCGCACGGCGGCTCGAGGTCTACGACGCGATCCTGGCGCGCTACGGCAAGGAGCGGTGCGCGATGGTCTCGATGATGGACACCTACAAGGTCCGTCACGCGATCCGGGACGTCGGGGCCGCGCTCGGGATGCCGATGGGGGAGATCGACGCGATCGCGAAGGCCTTCCCGCACGTGCGTGCTCGCGACGCGCGGATGGCGCTGCGCGACCTGCCCGAGCTGCGCTCGACCGGGCTGGCCCGGGCGGCGAACGGGGAGGGGCCGATCGGGGAGGGCGGCTTCGACCTGTTCTTCCGGCTGGTGGAGAGCCTCGACGGACTGCCGCGCCACATCGCGATGCACCCGTGCGGGGTGCTGCTCTCCGACACCACACTGCTCGACCGCACCCCGGTGGAGCAGAGCTTCCTGGGCTACCCGATGAGCCAGTTCGACAAGGACGACGTGGAGGACCTCGGCCTGCTCAAGCTCGACGTGCTCGGCATCCGGATGCAGTCGGCGATGGCCCACGCGGTGTCGGAGATCGAGCGCACCGAGGGGCACCACGTCGACCTCGACGACGAGTCGCAGGTGCCCTTCGACGACCCGACCACCTACCGGATGATCTCGAGCGCGAAGACCCTCGGGGTCTTCCAGATCGAGTCCCCGGGGCAGCGCGAGCTGGTGGGCAAGTCGGGGATCGAGGACTTCGGCGACATCATCACCGACATCTCGCTGTTCCGGCCGGGGCCGGTGAAGAGCGACATGATCACCCCCTACCTCGAGGCCAAGCAGGGGTGGGCGATGCCGACCTACCTGCACGAGGACCTGCGCCCCATCCTGGGCTGCACCCGCGGCGTGGTGGTCTTCCACGAGCAGGTGATCGAGATCATCGCCCAGTTCACCGGCTGCAGCCTGGCCGAGGGGGACGAGGCCCGCCGGGCCATGGGCGACACCGAGGGGATGGCCGAGGTCCGCACCTGGTTCTTCCCGCGGGCCCTCGGACGCGGCTACCCGCTGCCGGTGGTGGAACGCATCTGGAAGGTGGTCGAGTCCTTCGCCTCCTTCGGCTTCTGCAAGGCCCACGCCGCGGCCTTCGCGCTGCCGACCTTCCAGTCCGCCTGGCTCAAGGCCCACTACCCGGCCCACTTCATCGCCGGGGTGCTCACCCACGACCCGGGGATGTATCCCAAGCGGCTGCTCCTCGACGACGCCCGCCAGCTCGGCATCGCGGTGCTCGGGCTCGACGTCAACGCCAGCCAGGCGACGTACGCCGTGGAGGAGGTCGCCGACACCACCCCCGTCCGTGCCCCCGAGGAGGTCGCGGCCAGGGTCGGCAGGTTCCAGCCCCGGGGCGGGATCTATACCAAGCTGCCCACCCCGGCGCAGCACGACGAGGCCTGGATGGGCCACGGCTACGGCATCCGGATCGCCCTGGAGGAGGTGCGCGGCATCAGCGACGCCGAGGTGGCGCGGGTCGTCGCCGCCCGGGAGGGTGCGCCCTACGCCTCCCTGACCGACTTCTGGCAAAGGACCCAGGTCTCACGGCCGGTGGTCGAGCGGCTGGTGCAGGCCGGCGCCTTCGACAGCGTCTACGGCATCGGGGCCGACGGCGCCGGTCGCCGCAACCGGGTGACCCGGCGCGACCTCCTGCTCGAGGTCGCCGACCTCGACCGGCTCCGTCGGGCGGGGGAGCGCGCCGGTGCGCGCCGGGCCCGCGGGCTGTCCCGGTCCCGCGCGGGGTCCGGGGCCGCCGATGCCTCCTTCCAGCTCACCCTCGACCTCGGGGACGAGGACGCGGCCGACACCGGGTCCCGGGGCAGGTCACCGGGGCTGCCCGAGATGACCGACGCCGACCGGGTGCGGGCCGAGCTCGACATCCTCGGCCTCGACACCAGCCGGCACGTGATGGACTTCCACGCCGACTTCATCGAGCGACTCGGCACCACCCGCTCGGCCGACCTGCTCACCACCCGCAGCCAGAGCGAGATCCTGGTGGCGGGGGTGAAGGTCGCCACCCAGACACCGCCGGTGCGCTCGGGACGACGGGTCATCTTCCTGACCCTCGACGACTCGACCGGACCGGTCGACGCGACCTTCTTCGACGATGCCCAAGGCCCCTACGCCGGCACGGTGTTCGGCTCCTGGCTGCTCGTGGTGCGCGGGGTGGTCCGCCGGACCGGGCGGCGCGGGGTGTCGCTGCGCGCGACGGGTGCCTGGGACCTCGGCGCCCTGCACGACCTGTGGCGCGCGGAGGGGATGGCCGGGGTCCGCGCCGAGCTCGCCCGGGTGCCCGCGACGCCCGGCTCGCCCGAGCCCACGCGGGTGCTGGTGCACAGCAGCGGGTTCACGATGTCGCCGTACGCCGACATCAAGCCGCAGGGCGACGCACCGGGCACGGTCACCGGCGAGGTGGCGCGCCGGCTGTGGCACCGGAGCCAGGGGAGCTCGGGGTGAGCACCCGCGACCAGCGGGGTCCTGCCCCCCTAGGGTTGCCCCCATGGACCGCCCGATCGAACGCCGTTCCGCCGCCCGGACCGCCGTGGTGTGGGACGCCGTGCGCGAGCTGCTCGAGGCAGGCGACGACCAGGTCGTCCTCGACATCGGCGGCGGCACCGGTGGGTTCGCCGTCCGGGTGGCCTCGCGTGGCAACCGGGTCACCGTCATCGACCCCAGCCCCGACGCCCTCGCCGCGCTCGCCCGGCGGGCCGACGAGGAAGGTGTCGCCGATCGGGTCACCGGTCTCCAGGGCGACCTCGGCAACCTCGGTGAGCTGGTGCCCGAGCAAGGGGTCGACCTGGTGCTCTGCCACGGCGTGCTCGGTCTCGTCGAGGACCCTCCGGCAGCCCTGCGCGCGATCGCGGGGGTGCTCCGCCCCGGAGGTGCGCTCTCACTGCTGGTCAGCCAGCGCCACGCTGCCGTGCTGGCCCGCGCGATGGCCGGCCACTTCGGCCAGGCCAAGGCCCTGCTCGACGGTGACCAGGCCGTCCACAGCCCCGACCAGCGGGCGGTCGACCACCGCTTCACCGCCGAGGAGGTCCTCGACCTGCTCGGCGCGACCGGCTTCAACCCGACCGCGATCCACGGCATCCGCGTCTTCGCCGACCTGGTGCCCTCCACCCTGCTCGACCTCGAGCCCGGTGCTGCCGCGGCCCTCCTCGACCTCGAGCGCGCCGTCGCTGACCGGCCGGAATACCTCACCCTGGCCGGCCAGCTCCACGTCGTCGCGACACACTAGGCACCTTCCCTCGCCGGCACCCTTCGGGGCCGGCGCTGGGCGGCGGAACTCCCCGGGGTTCGCAACCCCCCCTCCGCTCCTTCGTCGCTCCGGGGGGCCAGTCCCATCCACGCTCACCCCGGCGGCCCAGCCGCCCATCGCCGGCCGGTCTGTGCCATCGCGTATGTGTGGAGGGCCGACTCGTGGCTGACCGTTCTCTTGACTGTCCAATTCTTCATGTCGACATGGACGCGTTCTTCGCGTCGGTGGCGATCCGGGACCGGCCCGAGCTCGCGGACGTCCCGGTGATCGTGGGGGGTGGGAATCGCGGGGTGGTGCTGGCGGCGAACTACCCCGCCCGCCGCTACGGCGTGCACTCGGCGCTGCCGATGACCAGGGCGCGCCGGCTGTGTCCCGACGCGGTGGTGCTCAGCCCGGACTACACCGACTTCGAGGGCGTCTCCTCCTCGGTGATGGAGATCTTCCGTGCGGTGACCCCGATGGTGGAGGCGGTCTCGCTCGACGAGGCCTTCCTCGACGTCTCCGGGGCGACCCGGCGCCTGGGCAGCCCGCTGCAGATCGCCGAGATGATCCGGGCCAGGGTCGCCGACGAGCAGCGGATCACCTGCTCGGTCGGCGTGGCCGGGTCGGTCTCGGTCGCCAAGCTCGCGAGCCGGCGCGCGAAGCCCGACGGCGTGGTGGTGGTCCCGCCGAGCGAGGTCACCCGGTTCCTGCACCCGCTCGACGTGGGGGAGCTCTACGGAGTGGGGGAGAAGACCCGCGAGCAGCTGCACCGGTTCGGCCTGGTGACCGTGGGCGACGTCGCGCACACCCCGGTGACCACGCTGCAACGCGCCATCGGGGTGGCGGCCGGCACCTCCCTGCACCACCTCGCCTGGGGCACCGACCGGCGCACGCTCACGCCGCGACGACCCGACCACGAGCCGGAGCGGAGCATGGGCTCCGACGAGACCTTCGGCCGCGACACCGACGACCGGGCGGTGGTGCTGCGCGAGCTGCTGCGGCTCTCGGCCAAGGTGACCGGACGGATGCGCGCCGCCGGCGTCGCCGGCCGCACGGTCACCCTGAAGGTGCGCTTCGCCGACTTCACCACCATCACCCGGTCCCGCACGCTGTCCGACGCCACCGATGTCACCAGCGAGGTGCACCAGACCGCGGTCCGGCTCTTCGACGCCCTCGGCCTGCAGCGTGCCCGGATCCGCCTGGTGGGGGTCAGGGTGGAGGGGCTGCTGCCGCGCGAGCAGGTCCAGCGACAGCTCACCCTCGGCGACCGCGACCGGGGCTGGGAGGAGGCGGATCGGGCCAGTGACGCCGCTGCCCTGCGGTTCGGGCGGGGCGCCGTACGCCGAGCCACCCTGTTGATCGGAGATCGTCCCTGATTCAGCCGAATCCGCCCTCATCCGGCGGTGATGAGTTCGCAACAAAGGATTTCGGGAACCCGTCTACCGAGTTGACCAGTCGCTGCCTAGACTCATAGTTGGGAACAGGAAGATTGCGGGAGGAAGCCGTGCCGCTCTCCGAAGAGGAGCTCCGTCTGCTGGAGCAGATGGAGCAGGCGCTTGCCCAGGAGGACCCCAAGTTCGCCTCCACGCTGCGGGGCAGCACCTTGGAACGCACGGCCCGCATGCGCACCATCGCCGCGGCGGTCGCCTTCGTCGCCGGCATCGTGATGATGATGGGTGGCGCCGTCTCCGAGCAGTACTGGCTGGCGATCATCGGCTTCCTCGTGATGTTGGCCTCCGCGACCCTCGGCCTCGCCGCCTGGCGTGGCCGCCACGTCCCCGCGAGCGCCCCGCACCAGCGCGGCGACACCCCCGAGGCAGCCTTCAACTTCGACGACAACCCGCAGCGCTTCGACGTGATCGAGGGTGGTGGCAAGACCCGCCGATCCAAGAGGTCCGGCCGCAGCGGGCGCACCCCACGCAACAAGGCCCCCAAGCACGGCACCTTCATGCAACGCATGGAGGAGCGCTGGGAGCGCCGCCGGCACCAGGGCTTCTGAGCCCAATCTCCTGAGCCCAATCTCCTGAGTCCATCTCCTGAGTCCATCTCCTGAGCCCATCTCCTGAGCCGGTCGGGCGGGAGCTGGTCCCTGCCTGCCCTCAGCGGCGCCGGCCGCGGATCAACGAGCCGGGCCAGAGGCGACCGCGCCAGGCGCGGCCCTGCTCGACGCTGGAGCGCAGCACGGCCCGCCACCGGGCGACGGTCTCCACCGTGCGGGCCCGGGTCTCGGCGTCCGCGGGGACGTCGCCGTCAGGCCCGTAGCGACTGCGCTCGACCTGGGTGAGCAGTCCCTTCAGGGCACGCACCTCCTCCGGCCCGGTCCGGACCTGGTGGATCACGACCTTGGCCTGCTCCCGGGGCGATCGACGCTCCGGCCAGTCCAGACCGAGGTCGAGCGCGGTGGCGCGCAGCTCGTCCCAGGCACCCTCGGAGAGCTCGTGCAGGTCGTCGCCGGACAGGCGCCGGCGCCGTTGCAGCCGCCTCAGCAGTGCCGGCAGCAGCCCGGCCAGCGCGATCACCGCGAGCACGGCCAGGGCGATCCACGGCACGTCGACGCCCGAGCCCGACCCGCGGTCGGCGTCGTCCTCGGCAGCGTTCGGGTCAGTGCTGGGGGTGGCCGCTGCTTCGGGCGTGGGCGCCGAGGCCTCAGGGTTGTCCAGCGACTGCCGCGTCCAGCTGGGGGTGGCACCGGCGCGCTGGCCGGGGGTCGGCTCGAACCGCACCCAGCCGACCCCGGAGAAGTACAGCTCGGGCCAGGCGTGCCGGTCGTCACTGGTGTAGAGGATCCGGCCGTCCAGCTGCTCCTCGCCGTCGAGGAAGCCGACCACCACCCGGGCCGGGATGTCGAGGGTGCGGGCCATCGCGGCCATCGCGGCGGCGAACTGTTCGCAGTAGCCCACCCGGTCGTCGGTGACGAAGTCGGCCAGCAGCTGCAGGCCGGAGCCGCTGCGCTGCTCCAGCGAGTACTCGAACCCACCGTCCTGGCGGAACCAGTTCTGCAGGGCCACGGCCTTCTGGTAGTTGGTCTCCGCACCGCTGGTGACCTCGCGCGCCCGCTGGGCGATCACCGGAGGCAGGTCCTCGGGCAGGGCGGTGTTGGGCACGCGCACCCGGGCCGGCGCACCCAGGGTCGACTCCAGCACCTCGGCGGTCACTCGAGGCGTGAACGACGTCGCGCTGTAGGCCAGCTCGCGCGTCGCCCGGCCACCGACCAGCGCGACGTCGAGGGTGCGGCTGTCGAAGCGCCAGTTGCCCTCGACGTCGACCTCGCGCAGCGGGTAGGGCAGCGGCAGCCAGGTGGTGGTGTACGCCGGAGCGAGCTGCAGCTGCCAGTCCTCCTCGGCGCCCCCGATGTTCGGCCCCAGGCCGGGCGGAGCGGGGAAGTCGCCGTCGGCGTCGTTGTCCGGGGGCAGCAGCCGCTCGGAGGTCTGCCAGGCGCGGCTGGTGAACCTGTCGAGCACGGTCGTGCGCAGGTAGCCGGTGTCCCGGGCGTCGGTCTCGGCGTAGACCATCGGCGTCTGCGTCTGCTCCACGAGGTCCCGCCGCAGCCGCACCATCGGGTTGACCGCGGTGAGCTGGTAGGTGCCGGTGCCACCCGAGCCGGGTCCTGGCCCCACGCCGCGCTCCAGCAGGTTGGTCACCGGCACGAGTGGGGACACGACCAGGGCGCCGACCACGGCCACGGCCGAGATCGTCCACAGCACGACCGTGACCGAGCGCGGCGGCGCCGAGCCGCCCGGACCCCAGCTGCGCAGCCGGTCGAGCTGGTCGGTGGCGAGGAGCCGCAGGAAGAGCAGCGCCGTGAGCACGAAGATCGGTGCCGACAGGGCGTCGACGAGGATGCTGACCGGGACGCTCAGCGTGATCAGCAGTGGCAGCGCCACCAGCGGCAGGATGCGCAGCCAGGTGATGATCAGCTCGATGCTCACGAGCACTGCCAGGGCGCAGACGAGCAGGAACGCCCGGGTGTGGGCGGGGTTCTCGCTGACCGGCGAGGTGTAGTGGCCCAGGGTCGCGGCACCGTTGTAGATGGCGAAGGCGGCTTCGCGCACCGAGGTCCGGGTCGGGACCAGGTGCAACCACGAGGAGTCGTCGGCCACCGCGACGTTGACGGCGAGGAGGGTGGCCACGACCTGGGCTGCGGCGACGGCGTACGGCTCGACGAGCAGGGTCCGGAGCCCGGCGCCGACCAGCACGACCAGGAACCCGATCACCAGCGCCGGCGCGAGGAAGTCCGCAGGCTCGGCGACCAGCATGCGCCACGAGAACAGTGCGACCCACCCGGCCAGCAGTCCCAGCACGGACGGGCCGATCCGCCAGCGCGGCGGGCCGTCGCTGCGTCGGGCGGGTGCCACGAGACGTCGCGGCCACGGCGGGTCCTGCGGCACCGGCTGATGAGGCTCCGGTGCGGGGGTGCTCCTCGGCGGCATCGTCTGCGTCATCGCGCGATCTCCTGCCACACGCTGGGGAGGGAGGAGTCGCGACCGAGGGTGCCGGCCTTCCAGCCGCGGCTGCGCAGCGCGCTGGTGGCGGGCGGATCCTCCAGCTGCGAGCGGTCCCACTGCTGGACGTCGAGCACCAGTGCGTACGTCGCCGCGCCGGCCGTCGCGAGCCCGGCCAGGAAGCCGCGGTCGTGGTCGTCGAGGTGTCCCAGCACCGCCATCAGCATCGCGCCGTGCTGGCTCTCCTCGACCCAGCCGGTGTTCAGCTGCTCGACGCGCGACATGGTCATCAGCGCCAGGCGCTCCATGTGCTCGGGCAGGTCGGCGCCCCGCCCGCCGTGGTGCCAGCCGTGGTCGGAGGCCTCGCCGGTGGCGCTGACGAGCCGGACCTCGAAGTCCTCGGCGACGAGGTGGCGCACGATCGAGGCGGCTGCGCTCACGGCGGTCTCCATCGACGAGTGGACGCCGTAGCCGCGGTGCGCGATGCGACGGTTGTCGATGAGCACGGTGCAGCGGGGCTGCCACTGCTGCTCCTCCCGGCGCACCATCAGCTCGTCGACGCGCGCGCTGGTCGGCCAGTGAATGCGGCGCAGGTCGTCGCCGAGGCGGTACTCCCGGATCGTGACATCAGGGCTACCGGTGCCGACCAGGTCGCGGGTGCGGTCGTCCCCGGCACCGGCCCACCGGCCGGTGAGCGCGACGCGCGGCAGCGGCTCGGTGCGCGGGGTCACCAGGATCGAGGCGGTCGACGGCAGGGCCTGCCGCATCTCGACCATCCCGAGCGGGTCACCGGCCCGGACCTGCAGGGGCCCGACCGGATAGCGGCCGCGGTGCTCGGCGCGGATCAGGTAGCGCAGCCGGGCCTGCCCGCCGGGGGCCAGCGGCGGCAGCACGAAGCGAGCCGACGGGCCGAGCGCCTCGGGCAGCTCCTCCTCGAGGAACAGCTGCGGGGTGCGGTCCCCGGCGTTGCCCACCTGGATCTGGACCTCCGCGGAGTCGCCCGCCTCGAGCTGGAACGCGCTCAGGTCGCGCCGGACCCAGATCTCGCGGCTGGTGTGGCGCATCACCAGCCAGGCCAGCAGCGGCACGATCGCGGCGACCAGACCGATGCGGACGAAGTCGCGCTCGCCGATCTGCACGCCGCAGATCACCGCCGCCGCCCCGGCCGCGAGGAAGCACCTGCCACGAACGGTCAGGTCGCGCACGGTCGGTTCCTCAGCGTGGTCCGCCGGCCGAGAAGTACGGCACGGGCACGTGGGCGATGACCTGCTCGACGACCTCGGAGGTACGACGCCCGCTCATCGTGGCCTCGACGGTCGGCAGCAGCCGGTGGGGCAGCACCCGCGGCGCCAGCTCCCGTACGTCGTCGGGCAGGACGTACTCGCGACCCTGGATCGCCGCCCACGTCTTGGCCGCGCGGACCAGGTGGAGCGTGGCCCGCGGGGAGGCACCGAGCCGCAGGTCGGGTGAGCGGCGGGTCGCGGTGGAGAGCGCGACCGCGTACTGCTGCACCGCCGGTGCGACGTGCACGCCGTTCGTCACCTCGATCAGCTTGCGCACCTCGGCTGCGTCGGTGACCGGCTCGAGCTCCTCCAGCGGGCTGATGCCGTCGCGGGCGCTGAGCATGGCGAGCTCGGCCGCCTCGACGGGGTAGCCCATCGACACCCGGATCATGAACCGGTCGCGCTGTGCCTCGGGGAGGGCGTAGGTGCCCTCCATCTCGATGGGGTTCTGGGTGGCGATGACCATGAACGGCGCCTCGAGGGGGTAGGTCTTGCCGTCGACCGTGACCTGGCCCTCCTCCATGCACTCGAGCATCGCCGACTGGGTCTTGGGGCTGGCCCGGTTGATCTCGTCGCCGACCACGATGTTGGCGAAGATGCCGCCCGGGCGGAACTCGAACTGACGGGTGTCCTGGTTGAACACCGAGACCCCGGTGACGTCCGAGGGCAGCATGTCGGGGGTGAACTGGATCCGGCGCACGGTGCAGTCGATCGAGCGGGCCAGTGCCTTGCTCAGCATCGTCTTGCCGACGCCGGGCACGTCCTCGATCAGCAGGTGACCGCCGGAGAGCAGCACCACCAGTGCTGACCGGACGACCTCTGCCTTGCCCTCGATGACGTGGGCCACGTTGGCCTCGATGCGCTCGGCGACGGCCTGGACCGCGTCGACCCCTGTCCCGCGGACCTGACTCGTCACGTCTCCCGTGGTTTCTGCCACCGCTCGCCCCGCTCGTCCACCAGGCGCCCTGGCCGCCTGCGCTCCTCCAGTGAAGCGCATAGCACCACAAGGCGGCACCTCGCGGAAGGGGAGTGGCGATATCGATCCGGTCCCCGCCGGGCCGGGGTCGGGCAGCGCTGGGCCCCGGAACGGGATGAAAAGGGGTGTCGAGTGGTGCGAATGTGGTTGACGGTGGGGGGAAGTGGAGTAAAGTGGAGCGCAGTGGAGGAAGCAGCGGTGTTTCCGGGTGGAGGGGGAGGCAGATGTTCTCCGGCACCTACACCCCGAAGCTCGACGACAAGGGTCGGCTGATCCTCCCGGCGAAGTTCCGCGACGAGATGAAGGAGGGCCTGGTGATCACCAGAGGTCAGGACCACGCCCTCGACATCCGCACCAAGGCCGACTTCGAGACGTTCACCGAGAAGTTCCGCAACGCGTCGCAGACGAACGCCCGGATGCGCAACTACGGCCGGATGCTCTTCGCCCAGGCGTCCGAGCAGGTCCCGGACAAGCAGGGGCGCGTGATGATCACGCCGGAGCTGCGGAGCTACGCCGAGCTCGAGCGCGAGTGCGTCGTGATCGGCGTCTTCGACCGGCTCGAGGTGTGGCAGCCCGACCGGTGGGCGGAGTACACGGCGGACCAGGAGCAGGAGTTCGCCAACCTGCAGGACGAGATCTTCCCCGGCTTCTAGCCGACCCGGCCTCCGGGCCCCCAGCACAACTCAACATCGGCGATCGCAGGGCGAGGCTCGCGTCCGCTCCTCCCCGACCACTCTGACGCACCTTCCCCGGTGTCAGATGGGTCGCTTCCCTCCAACCCGGGAGTCGAGCGGACGGAGAACCTGGCCCTGCGATCGCCATCCACCAGCACCACCACCGCGCACACCGAGGGGTCGAGACCGATGAGCGGAAGCACCACCACCGCACCGGAGGCGATCACGCCCGGGCGGCGGGTCCGCCACGAGGTGCGCGACGGCGTCGCGGTGATGGTCTTCTCCGCGGTGAGCTCGTGCGGCGTGGCCCTGCTGCTGATGCTCGTGGCCAGGCTGGGAAGCCAGGCATAGCCCCATGAGCAAGCCCACCCACGTCCCGGTCATGCTCGACCGGGTCGTTGCGTTACTGGCTCCCGCGGTCGACCGGCCGGGGGCCACGTTCCTCGACGCCACCCTCGGCCTGGGCGGCCACACGGAGGCCGTCCTCGAGCGCTGCCCCCACGCACGAGTCATCGGTGTCGACCGCGACCAGCACGCGCTCGACCTCGCCGGCGAGCGGTTGGCCGACCACCGCGAGCGGCTCACCCTCGTGCACGCGGTGTACGACGAGATCCCGTCGGTCCTCGACGAGCTGGGACTGCGCTCGGTCGACGGCATCCTGTTCGACCTGGGCGTCTCCTCGATGCAGCTCGACGTCCGCGAGCGGGGCTTCGCCTACGCCGAGGACGCCCCCCTCGACATGCGGATGGACGACTCCGGCGGCCAGACCGCCGCGGACGTGCTGAACACCTACTCCGCCGCCGACCTGACCCGCATCCTGCGGACCTATGGCGAGGAGAAGTTCGCCCGGGCCATCGCGCGCGCGATCGTGCGGGTCCGGGAGACCGAGCCGTTCACCGGCTCGGCCCGGCTGGTGCAGCTGCTGCGCGACACGATCCCCGCGCCGGCCCGGCGTACCGGGGGGCACCCGGCCAAGCGGACCTTCCAGGCGCTGCGCATCGAGGTCAACGACGAGCTCGGCGTGCTGCTTCGCGCGATCCCGGCGGCGATCGAGTCGATCGCGGTCGGGGGCCGGATCGTGGTGATGAGCTACCACTCGCTCGAGGACCGGCTGGTCAAGCAGGCGTTCACCGCCGGGACCACCTCGCACCTGCCACCGGACCTGCCGATCGTGCCGGAGGGGCACGAGCCTCCGCTGCGCAGCCTGACCCGCGGGGCCGAGAAGGCGTCGGCGGACGAGATCGCCCAGAACCCGCGGGCCGCCTCGGTGCGGCTGCGCGCGGTCGAACGCGTCAACACCAACAGGGGGGACCACGCAGCATGAGCACCTTGATGACCCAGGCCAGGAGCCGGGTACCACGGTTCGCGGAGTCGGCCGTCGAGCGCGCGCGCCTCACCGTGGTGCCCCAGCGGATGCTGGTGCGCACCCACGCAGCCCGCACGCCGTTCGTCGTGCTGGTCCTGGCCATCCTGGCCGGTGGCGTGGTGGGGCTGCTGATGTTCAACACCAGCATGCAGCAGTCATCCTTCACGGCCACCGCGCTCCAGCAGGAGGTCACCGCGCTGACCGCCAAGGAGCAGAAGCTCAACATGGAGCTCGACGCGCTCCGCGACCCGCAGCGGCTCGCGACCGAGGCCAAGGCGCTCGGCATGGTTCCGCCCAGCCAGCCGGCGTTCGTCCGGCTCAGCGACGGCAGGATCCTCGGCAACCCGGCCCCCGCGACCGGCGAGGACGCCGTACGCATCAACCCGATGCCCCCGGCCAAGCCCGCCCAGCTGCGGCCGCGGCCGATCGTGGTGAAGGTGCCGGCCCCCGAACAGGCGTCGCGCGACACCACCACCCGCTCGGGCGTGGCCTCCCCTGCGGAAAGCGGTGCAGCGGGTAGGAATGGCCGCAGCACCACCCAGCAGCGCCACCAGGCCCAGGACCGGGCCCAGAACCAGACAGAGTCCGGAGCGACGCGTTGACGGCTACCCAGCGCTCACTGCGCGGGTCCTCCCACGTCCGGCTCCGGGTCGGGCTCGTGCTGATCGCGATGCTGCTCTCGCTGTTCGGGGCCCGGCTCTTCCAGCTGCAGGGAGTCGACTCCAAGGCGTACGCCGCCCGGGCGGACGCGGCCGGGCTGGTGACCGTCACCCTGCCGGCCACGAGGGGCAGCATCCTCGACCGTGACGGCGTCCCGCTGGCGGAGTCCGTCTCCGGGATGATGGTCGTCGCCGACCCCACCCGCACCGCCGGTGACGCCGAGGCGATCGCGAAGATCATCGCCGAGCGCCTGCAGCTCGACTACTTCGAGGTCCTCGAGAAGCTCACCAAGGAGGGGACCCGGTTCGTCTACATCGACCGGCGGGTGCCGTCCACGGTCGCCACCGCCCTGGTCGACGAGCTCGAGTCCAAGGAGTACGTCGGGGTGGACACCCGACCCGACCCGCTGCGCACCTACCCGGCTGGCGACGTTGCCGCGAACCTGATCGGCTTCCTCGGCGACGACGCCGACGAGGTCAGCGGGGGACTCGAGCGCTCCTTCAACGAGCTGCTCGCCGGCAAGGACGGCACCGAGACCTACGAGGTGGGTGGCGGCAACCGGATCCCGCTCGGTGACAACAGCCGGGTGGAGGCGGTGGACGGCAAGAACCTCCGGCTGACCGTCGACCGCGACGTGCAGTGGTACGCCCAGCGCCTGCTGCGCGCCACTGTGGAGAGCTCGAACGCGCAGTCCGCCGCCGCCGTGGTGATGGACTCGCGGACCGGCGAGCTGCTCGCCCTGGCCGACTACCCGACGTTCGACCCGGAGGCGCCCGGGAAGGCCCGCAAGTCCGACCTCGGCAGCCGCGCGCTCAGCGACGTCTACGAGCCCGGCTCCGTGGAGAAGGTGCTCACCGCCGCGGCACTGCTCGACGCCGGGAAGGTCAGCCCGACGACCCGGATCAAGGTGCCGTCGGAGCTGCCCGTCCTCGACCGCACGATCGGCGACTGGTTCGACCACGGACTGATGCGCCTCACCCTGGCCGGGGTCATCGCGCGGTCCTCCAACATCGGCACCGCCCTCGCTGCGACCAAGATGTCGCCCGAGGAGCTGTGGTCCTACCTCGACAAGTTCGGCCTCGGCCGGCGCACCGAGGTCGGTATCCCCGGCGAGACCCGCGGACTGCTGCCGCCACCGGAGTCGTGGTCGGTGCTCACCCGCGCGCAGATCGCGTTCGGACAGGGCCTGTCGGTCAACGCCGTGCAGATGACCGCGGCCGTCAACGCCATCGCGAACGACGGTGAGCTGGTCACCCCGAGCCTGGTGCGGGGCAGGGCGACGACCTCGAGCGGCACCGAGGTCGGCACGGCGACGGCGAGGAGCACCCGGGCGGTCAGCCCGGAGGCGGCACGGAAGACCGCGGAGATGATGGAGCTGGTCACCACCCCCGACGTCGGCACCGCCGCGGGGGCAGGCATCGAGGGCTACCGGGTCGCCGGGAAGACCGGCACCGCCCAGCAGGTCGGCGCGACCTGCAAGTGCTACGACGGCAGCATGGCAGTCTCCTTCGGTGGCTTCGCGCCCGCCGACGACCCACGGTTCACCGTCTACGTCGTGGTCCAGCGCCCGCGCGGCGGGGCCAGCGGTGGTGGCACCGCCGGCCCGGTGTTCCGCAAGATCATGACCCACGTGCTGCAGAAGTACGCCGTGGCGCCGACCGGCTCGAAGCCCGCGGACATTCCCATCAAGTGGGGCCGCCACGCGGGTCGCTAGCCTCGTGCCCGTGCCCGTGCCCGAGCCCGACCTGACCCGCCCCACGGATCCACCCCGCACGCCGTTGGCCGCGGTGGCCGACCTCGCCGGAGCGACCCTCCGGCCGAGCACTGACGAGCAGGCGACGATCGAGGTCACCGGGCTCTCGCTGAGCAGCCAGCGGGTCCGGCCCGGCGACCTCTACGCCGCGCTGCCGGGGTCACGTGCCCACGGGGCGACGTACGCCGCCGACGCGGTCGCTGCCGGTGCGGTGGCGATCCTCACCGACCCGGCGGGAGCCGACCTCGCCGCCGAGGCCGGCGTGCCGCTGCTGGTGGTCGACGAGCCCCGCTCGGGGCTGGGCACCCTCGCCGCCCACCTGTACGGCGACCCCGCGGAGCGGCTCACCCTGATGGCCGTCACCGGGACCCAGGGCAAGACCACCACCACGCGACTGCTCGAGGGCGCGCTCGGCGCGGCCGGCATCCCGGCCGCGGTGATCGGCACCGTCGGGACCCGCATCGCCGGCCGGGACGTCCGCACGTCGCTGACCACGCCCGAGGCCCCGGACCTGCACGCGCTGTTCGCGGTGATGCTGGAGCAGCAGGTGGCCGCCTGCGCGATGGAGGTCTCCAGCCATGCGCTGGTGATGGGTCGCGTGGCGGGTGTCGTCTTCGACGTGGCGGCCTTCCTCAACCTCGGCCGCGACCACCTCGACTTCCACGCGGACGTGGAGGACTACTTCGCTGCCAAGGCATCGCTGTTCACCCCCGAGCGCACGCGACTCGGGTTGAGCAACGTCGACGACGAGCACGGGCGGCGCCTCCTCGAGGTGGCGACGGTGCCGATGCGCACCTTCTCGGCGACTGGCGCACCGGCCGACTGGCGCGCCGAGGACGTCTCCCTCGGTCCCGGAGGCGCCACCTTCACCGTGGTCACCCCCGACGGCGAGCGCATCGACGCGGGTGTGCCGCTGACCGGAGAGTTCAACGTGACCAACGCGCTGTGCGCCATCGCGCTGGCCGGGGAGGCGGGGCTTCCACCCGCAGAGGTGGCCGCCGGGATCGCCCGCAGCCCCGGAGTCCCGGGTCGGCTCGAGCGCATCGACGCCGGGCAGGACTTCCTGGCGGTCGTGGACTACGCCCACAAGCCCGACGCGGTCGAGGCGGCCCTGGCGGCGCTTCGGCCCCTCACCGACGGTCGGCTGATCCTGGTCCTCGGCGCCGGTGGCGACCGGGACACCGGCAAGCGCCCGGTGATGGGGGAGATCGGTGCCCGCCTCGCCGACGTGCTCGTCGTCACCGACGACAACCCGCGCAGCGAGGACCCGGCGGCGATCCGGGCGGCGATGCTGTCCGGGGCTCGCCAGGCCGCCGCGCGACGTGACGGCGCGGTGGAGGTCGTCGAGGTCGGCGACCGGCGGCAGGCGATCCGGCAGGCCGTCTCAATGGCCCGCCCCGGCGACATCCTCGTGGTGGCCGGCAAGGGCCACGAGACAGGACAGGAGATCGCGGGAACGGTGCATCCCTTCGACGACCGCGACGAGCTGCGCGCGGCTCTCGCGGAGGTGGTGGCGCGGTGATCCCGCTGACCCTGGCCGAGATCGCGGACGTGGTCAGCGGCGAGGTGGTCGACGCCGAGCCCGAGACCGCCGTCACGGGGCCGGCGTTCCTCGACTCGCGGAGCCCCGAGCCGGGTGGGCTCTTCGTCGCATTCGTCGGCGAGCACGTGGACGGCCACGACTACGCGGCCGGAGCAGTGTCGGGGGGCGCCGCAGCGGTCCTGGGCAGCCGGCGCAGCGGTGCGCCCGGCGTACTCGTCGCGGATGCACGCCAGGCCCTGCAGGCCCTGGCCCGCCACGTGCTGGCCGAGCTGCGACGGGGAGGTGGCGGGCCGCAGGTCGTCGCCGTCACCGGGTCGCAGGGCAAGACCACCGCCAAGGACCTGCTCGCGCGCGTCCTCGCCGACGCCGCGCCCACCGTCGCGACCGCAGGCTCGTTCAACAACGAGCTGGGCCTGCCGCTGACCGTGCTGCGCGCCACCGCGGAGACGCGCTACCTCGTGCTGGAGATGGGGGCACGCGGCGTCGGACACCTCGCCGAGCTGTGCGCGATCGCGCCGCCGGACATCTCCCTGGTGCTCAACGTGGGCAAGGCCCACATCGGCGAGTTCGGGTCGCAGGAGCAGATCGCGGTGGCCAAGGGCGAGCTGGTCGAGGCGCTCAGCGCCGAGGGCGCGGCGGTGCTCAACCGGGACGACCCCCTGGTCGCCGCGATGGCGGAGCGCACCAGCGCGGCGGTGTGGACCTTCGGTCGGAACCCGGAGGCCACCGTGCGCCTCGACCGGCTGGAGCTCGACGACCTCGGCCGGCCGGCCTTCGACCTCGTCCACGCCGGCGCCACCGAGCACGTGCGGATGCAGCTGCTCGGCGAGCACCAGGCGACCAACGCGGCCGCGAGCGCGGCGGTCGCCCTCGCCGCCGGCCTCGAGCTGGCCCCCGTCGCGGCGAGCCTCGGGGCCATCGAGCGACTCTCGCCGTGGCGCATGGAGGTCGTCGAGCGGGCCGACGGCCTCGTCGTGGTCAACGACGCCTACAACGCCAACCCCGACTCGATGCGCGCCGCGCTGCAGACGCTGGCGCGGATGGGCGCCCGGGGCGACCGCTCGACCGTGGCCGTGCTCGGGGAGATGCGCGAGCTGGGCGGTTCCGCAGCCGAGGAGCACCGGGCGGTCGGCGTCCTCGCCCATGAGCTCGGCATCGGCAAGGTGCTCGTCGTCGGGGACGGCGCGCGCGGGGTGTACGACGCACTGGTGGAGCTGCGGGGCGAGGACGGGACGACGCGCCACGTCGACACCGTCGACGAAGCCGGAGCGTGGTTGCGCGAGAATGTCTCCGGCCCGGACGCCGTGCTGGTGAAGGCGTCCCGGTCCGGACGGCTCGAACGGGTCGCCGAGGAGCTGGTCGCGCAGCGGCCGGGAGAGGAGTCCGGCCGTTGAGAGCGATCCTGCTGGCCGGCGGACTGTCGCTGATCTTCACCCTCGTGGGCACCCGCTACGCGATCCGGGTCCTCGCCAGCCACGGCTACGGGCAGCTGATCCGCGACGACGGCCCGACCACCCACCACACCAAGCGCGGTACGCCGACGATGGGTGGGCTGGTGATCGTGCTCGCGTCCGTGGCGGCGTACTTCATCGCCACCTTCGGCACCGGTAACACCCCGAGTGCCTCCGCACTCCTGCTGCTGTTCCTGTTCGTCGGGCTCGGCACCGTGGGCTTCCTCGACGACTACATCAAGGTCTCGCGCCAGCGCAGCCTCGGGCTGCGGAGCCGGGCGAAGTTCATCGGCCAGACGGTGGTCGCGATCGTGTTCGGCTGGCTCGCGCTGTCGCCGTGGCTGGAGGACGACCGCGGCGAGACGCCCGCCGGGCACTCCATCTCGTTCATCCGCGACGTCGAGAACCTCACCCTCCCGGTGATCGTGCTGGTGATCTTCATCTGGTTGCTGATCGCGGGGTCGAGCAACGCGGTCAACCTCACCGACGGCCTCGACGGCCTGGCTGCCGGCGCTTCGGTGATGACGTTCGGCGCCTACACCATCGTCAACATCTGGCAGAACAACCAGTGGTGCGGCCGGACGCTCGGCCAGCCCAAGTGCTACGAGGTGCGCGACCCGCTCGACCTCGCCGTCGTGGCCGCCGCGATCACCGGGGCGTGCTTCGGCTTCCTGTGGTGGAACGCGTCGCCGGCCAAGATATTCATGGGTGACACCGGCTCCCTCGCCCTGGGCGGGGCGCTCGCCGGGTTCGCCGTACTGACCCGCACCGAGTTCCTCCTCGCCCTGCTGGGCGGGCTGTTCGTGCTGCAGACGCTCTCGGTGATCCTCCAGGTGGGTTACTTCAAGGCCACCAAGGGCAGACGCCTGTTCCGGATGGCACCCCTGCACCACCACTTCGAGATGCTGGGGTGGGAGGAGATCACCGTGGTCATCCGGTTCTGGCTGATCGCGGGCATCTTCGTGGCCGCCGGACTGGGTGTCTTCTACGCCGAGTGGGTCGCGGGAACGTGAGCGCGGTCGACCACCTGGGCCGCACCAGCGACTGGCGCGACGTACGCGTGGTGGTCGCCGGGTTCGGCGTCTCCGGCTACGCCGCGGCCGACAACCTGACCTTCCTCGGTGCGCAGGTCACCGCCCTCGACGACTCCGACGCCGGCGACCGGCGCGAGCGCGCACAGCTGCTGGAGAGCCTCGGGGCCACGATCGAGCTGGGGCCGGGCTCGACGGCGACGCTGCCCGCCGAGGTCGACCTGGTGGTCACCTCGCCCGGGTGGTCTCCCTCGGCGCCGCTGCTCGCACAGGCGGCCGAGCGCGGCGTGCCGATCTGGGGCGAGGTCGAGCTGGCGTGGCGCCTGCGTGACCCGGAGCGGCCGGCGCCGTGGCTGGCCGTGACCGGCACCAACGGCAAGACCACCACGGTGCAGATGCTCGAGGCGATGCTGCGGGCCGGCGGCCTGCGCACGGTGGCGTGCGGCAACGTCGGGCTGCCGATCGTCGAGGCGGTGATGGACCCCGAGCCGTACGACGTGCTCGCCGTCGAGCTGTCCAGCTTCCAGCTGCACTACACCTCCTCGATGCGGGCGGAGTCGGCTGCGGTGCTCAACGTCGCCGAGGACCACCTCGACTGGTACGACGACATGGCGGCGTACGCCGCGGACAAGGGCCGCATCTACCAGGGCGTGCAGCGGGCGTGCGTCTACAACGTGGCGGACCCCGTGACCGAGCAGCTGGTCCGCGACGCCGACGTGCAGGAGGGTGCCCGCGCGATCGGCTTCACCCTGGGCACGCCGGGGGTCGGGATGCTCGGCGTCGTCGGTGACGTCCTGGCCGACCGGGCGTTCATCGAGGAGCGCCAGACCGCGGCCGCGGAGCTGTGCTCGTTCGCCGACCTGAGTGCGACCGCACCTCACTTCCTGGCCAACGCCCTCGCGGCAGCGGCGCTGGCGCGGGCCCACGGCGTGGAGCCGGCCGCGATCCGCGAGGCGCTGCGCAGCTTCCGTCCCGACGGCCACCGCATCGCGGTCGTCGCCGAGGTCGCCGGGGTCACCTGGATCGACGACTCCAAGGCGACCAACCCGCACGCCGCCCTCGCCTCGCTGCAGGCCTACGACTCGGTGGTGTGGGTCGCCGGCGGCCTGGCCAAGGGCGCGCGGTTCGACGAGCTCGTCCTCGCGGTGCGCGACCGGCTCCGCGGCGTGGTGCTGCTCGGTCGCGACGCCGCCGTGATCCGCGACGCGCTTTCGCGACACGCGCCCGATGTGCCCGTCTACGAACTGGGTGCCGGGGAGACTGAGCCGGGAGAGGCCATGGACCGCGTGGTCTCCGAGGCAGCGGCCCTGGCGCACGCCGGCGACACGGTGCTGTTGGCCCCGGGTTGCGCGTCGATGGACATGTTCGCCAACTACGGCGCCCGGGGCGACGCCTTCGCCGAGGCCGTGCACCGGATGCGGGGGGCGGGCGGCACGCAGGACTGACCGGAGCAGGGCCCACGAGGGGCGAGGAGGAGACCAGTGAGCGTCACCACCGAGCCGACCACGGGCTCGGCTCGTCCCGGCCTCGCGGGGTGGTGGGCCGGCGTACGACGCTCGATGGAGCGGCCGCTGACCTCCTACTACCTGCTGCTGGCGGGCTCGACGATGCTGCTGGCGATCGGCCTGATGATGGTGCTGAGCGCCTCGAGCGTCTACTCCTACCGGGTCCACGACAGCAGCTACCACATCTTCCTCAAGCAGCTGATGTGGGTCGGCATCGGCCTGCCGGCGGCCTGGCTGGCCAGCCGCATCAACCGCCGGCTGCTGCGCTGGCTGGCGTGGCCGTCGGTGATCGTCGCCGTGGTGCTGCTGGCGCTCACCCAGACCAGCCTCGGGTTCGCGGTCAACGGCAACCGCAACTGGCTGGCCCTCGGTCCGCTCACCGTGCAGCCCTCCGAGGTCGCCAAGCTGTCGGTCATCGTCTGGGCCGCCGACGTCTACGCCCGCAAGGAGAAGCTGCTCGGCAACGCGCGGCACGCCATCATCCCGGTGGCCCCGGTGATCGGGATGATCGCGCTGCTCGTGGTGGTGCAGCGCGACCTCGGCACCGCCCTGGTGCTGTTCGCGATCCTGCTCGGGATGCTCTGGGTCGTGGGGGTGCCCGCACGGCTGTTCGGCCTGGCCATCTCGATCGTGGGCGTCCTGGCCTTCTACCTCGCGGCCTCCAACGACGAGCGGCGCGCACGCCTGACCAGCTTCATCGACCCCTTCAAGGACTTCCAGGGCGCCGGGTGGCAGGCCGGGCACGGCCTGCTCGGCATGTCGAGCGGAGGCGTGTTCGGCAAGGGCCTGTCGGCCAGCCAGCAGAAGTGGGGGAGCCTGCCCGAGGCCCACACCGACTTCATCTTCGCGGTGCTCGGGGAGGAGCTCGGCCTGGTCGGCACGCTGCTGGTGCTCGCGCTGTTCGGGGCCATCGCGTACGCCGCCATCCGGCTGGCCATCAACACCGCGGACCCGTTCGTGCGTTACCTCTCCGCAGGTGTCACCATCTGGTTGATGTCGCAGATGATCATCAACGTCGGGATGGTGCTGGCGTTGCTCCCCGTGATCGGGATCCCGCTGCCGCTCGTCTCCTACGGCGGTTCCGCGCTGGTGCCCTCCCTCGTGGCCCTCGGGCTGCTCGTCGGCTTCGCCCGGTCCGAGCCGGAGGCGGCTGCGGCGCTGCGCGACCGCCGCGGTGACCGTCGCGGACGCGGGGGCGGCGGCCGGGGTGGCGGCTTCCCCGGGGCGATCTCCGCCCGCAGCGCGCGCGCCCGACCGCGCACCGGGCGCGGTTGATGGCCCGGAGCTCCGCCGTGCGGCGCGTCCTGCTGGCAGGCGGCGGCACGGCCGGTCACACCTCGCCGTTGCTGGCCACCGCCGACGCCCTGTGCCGGCGCGACCCCGCGATCGAGGTGGTCGCGCTCGGCACGCCGCGGGGGCTGGAGACCAGGGTGGTGCCAGAGGCGGGCTACCCGCTCGAGCTCGTGCCGCCGGTGCCGCTGCCCCGCAAGCTCGGCGCCGACCTGTTCCGCGTCCCGGGCCGGCTGGTCGCTGCCCAGCGGGCCGCCCTCGAGGTCGTCGACCGCGTGCAGCCCGACGTGGTCGTGGGGTTCGGGGGCTACGTCTCCGTGCCCGCCTACCTCGCCGCCCGCCGGCGTCGGCTGCCACTGGTGGTCCACGAGGGCAACGCCCTGCCCGGGCTGGCCAACAAGCTGGGGGCGCGCCTCACCCGCCACGTCGCGACCAGCTTCCCCGACACTCCGCTGCCGCACGCCCGCTACACCGGGCTGCCGATCCGCCGGATGATCAGCACGCTCGACCGGGCGGCGCTGCGCTCCGAGGCTCGCGCACACTTCGGCCTCGACGCCGACCGGCCCACCCTGCTGGTCACCGGTGGCTCCCAGGGCGCCCGCCGGCTCAACCAGTCGGTCGCCGCGGCTGCGCCCGCCCTCGCCCGGGCGGGGGTGCAGGTGCTGCACATCGTCGGACCCACGGGTGAGGCCACCCCCGAGGTCACGCCCGGCGGCCCGCCGTACGTCGTGGAGCAGTTCGTCAGCCGCATGGACCTCGCCTACGCCGCGGCCGACGCCGTGGTGTGCCGGGCCGGGAGCAACACGGTGACCGAGGTCTCCGGCGTGGGGCTGCCGGCGGTCTTCGTGCCGCTGCCGATCGGCAACGGCGAGCAGGCACACAACGCCCGGCCCGTCGTCGACGTCGGGGGAGGTCTGATGGTTGCGGACGCGGCGCTGACCCCGGAGTGGATCTCGGCGAACGTGCCGGACCTGCTCACCGACCCGGAGCGACTCACGCAGATGTCCGTCGCGGCCGCGGACCTGATCCCGACCGACGCCGACGAGAGGCTCGCCGATCTCGTGCTCGAGGCGATGGCTGCACCCGGGGGCCGACGATGAGGGTGCCCGTCCCCGAGACCCTGCTGCCCGCCGACCAGCTCGGTGCCGTCCACTTCGTCGGCATCGGCGGGGCGGGGCTGTCCGGCATCGCCCGGATCATGCTCGCCCGCGGCATCCCGGTCTCGGGCAGCGACGCCAAGGAGTCGCGCACCCTCGAGGCGCTGCGGACCCTCGGGGCGACCTGCCACGTCGGCCACGCGCCCGAGCACCTCGGCGAGGCCAGCACGGTGGTCGTGTCCACCGCCGTACGCGAGACCAACCCCGAGGTGGTCGAGGCGCAGCGGCGCGGGCTGCGGCTGCTCCCGCGCTCGGCGGCGCTGGAGTCGGTGATGCGCGGCCGCACCGTGGTCGCGGTCGCCGGGACCCACGGCAAGACCACCACCACCTCGCTGCTCACCGTGGCGCTGCAGCACTGCGGAGCCGACCCGTCGTTCGCCATCGGTGGCGACCTCAACGAGACCGGGTCCAACGCCCACGACGGCAGTGGGGAGCTGTTCGTCGCGGAGGCCGACGAGAGCGACGGTGCGTTCCTCGTCTACTCACCGCACGCCGCGCTGGTGACCAACGTCGAGGCC
>DASSLA010000175.1:0-8055 GCA_035689885.1 Marmoricola sp. | reverse complement strand
CCCTCGGACCCGCCCAGTGCCGGTGACCGCGCCCCCCAGCGCGTGCTCCGACACCGGACAGATCCGTCCCCCCGGTCCCCCCTTCCCCCCGTGGTCCTCCCACGTCGACGGCGCTCTGACACAGGTGCGGCGCGGTTCGATCGACGGACCGGCGTCCGGGGACCTGGTCCCCCCAGCCCCGGCGGCTCCCGCCGGTCCGTCGATCGACACCGCTCCCCCACGGGCGCGTGGTCGCGCACGACGGCCGCGTGTGCGGCGGTCAGCGCGAAGGCAGCCACGACCCGGAGGGGGAGGCCGTGGGTGCGAAGAGTGATCGAGCCGGGAGGCGGCAGGAACGCCGACGTCTGCGAACCGGCTTCCGTGGTGACGACGTCACCGACGGTGGTGGAGCTGACGGGGAAGAGAGCCGTGGAGGCGGGGTGGTGCAGGACTGCGGTCGAGGAGAAGCTGTCGGCAGCAGGTGGCCCGCGGCTCATCTGCACGGAGAGGTCGCTGCCCCGTCGCCGACGACGAACCCGGCGCACGACGATCGGGCGACGGACCGGGTGGGCGACGAACGAGCTGGTCTGACCGGCGAGTCCGCCGGCTCCCGAGGCACCCGCGCCCGCGACCGCGGAGACGCCCGAGGTCGCGGGGATGAAGACCCCGCGGCTCGACAAGGGAGCCGCGACCGACATGGCACCCGGCGGTGCGATCGCGACGACCAGACCCGACAGCGGACGGGGCGGCGCGGCCTGCAGAACGAGTGCCTGGCCCACTGAGGTTGCCGGCTGGAGCTCGGCGAGCTCGGTCAACGTCCGGAACACCTCCAGGACGATCTCCGTCACGGCGTACGCCGTCGTGCCGGTCGCAGGAGTGACGATCGTCTGGACCGTGGACTCCGACACCGTCCACACCCGGACTCCGGAGGGACCGAAGTCGACGGCGCGGTCGATCCGCGCGATGGTCTCGTGCTTGGCGATGGTCAGCGCCACCACGGCTGCGGTCGTCCGCACCACCGCGTCCTGCTCGGCCGACACGTCGAGCACGCCGGTACCGAGGATCTCGGGACCGTCCTCCACGAGCGCGGTGGTGGTGACCGTCGACAGGGTGACTGCGTGACCCTTGGCGCCGCCGGCCGACGCAGTGGACCGGTCGTGCGTGCTCGCCGCGACGGTGGTGTCGTGCGGCGAGACCAGGTCGGAGCCGACGCCGAGGGTGCTGGTCGTCCCGTGGTCGACCACGAGCACCACCAGCGACGGGCTGGACCCGCGGGCGTCGGTGCCGGCGGTGGAGCGGGCCGACGAGCCGGAGAGGAAGGCGACGTCAGCGGTACCGGGGCCGGACGCGAGGACGGCGCCCCTGTCCAGGGTGCTGGTGGTGAGGGAGCGTGCGATGCCCACGGCCAGCGCGCCGCCACCGTCCGAGGGAGAGCCTGCGTCCGCGCGGGTCTCGGCGTCGGGGTTGCTCGCCGTGACGGTCACCCGTGGTGCGAGGAGGAGCAGCCGGCCACCGAGGTGCGCGATCGTGTTGAAGTCGGTCATCGCGATGGCGGCAGCGGTGCCACGACCTCCGGACGACACGGCATCGGCGGTCACCGACCCGCCTCCGGTCGCGGACACCTCCTGCTCCGCGCCCGAGGTGATGCGCAGCAGGCCGTCGGTGCCCGGGCTGAGGAAGGCCTCGGTGAGCCCGGCCAGGCGGCTGAACGACAGCGCTGCGGCGGACGGGATGTCGCCGGCGAGGTCGCGTGCCAGGCCGCCGGTGAGCTCGCTCGGGCTCACGTCGTTGCCGATGGCCCCACCGGGGCTGCCGACCGACCTGGCGCTCACGGTGCCTCCGGCACGGGCACGTACGTCGAGCGAGCCCGCCGTGATCACCATCGGCCCCTCGATGAGCGCGCGAGTGACCCGTTCGACGAGCGCGCGGGCGACGCCTGCCCCGGCTGCGGCGTGGGACGCGTCGGCGCGTGCCCGGGCGTCGGTGGTGTTGTCTGCGTTGAGGACCAGCCGACCTCCGGCAGTGACCGACCCGGAGCCCTCCAGCCGGACGACGGCCGTCGAGGCGAGTAGCGCGCCGGCACTCGCGGCGTCCTTGCGGGGGTCGGTGTGGGTGGACGGCGCGGTCGCCGTCGCCGTGACCGAGCCCTTCGACGTGGCGGCCAGGACGACGTCGCCGACCGCGTCGAGGGTCGAGTCGCGGACCACGACCTTGGCGCTGCTGCTCGCCTCGATCCCGACGTACTGCCCGGTCGCGTCGTGCGCCGAGGTCGCCGCCGCGGTGATGGTGAGGTCGCCGCCGCGCAGGGTTGCCCCCGTGACCGTCACGGACGCGCTGGCGTCGGACCGGTCCCCGGTCGCGGTGTCGGTGGCTCGCAGGGTGAGGTCACCGTGCCCGAGGTCGACGACAGTGCCGGGTCTGACGGTGACGGTGCGGCCGCGCAGCTCCAGTGCCGCGCCGGTGCCGGACCAGTCGAGGAGCCCCTCGAGCACGACGGCGGCGGCCATGGCGTCGAAGAGGGCCCCCACCTGCGGTGCCTCGACGAGGAGCACCACCCCGCCGGGCAGACCCGTCACCCGAGTGGGCGTGCCGCTGCCGCCGGTGAGCCGGAGGGGGCCACTGACCGTGACGGTGAGCCGGCCGGATCCGCGGTCGAGGAGCTGCTCGAATCCCGTGGGCGTCACGGTGATCCCGTTGCGCACGACCCGCAGCTGGCCGTCGACCGCGGTGTACCTCGTGGTCGAGGATCCGCCGGCGAAGGCCAGGTGGTCGGTCCCGGACCGTCCGTCGAGCTCCACTGCCAGCCCCGTGGGTGCGCCACCGATCGTCACGGTGACCGCGTCGTCGCCGTCGGTCCCGACCACGACGACGCGGGTGATGTCCTTCAGGCTGACGGTGGCGGTCTGCCCGTCGGCGGTGGTGAAGGTGAGCCGGTTGCCCGTGGCCGAGTAGGTCAGCGTGCCGCGCAGCGTGCCCTCGGGGATGGACAGGGTGGCGGTGCCGCCGGACACCGTCCACGTCGGCTGGGGCGCCGGTGGCGCGGGCGGCGCAGGTGGTTCGGGCTGCTCGGCCTGCTGGGGTTGCTCCGGCGCAGTCGGCTCGCCCGCCTGGTCGTCCACCTCGGCCTGGGGTTCGGTGGTCTCGGGCTCAGGCTCGGGCTCGGCCTCGGCAGGGGGCTGCGGCGCACTGTTCTCGCCCTGCTCCTGCTCCTGGTTCGCGGGCGGGCTCTCCGGCTCCTCGGCGGGTGGTGCGGCCGGGTCCGTCCCGGGCTCGGTCTCCAGGCCGGGGGGTGCCGGCGCGGAAGCCACGCCGCGGGTCTCCCCCGGTGCCAGCGTCGGACCCATCAGGCCGTCCGGGGTGTGGCCGAGGCCGATGGCGTGACCGACCTCGTGGCGGAGCACGGTGCCCAGGTTCATCGCCTCCCAACCCCAGCCGGCAGCGTCCGGGTCGATGGTGATGGTGCGTCCCTGGGTGGAGCCGAGGTTGAGTCCGGGCAGGTCAGCGATGTGTGCGGTGATGCCCGAGGTGTCCACCCCGGTTCCCTGCCAGTCGGCGATCGCGGCGGCCAAGGCCTCCGCGAGCCGTTCCTCGGCCAGGGGAGCGGCGGTGGCCGTGCCCTCGGGCGCCGAGGCCGCGGTCAGGCCGCCTGCCGCCACGACGACCGTCGCTGCGGGTGCGGTGTCCGTCACCGGTCCTGGGGCCGGGTCACCATCGGTGCCGCCCTCCGGGACCTCGGCGTCGTCCTCGGGGTCCGTCTCCGGGTCCTCGGTGTCGGTGTCGTCGCCGTCCAGCTCGTCCAGCGGGCACGAGATCGTGGCGGTCCGTCCGTCAGGTCCGGTGACGGTGGTGCACTTCTGGGTGGACAGGGAGCGGGCCAGTGCCTCCAGTGCCTCCCGGAGACGCCGGGTCGCCTCCTGCTGCGCCGCAACCGCACGTCGGTGCGCAGCCTGGAGGCTGGCGATCTCGGCGAGCTGTCGACGCTGTGCCCGGGTGAGCTCCTGCTCCTCGATCCCGAGGTCGGGCTCAGCCGCGGGCGGCAACGGCTGCTGGACCTGGGTGTGCCGCTCCAGCACCTGCCGGCGGGCCTCCGCGGTGGCTGCCCGGTGAGCGGCCACCAGCCGCGCCAGACGTGCGGCGATCCGGGACCGTTGGAGTGCATGGTGACGGGGGACGGCTCGCGGCGACAGGACGGTGCCGGTGTCCGTCGTGGGAGCCAAGGTGCTCGGCGCAGGCGCTCCCCGGCGCGTGTGCGCCGTCGCCGGGGTCGGCCCCACGACGACGATCCCGAGGCCCACCACGAGCGCGAGGACGCTGGTGCCGACCAGCCGGCGGCGCCAGCTGGCAGCCCGGAGGGACGACGGCGCAGCCGTCACTCCCCCGGTCCACATCCACATCGAAACTGCTCCGCCTCCCCCACCGCGTCGAACGGCGCCGATCCGGCGCCCGAGATGCGCTGAGTTCTCTACGATCGATCGAGACCCCGCGCGATGGCCATGACCCGATCGGACTATTGCGCCCGACATCGGGAGCAGTTCGCGCGGATTGCCCCTACTGGCACCGTCCCGGGAGGCCCGTCCGTACGAGTCGTCGGGTCCGTGGGGCGCCCGGAGCCGCTGTGGTGGAATGACGCCCGGGTGAGGGCTGAGCGACGAGGAGACGTACAGATGGCAGGACGCGGCAGACGCCGTACGACGTGGGTCCTCGCGGTCGCCGGACTGGCCCTCTCCGGTTGCGGGAGCACCGAGCCGGAGCCCCTCGAGCCGGTTCCGCCGGCGGTCCCGGCCGACCTGTGTGCCTCGATCCCCGAGGATGCGCGTCGCGACCTCACGACCAGCGCCAGCACCGACGAGACCGGCAACCCGACCGCGGCCTGCGCCCTGCGCTCGGAGCCCGGCGGACGCTCCGACGTGCGCGCGGTCGTCACCTGGACCCAGCTCAACGACGAGGACAGCGCGAAGGGCGTGCTGGAGAGCCAGTGCCGGTCCATCGACCCGGCGGAGTTCGCCCGGCAGGACCCGTTCGACGTCGAGGGCGGCGATGATGCCTGCGCCGGCAAGGGGAAGTCCGCCGACTCCGCCACCCTGGCGGTTCTCAGCGGCCGCGAGGTGCTCACCGTGCGGGTGAGCGCCGACCCCGCCGGCAGACCGAACGCCATGTCGCGCGGCACCACGATGGCCGAAGGGGTGCTGTCCTCCTTGGCGGGAGGCTGAGCGCCGCCTGCCTCAGAGCCTGATCAGCGGGTCGAGCGCGACGGCGACGAACAGCAGCGAGAGGTACATGTTCGACCAGTGGAACAGGCGCATCGGCCGCACCACGGTGAGCTCGTCGCTGCGCCGCGCCCGCTGCCACATCAGGTGGGCCTCGACGAGGAAGCCGGCGCCGAGCACGCTCGCGACGAGCGGGTAGAGCATCCCGGTGTCGGCCACCGGCCACAGCGCGAGCGAGGTGGCCACCATCACCCAGGAGTAGGCCACGATCTGGCGGGCGACGCCCTCGGCGTCCTTGACCACGGGCAGCATCGGGACGTCCACGCGGGCGTAGTCCTCGCGGTAGCGCATCGCCAGCGCCCAGGTGTGCGGCGGCGTCCAGAAGAACACCACGAGGAACAGCACCACGGGCGGCCACGCCAGCTCACCGGTGACCGCCGTCCAGCCGATCAGCGTCGGGAAGCACCCGGCCAGCCCGCCCCACACGATGTTCTGGGCGGTACGCCGCTTCAGCACCATCGTGTAGCCGAACAGGTAGAACGCGCTGGCCGCCAGGGCCAGGCCCGAGGACAGCCAGTTCACGAAGAAGCCGAGGACGAGCGTGGACACGACCGCCAGCACGAGTCCGAACACCAGCGCGGAGCGTGGCGTGACGATGTGCCGGGGCAGTGCCCGCCGCCTGGTGCGGCGCATCTGCTCGTCGATGTCGCGGTCGTAGACGCAGTTCAGCGCGTTGGCACTACCCGCCGAGAGCGTGCCGCCGACCACCGTCGCCACCACGAGCCACACCGGCGGCACACCCCGCTGGGCGAAGAACATCACCGGCACGGTGGTCAGCAGCAGGAGCTCGATGACACGCGGCTTGGTGAGCCCGACGTACGCCCCGACGACGTCACGCACCGACGCTCGCCCCGCGGCCCGTGCACTCACGGACACCTCGGAGTCGAGGGCAGTCATTCGGGCCTCGCAGTCAGCCCGTCGAGGTGGGCCGTCGGATCGGGGGAAGTGGGTACGGACAGCGTGGAGTCTATCGCCGGGAGTCGGAGGAGAACGAACCGACCGACGTGACCCGCGCTGCACACGCGCACTAGGCTCGACGACGTCGCCCGACCCGTGGAGAGGACACCCCCGACGTGGCCCGTGAACGCACCCTGGACTGGACAGAGCTCGACGATCGCGCAGTGGACACCGCCCGGGTGCTGGCGATGGATGCGGTGCAGAAGGTGGGCAACGGTCACCCCGGCACCGCGATGAGCCTGGCCCCGGCCGCCTACCTGCTGTTCCAGAAGGTGATGCGGCACAACCCGGCCGACCCGCACTGGCCCGGCCGCGACCGGTTCGTCCTCTCCTGCGGCCACTCGAGTCTCACCCTTTACATCCAGCTCTACCTCGGTGGCTGGGGCCTGGAGCTCGAGGACCTCAAGTCGCTCCGTACCTGGGGCAGCAAGACGCCCGGTCACCCGGAGTACGGCCACACCGCCGGCGTGGAGACCACCACCGGCCCCCTCGGCCAGGGCGTCGGCAACGCCGTCGGGATGGCCATGGCCGCCCGCCGCGAGCACGGCCTCCTCGACCCCGACGCCGCGCCCGGTGGGTCGGTGTTCGACCACCACATCTACGCGATCGCCAGCGACGGCGACATCGAGGAGGGCGTCTCCTCCGAGGCCTCCTCGCTCGCCGGCACCCAGCAGCTCGGCAACCTGACGCTGATCTACGACGAGAACAAGATCTCCATCGAGGACGACACCGACATCGCGCTGAGCGAGGACGTCGCCAAGCGCTACGAGGCCTACGGCTGGCACGTGCAGGTCGTCGACTGGACGGGCGGTGGGAAGGGCTATCAAGAGGACGTGCCCGCCCTCCACGAGGCGCTGCTGGCCGCCGAGGAGGTCACCGACAAGCCCAGCCTGATCGTGCTGCGCACCATCATCGCCTGGCCCGCCCCCAACGCGCAGAACACCGGCAAGGCACACGGCTCGGCCCTCGGCGAGGAGGAGGTCGCGGTCACCAAGGAGGTGCTCGGCTTCGATCCGGAGAAGACCTTCGAGGTGCCCGAGGACGTCATCGCGCACACCCGCCAGGCCGTCGACCGGGGCAAGCAGGCCCAGGCCGAGTGGCAGGAGCGCTACGACGCCTGGACCCGGAAGGCCTCCGCGGACCCGGCGCTCTACGAGCGGCTGCAGAACAGGACGCTGCCCGACGGCTGGGACAGCGACCTGCCCACCTTCCCCGCCGACGAGAAGGGTGTCGCCACCCGCAAGGCCTCCGGCAAGGTGCTCAACGCCATCGCGTCGCGCGTGCCCGAGCTCTGGGGCGGCTCCGCCGACCTCGCCGAGTCCAACAACTCCACCATCGAGGACGCGCCCTCGTTCATCCCCGAGAGCCGCTCCACGGCAATGTGGAAGGGCGACCCGTACGCCGGACGGGTGCTGCACTTCGGCATCCGCGAGCACGGCATGGGCGCCATCCTCAACGGCATCGCCGTCCACGGCGGCACCCGCGTCTTCGGCGCCACGTTCCTGACCTTCTCCGACTACATGCGTCCCTCGGTGCGCCTCGCCGCACTGATGCAGCTGCCGGTCACCTACGTGTGGACCCACGACTCCATCGGCCTCGGTGAGGACGGCCCGACCCACCAGCCGGTCGAGCACCTCGCCGCGCTTCGCGCCATCCCCGGCCTGGACGTGGTGCGGCCGGCCGACGCCAACGAGACCGTGGCCGCCTGGAAGGCGGTGCTCGAGCACACCGACCGTCCCTCGGCGCTGGCCCTGACCCGCCAGAACGTGCCGGTCTTCCCGCGCGGCGAGGACGCCGACGGCACGCACTGGGCCGACACGACCGAGGTGGAGCGCGGCGGCTACGTGCTCGT
>DASSLA010000174.1:0-4576 GCA_035689885.1 Marmoricola sp. | reverse complement strand
GGTGGCCAGCGTGTGGTCGGTGGTGGTGTGGTCCTCCATGTCGAGGGTCACCGTGGTGCCCACGTCACGGGCGGCCCGGCAGATCCGTCGGGCGTTCTCCTCGGACAGCTTGGGCCCGACCTCGGGCAGGGCCTGGCCGATCGCGGAGAGCTTGACGCTGACCTCGGCATTGCGCGCCAGCCCGGCGGACCCCAGCGCCTCGAGCAGCTCGAGGTAGGCCTCCACGGTCGCCTCGGCCTGCGCCTGGTCGAGCGTGTCCTCGCCGAGGAAATCGAGCGTGACGTGCAGCCCGTCGTCGATCAGCCGCCGGCTGGCGGCCACGGCGTCCCCGGTCTCCTCGCCCGGCACGTAGCGGTTGACCAGGCTGCTGCTCACCGGCATCCGGGTGACGACAGTCTTGGCGTTCTGGCTCCTGGCCAGCAGCAGGAGTGCTTGTCGCAGCAACGCGGGGGACCTCTCAGAGAGAACGGCGGGCGATGCCCGTCACGGTACCGCCGCGGTCAGGGCGTCTGGCGCCGCAGGGTGAGGGCGCCGAGGGCCAACCCTGCCACGACGTACGCCGCCACCACCGCGAGGTCGAGCCAGACCTCTCCGGTGTCGTGCGACGCGGCCACCGTCTGCATCGCGTCGACCCCGTAGGAGAGCGGGAGCACGTCGGAGATCACCTCGAGGACCCGCGGCAGGGCCTCCCGCGGCACGAACAGCCCGCACAGCAGGATCTGCGGGATCACCACGACCGGCATGAACTGCACCGCCTGGAACTCGGTGCGCGCGAACGCCGACACGAACAGGCCGAGGGCGGTGCCGAGGATCGCGTCGACGACGGCCACCACCAGCAGCATCCACACGTTGCCGACGATGGTGAGGTCGAGCAACCAGACGCACAGCGCGACGGCGAGGGCCGACTGCGCTGCGGCGAACAGGCCGAAGGCGATGGCGTAGCCGAACAGGAAGTCGACCTTGCCCATCGGCATCGCGAGCAGCCGCTCGAGGGTGCCGGAGGTGCGCTCGCGCAGCGTGGTCACCGAGGTCACCAGGAACATCACGATGAACGGGATCAGCGCCAGGAGCGCCGGGCCCAACCGGTCGAAGCCGTCGCCGGGCAGGTCCTCGAACATCCACCACAGCAGCGTCATCACCACGCACGGCATCACCAGCAGCATCGCCACGGTGCGGTGGTCCCGGCGTACCTGGGTGAGGACCCGGGTGGTCACCGCCACGGTCGCGGTCGTCGTGCTCATCGGGGGACCTCCTCGCGGACCAGGGTGAGGAACGCGTGCTCGATGTCGTGGGTGCCGGTGGCCCGGCGTAGCCCGTCGGGGGTGTCATCGGCGATCAGTCGGCCCTCGCGCATCAGCAGCAGCCGGTCGCAGCGGTCGGCCTCGTCCATCACGTGGCTGGACACGAGCACCGCCGCGCCCTCCCGGGCGAACCGGTGGAAGCTCTCCCACAGCTCGACGCGCAGCACCGGGTCGAGGCCGACCGTCGGCTCGTCGAGCACCAGCAGCTGGGGGCTGGCCAGCAGGGCGACCGCCAGGGAGACCCGCGACCGCTGGCCGCCGGACAGCCGGGCCACCACCGCCTCGGCCTGCCCGGTCAGGTCGACGAGGCCGATGCACTCGGCGACCCGCGAGTCCGGCACTCCGAGGATGCGGGCGAAGAACCGCAGGTTCTCGGCGACCGTGAGGTCGCCGTAGACGCTCGGGTCCTGCGTGACGTAGCCGATCTCGGCGCGCAGCGAGGCCGCCCCGGCGGGCCGACCGAACACCTCGACGTCTCCGGCGGTGATCCGCTGCACGCCCACCAGGGATCGCATCAGGGTCGTCTTGCCGGACCCGGACGGGCCCAGCAGTCCGGTGACCTCGCCCGCGCGGACGGTGAAGTCCAGACCGCGGAGCACCTCGTTGCCACCGCGCACCACGCGGAGGTCGCGCACCTCGACGGCGTTATTCATCATGTGTTGAATTATCCTCCGCGACTTCCGGCTGTCAAGAGGACAATCAGGGCAGCTCGCCGGTCAGGTACCGCTGAAGGGTGGGCGCGTAGGTGCCGACCACCTCGTCGGCCGTCATCAGGGCGAGCGGCTCCAGCCGCAGGATGTAGCGGCAGATGATCAGGCCGAAGATCTGGCTGGCCACCAGCTGGATCCGCAGCTCTGGGCGCTCCAGACCGAGGGCCTCCGCCAGTGGCCGCATCACCACCGGGAGGAACCCCTCCTTCAGCAGCCGCTCGCCGGACGGCTCGATCAGGCTGCGGAACAGCACCACGAAGGCCGCCTGGTGCTCGGGGTCGTCCCAGACGCTCAGGAAGGTGCGCAGCAGCCGCTCGGCCGCACCGTCGGCGCCCTGCTCCACGACCGGCGCCAGCAGGGCCCGCAGGTCGACCGGGATCTGCAGCGCAGCCATGAACAGGTCGTCCTTGGTCCCGAAGTAGTGGTGCACCAGCGCGGGGTCGACGGCGGCATCGGCCGCGACCGCACGGACAGAGGTGTTCGCGAAGCCGCGGGCAGCGAACAGGGTGCGGGCCGAGGCGAGGATCTCGGCCCGGGTGTCCGGGGCTCCGGGACGGCGGCCACGGCCGGTCTTCGACGCGTCACTCACGACGGCAGTCTCGCACCGGATGCGCCGGCCTCAGGCGCGGCTGCTGGAGTAGTGCAGCCGGCTGAACGCGAGCGACTCGTAGAGGTCGGACTCCCGGGCCTCGCGGGTGCCGGCCTTGCGGGTGTTGATCTCGACCACGATGTGTCCCTCGAAGCCGGTGGTCGCGAGGTGCTCGAGGAAGTCGCCGCACGGCTGCGACCCCCGACCGGGCACGAGATGCTCGTCCTTCGCCGACCCGCTGCCGTCGGTCATGTGCACGTGCCGCAGCCGGCTGCCGAGTCGGCGCGCCATCTCGATCGGGTCCGTCTGCGCCGTAGCCGCGTGCGAGAGGTCGATGGTGGTGTTGGCATAGGACTGCACGGAGGGGTCCCACCCGGGCTGGTAGACCTTCATCTCCCGGCGCGACGTGGCGCGCCACGGATACATGTTCTCCACCGCGAACGCGATGCCGGTACGGCGCTCCAGGTCGGCGATGCCCTCCACGAAGCCGGTGGCGTAGTCCCGCTGCCAGCGGAACGGCGGGTGCACCACCACCACGTCGGCGTCCAGCGCCGCGGCCATCTCGGCGCTGCGCTCGAGCTTGACCCACGCGTCGGTGCCCCACACCCGTTGGGTGATCAGCAGGCACGGCGCGTGCACCGCGCACACCGGGATCTCGTGGTAGTCGCGCAGCGACCGCACCTTCTCGATGCTCTGGCTCACCGTGTCGATACCGACCATCACCTCGACGGCGTCGTACCCGAGCCGCGAGGCGTACTCGAACCCGTGCGTCGTGGTCTCCGGATAGACCGACGCCGTGGAGAGCGCGAAGAGCGGGGCCATCGAGGCGGCTCAGCCGTCCATGGCCATGCGGTCGAGGCGGTCCAGGATGATGCCCTCGCGCAGCGCCCACGGGCAGATCTCCAGCTCGGACAGGTCGAAGACGTCCATCACCGCCGATGCGACCAGGGCTCCGGGCAGGATCTGGTGCGACCGGCTCGGCGAGACGCCGGGGAGCTCGGCGATCTCGGCGTGCTCCATCAGGGCCAGCTTGGGGATCCACTCCTCCAGCTCCTCGGCGGGAAGGGTGCGCTTCACCAGGATGCCCTCGCCGGAGGGAGCCGCCCCGCAGATGCGGGCGAGGGAACGGAACGTCTTGGAGGTGGCCACCGCGTGGTCCGGGGCCCCGCCGCGCAGCAGGGCGCCGGCGTCGTGGGCGACCTCGGTGCGGACCTTCTTGCGGACCGCGCGCAGGGACCGCTCGTCGGGCGGGCCGTCCGCGAAGTGGGTCCGTCCCAGCCGGGCGGCCCCGAGCGGCAGCGACCAGGCCACGGTCGGCGACTCGTCTGCCCCGGACGCGATCTCGAGCGAACCGCCACCGATGTCGAAGACCGCGAGCCTGCCGGAGGACCACCCGAACCAGCGGCGTACGGCGAGGAAGGTCAGCCGGGCCTCGTCCTCACCGGGCAGCACCTGGATCTCCAGGCCGGTGCGGTCGCGTACGTGCTCGAGGACGGCGTCGGCGTTGCCGGCGTCGCGGACCGCCGAGGTGGCGAAGGAGAAGACCTCCTCGCACCCCTTGTCCTCGGCGAGCTCGAGTGCGTGGCCGACGAACGTGGTCAGTGCCTCGACACCCTTGTCGGTGACCTCGCCGGACTCGCCGAGGTGCTCGGCCAACCGCAGCGGCTCCTTGTAGGAGGAGGCCGGCAGCGGCGCTGCACCCCAGTAGGCGTCGACGACAAGCAGGTGCCCCGTGTTGGAGCCGATGTCGAGGACGCCCAGCCGCATGCCGCAAACGCTACCGGCCGACCAGCACGGGGATAGGGTTCCGGAGTGCCCGAGGTCGATCTCGTCTTCCCCCGCGCCTGGTTCGAATTCACCGACCCGGCGGACGAGGAGCAGGTCTTCCGCTGCGACCTGACCTGGCTGACGTCGGGTTACATGTGCATCTTCGGCCAGGGCTGCCGCGGCATCTACGCCGACTCCCCCGACGTCGG
>DASSLA010000173.1:0-2854 GCA_035689885.1 Marmoricola sp. | reverse complement strand
GGCTGCACTTCTACAATCACCACCGGCCCCACACCGCGATCGGCAAGTCGGCACCCATCAGCCGCTTGACCAACCTGTGCGGTCAGTACACCTAGGCCCCGTGCCGGCGCAGCCCGAAGGTGAGGCTGTCGATCAGCGACCGCCACGACGCCTCGATCACGTTGTGGCCGACGCCGACAGTGACCCACGAGGAGAGCCCGTCGGAGGTCTCGATCAGCACCCGGGTGATCGCGTCGGTGCCGTGGCCCTGGTCGAGGATGCGCACCTTGTAGTCGATCAGCTCGAACTTCACGATCTCGGGGTAGAGCTGCGAGATCGCCTGCCGCAGCGCGTGGTCGAGCGCGTTCACCGGCCCGTTCCCCTCCCCCGTGGTGACGATCCGGGCACCGCCGGCACGCAGCTTCACGGTGGCCTCGGAGGTCGCCTCGTCGCCCTGGCCGGTCTCGGTGATCACCCGCCACGACTCGACGTCGAAGTACGACGGACGCGCGCCCTCGACCTCCTCGAGGAGCAGCAGCTCGAACGAAGCGTCGGCCGCCTCGAACGTGAAGCCGCGGGCCTCGAGCTCCTTGACCCGCTCGGTGACCCGTTTGACCAGGCCGGCGTCGAGCTCGAAGCCGAGCTCGCGCCCCTTCAGCTCGATCGAGGCGCGGCCGGCCATGTCGGAGACGAGCAGGCGCATGTCGTTGCCGACGCCCTCGGGGTCCATGTGCTGGTAGAGGTTCGGGTCGACCTTGATCGCGCTGGCGTGCAGGCCGGCCTTGTGCGCGAACGCGGAGGTGCCGACGTAGGGCTGCCGCGAGGCCGGCGGGAAGTTGGTGACGTCGGCGACCGCGTGCGCCACCCGGGTCGCCTCGCGCAGCAGCCCGTGCGGCAGCACCTGCTTGTCGAGCTTGAGCTCGAGGTTGGCCACCACGTTGACGAGGTCGGCGTTGCCGGTGCGCTCGCCGTACCCGTTGAGGGTGCCCTGCACGTGCGAGGCCCCCGCATCCACCGCGGACAGCGTGTTGGCCACCGCGCAGCCGGTGTCGTTGTGGCAGTGGATCCCAACACGTACGCCGGTGCTCTCCACCACGTCGTGCACCACGTCGGAGACCCAGTCCGGGAGCATCCCGCCGTTGGTGTCGCACAGCGCGGCCACGTCTGCGCCGGCCTCGACGGCGGTGCGCAGCACCTCGAGCGCGTAGTCGCGGTTGTCGCGGTAGCCGTCGAAGAAGTGCTCGGCGTCGAGGAACACCCGCTGGCCCTCCGCGCGCAGGTGCGACACGGTGTCGCGGATCATCGCGAGGTTCTCCTCCAGCGTGGTCCGCAGGGCGAGCTCCACGTGCCGGTCGTGCGACTTCGCGACCAGGGTCACCACGCTCGCGCCGGAGTCGCGCAGCGCCGCGACCAGCGGGTCGTCGGCCGCCTTCATCCCGGCCCGACGGGTGGCGCCGAACGCCGCCAGCCGCGCGTGCTTGAGCGACAGCTCCTCCTTGGCCCGCCGGAAGAACTCGGTGTCCTTGGGGTTCGCGCCCGGCCAGCCGCCCTCGATGAAGCCGACCCCGAGCTCGTCGATGTGCCGCGCGATCGCCAGCTTGTCGGCGACGGAGAGGTTGAGCCCCTCCTGCTGCGCGCCGTCGCGCAGGGTGGTGTCGTAGACGTGGAACAGGTCGCTGGTCATGCGGCGGTCCTCGGGGCGTGTCGGAAAATGAAAAAACCCCTCGTCGGGACGAGAGGTCAGCGCGGCGGCCGGTGTGGAGCGATGGCCGTCGCGCTAGGCGATGATGATGTTGCGGTGCTGCACGTGATCGAGTGTGCCACAGCAGTCCGGGGACTGACACGACGTCCCGGGATCCGGGCGGAGGGGCTCGATCTCAGGTCCAGGGCGCGCCGAGCGCCGGCGCCCAGTTGGGTCCCTCGCTGAGCAGCAGGCCCAGCAGCACCGCGGCGCCGAGGCCCGCCATCACCGCGACGAACCAGCCCCAGTACTCCGTGCGCGCGGCGCGCAGCACCAGCCCGCGGGTCATCTCGCGCAGGCGCCCCGACCCGGGGCCCCACCACAGCGCCGGGGCGAAGGCGATGCCGGCCAACAGCAGGCGCACCTCGACCGGCTGCCCGGCGAGGTAGCCGAACGAGAACGCCGCCAGCGCGACGATCGCGGCCAGGGCGAGGTCGGTCAGGGCTCCGAACAGCGCGAGCACGACGTAGCCCGGTGTCGACATCGCGGTGGTCGGTACGTCGTACCAACGGGGGCGGCCGCGGATCATCCGCCGCCGCCCGTGCCGTTGCCGGGTGACCGACGCCGTGCGCATCACCAGGAGCACCAGGCCGACCAGGGCGGTGCCGAGGTACGGCGCGTAGGCGACCGCGCTCGCGGTGAGCGCGCCGAGGCCGAGGAGCTGCAGGATCCGCTGTGCCTTGCGGGGCGGAGGGACGGGCGCCACCGGCGCGGCCCACGGCACCGGCCGCTGTGGCTCCGCGGGCAGCACCCGTGTCGTCGGGGGGTCCGCCGCGGCGGAAGGCAGCGGAGCGTCGTCGGCGCGGTCCGGGATCGGCGGCGGCTGCTGGAACGGCTCCGCCGCGAGCATGGCGGGCTGGTCACGCGGGGTGTGCGGCTGCGGGTCGCCCGGGACGTCAGCCGTCACGGGCGGCGGAGGATGCGGGGCCGCGTGCGGCGCGACCGGCATCGTCCACTGTTCCGGCACCGGGGCACGTCGTCCCACGCCACGCGTGGTGGCGATGTGCTGCTCCTCGCGCTGCCGCCGTGTCCAGGCACGGATCTCGATCAGGCTGGGCCGATCGAGCGGCTCCGGGGCGAGGCACTCCTCGACCAGGCCCCGCAGCGGCACCGGCACGCCGGAGAGGTCGTGCT
>DASSLA010000172.1:0-4178 GCA_035689885.1 Marmoricola sp. | reverse complement strand
CGGTGCTGGGGAGCGCGCTCGAGACCGGCCTGGAGACCCTCCACGAGGGCCGCCACCTCCTCGGCGCAGCCCCAGCTCAGCGTCACCCCGGAGCCGCCGAGGCCGTAGCAGTGCACCACGCGGTCCACCGCCTCGAGGCGTACGACGGAGCGCACCGGACGGAGCCCCACGCGGTGGCCGACCACCTCTCCCCCGGCCAGCGCCGGCACCAGCCGAGTGGCCCGCTCCATGATCTGTTCAGCGGTCTCGGGCGAGGGGGTCCGGCTCCAGTCGTCGGGCTCGTCGGTGCCGCCCACCACGACGAGGTCCTTGCGCGGCACGACGTACGTCGGACCGGCCTCGTCGAGCCACCAGCCGTCGACGTCGACCCCGGCCACGTGCACCACCTGCCCGCGCACCGGACGCACGTCGGGGTCCTCGGCCAGGCGCCGGGCGCCCAGGCCGCCGCAGTGCACCACCACGTCGTCCGGGTCGTCGGGCTGCGGCAGGTGCGCCAGGCTCATCCGGGTCAGGGTGCCGCCGAGCGCCTCGAGGCGCGAGATGAGCCACCGCAGGTAGACGGGCATGTCCACCACCGGCGCGGTGAACGACCACGCGTCGGCGTACCCCTGCGGCGGTGGGGTGCGCGCCAGGTCGGGCACCGCGGCGGCCCACCACGGGTCGCGCAGCGGCGCGGCCAGGGCCTCGGTGCCGCGCAGCATCCGCACTCCGGAGTCCGGCTCGCCGTGGGCCAGCTCCGCGAAGCGCCGGTAGGTCGTGGTCCCCCACGCCGTCACCCGGTCCTGCGGCAGCGCCTTGTAGGGGTACCAGAGCGCCGCGGCGACCACCGAGGTCGTCTCCAGCGGCAGGTCGCGCGCCAGCACGTCGACCCGGTGGCCGGCCTCGGCGAGGCGCACGGCGCAGGAGAGGCCGACGACGCCGGCTCCCACGACCACCACTCGACCCACGCGCCCCAGCATGGCATCGGTGTGCCCGACGACACGAGACCGGAGCGAGGGCGCCTGGAGGGCGGCAGGTAGATTCCCCGCCTGTGAGACTCGTCGTCGCGCGCTGCCAGGTCGACTACGCCGGACGCCTGACGGCCCACCTGCCGATGGCGACCCGGGTGCTGATGCTCAAGTCCGACGGCTCGGTGCTGGTGCACTCCGACGGCGGCAGCTACAAGCCGCTGAACTGGATGAGCCCGCCGTGCATCCTGCGGGAGGGCACCACCGACGACGGTGACGTCGAGTGGGTCGTCGAGGCGAAGACCGGCGACAGCTTGCGGATCCTGATCGACGACGTGCTGCACGACTCCAGCCACGACCTGGGCATCGACCCCGGCCTGCAGAAGGACGGGGTGGAGAAGCACCTGCAGGAGCTCCTCGCCGAGCACCCCTCGACCCTGGGCGAGGACCTGACCCTGGTGCGTCGGGAGTTCCCCACGGCGATCGGCCCGGTGGACCTGATGTGCCGCGACGCCAAGGGACGCAGCGTGGCCGTGGAGGTCAAGCGCCGCGGGGAGATCGACGGCGTCGAGCAGCTCACCCGCTACCTCGAGCTGCTCAACCGCGACCCGCTGCTCGCCCCGGTGCGCGGCATCTTCGCGGCTCAGGAGATCAAGCCGCAGGCACGCGTGCTGGCCACCGATCGCGGCATCAGCTGCGCGACAGTGGACTACGACGCGCTGCGCGGGATGGACGACCCCAGCCAACGGCTGTTCTGACGGAGGCCTGTCCGGACAGGTCCCTTTCGCCCTACCCTGAGCCAAGGGCTCGGGAGGGGGGACGCCGTGGCCGTGACGTCACGGGAGCACACTCCCGGTCGAAGACCCCGCCCCGTGATCGACCAGCTCGTCACGGTCACCCCGCCACCGCGGCGAGCCGTCCCCGGCTTCGAGCGCTGGGTCGCCCGCTCGACCCGCGCCGGTGACGCGGTGCTCAACATCGGAGGTGGCTGCGACCGGTCCGGAGCCTTCCCGCGGGTACGCCGCAAGGCCGGCCGTCTGGTCGTGGTGGACCCCAGTCCCGTGGTCGGGCAGCACACCGACGCCGACGAGCGCCACCAGCTCTCGCTGGAGGAGTACGCCGTCGACCACGAGGGTGAGTTCGACGTGGCGTTCGCGGTGTTCGTGCTCGAGCACGTCACCGATCCCGCCGCGTTCGTCGCCTCGGCCGCGCACGTGCTCCGGCCAGGCGGCACGTTCCTCGCGATCACCGTGAACCAGTGGCACTTCTTCGGCTTCACCGGTTGGGTCGCCACCCGGATGCACCTGGCCGGCCCGCTGCTGCGGCTGGTGCGGGACGAGAAGGCGATCTCGGCGTACCACTGCCCCACGACGTGCCGCCTCAACACGGTCCGCTGCGCCACGCGGCACCTGGCCGCCGCAGGGTTCACCTCGGTCGAGTTCCGGATGTGGGACCTGCCCGCGATGTACGAGCCCTACCTCCCCGGCGGCCTGAGCCGGGTCGCCGGTGGGTGGCACGCGATGGCCTACCGCACCGGCAACCCACAGCTCATGGGGCACCTGACCTTCAGGGCCGTCCGCTGATCGCGGCGGCGGAGACGGCCAGCCACAGCGGGACCAGCAGCGCCGCGACCCAGCTGGTCATCGGGACGATCGTGAGCACGGCCAGAGCGGCGGCGGTGCCCCACACCGCCCGCGGCAGCCTCGCCCGTGCCACCACGGCTGCGGAGACCAGGGCCAGGCCCGGCGCGTAGCGCGCCAGCTCGGTGAGGTTCACCAGCACCGCCGTGCTCTCCCCCACGCCCGGACCGGGCTCGGCCAGCATCTGGTCGGCGACGACCGCTCCGGCCGCGAACGCGGCGTAGTAGGCCACGAACATGAGTGCCACCGCGGCGCCGGAAACCAGGACCACCGCACCGGCCGTCCCCCCGACCCGGCCGGCGAGACGGACCGCGGCGAGCACGAGCAGCGCCGAGACCAGGGCGGCGACGTACCCACCGATCTGCAGCGCGGTCGCGCCGTCCAGGATGCTTGCGGTGATCTCCGCCCCGCTGTCCCCGCCGAACGACGAGAGCGCGAACGGCACCAACGTGCCCCCGGCGGCCAGCGCGCAGGCCAGCCGCATCCGGGTCTCGGATGCGCGGGGAGCTGTGAGCTGCGTGGAGCCGGTGGCGGCTCCGGCCCCGGTGATCTCTGCGACGGACATGTCTTCTCCGATCTCGAGTCGGCGCCGGATGCGCCGGACGGCTCGACGCTAGGGAGCCAGGTGCCCTCGCCGCGTCTCCCAGCGGGCCAGAGCTCCTCTGTCTGCAGACAGAGGACACCGGACACGGCTCGCTCCTACGATCCTTGCGTGCTGCGACTTCCGGCCAGACCCGTCGTGCGGGACGCCCTGCTCGGCGTCCTGCTGACGCTCGTGGCTGAGGTGGAGCTGCTGCTCAGCCTCGACCGGGTGACCGGGTCAGCACTCGGCAACGCGGTGTCCTACCTGCTGATCGTGCCCGCGGTGGGCCTGCGTCGCCGCGCCCCCCTGCTCGGGATCACCTGCGCCGCGGTCGGGTTCGCCCTCGAGCCGGTGACCGGTCCGGCCCCGGTCGCGACACCCTTCCTGGTGCTGCTGTTCCTGCTGGCCTCGTTCGGGTGGTACGCCGGGCTGCGCACCGGCCTGCTCGGGCTCGCCCTCGTGCTGCTGGGCGGCCTCACCTACGACCTGTCGCGGGCCGGGCTCAACGTGGCCGACCTGGTCGTCAACGTGGTGATCATCGTGGCTGCCTGGGCCGCCGGCCGGCTGCTGCGTGTCTCCACCGACCGCCGGGTCGCGGCGGAGCTGGCGGCCGACCGGGCCGCTCGCGACGCGGTCGCGCGGGAGCGCGAGCGGATCGGTCGTGACCTGCACGACTCGATGGCGCACGCGCTCACGCTGATCACGCTGCAGGCCGGAGGCGCCCGGGAGCGCACCGAGCCCGGTGTCGCGGCCGACGCGCTCACCGCCATCGAGCAGTCCGGACGCGAGGCGCTCGCCGACATGCACCGCTTCCTCGACCTGCTCGGCGGCGCCGAGGGCGACGACGCCCCCGGGGTGGGCCACCTCCCCGAGCTGGTCGAGGGCGTCCGCCGCGGTGGGCTCGACGTCGACCTGGACGTCTCCGCCGGAGACCTGCCACCCAGCGTCTCGACCACCGTCTACCGCGTGGTGCAGGAGTCGCTGACCAACGTGGTGCGGCACAGTGAC
>DASSLA010000171.1:0-2395 GCA_035689885.1 Marmoricola sp. | reverse complement strand
CAGCAGACCTTGAAGAAGTGGCTACGCGCCCAGCCAACCCAGCCCACGACGCTGGCACATCTGCAGGCCCTCCTCGACGCGTTCGTCGAGGAGTACAACCACCGCCGACCGCACCGATCGCTCCCCCACCGCGCCACCCCGGCGACCACCTACCATGCACGGCCGAAGGCCAGCCCGACCGGTGACCGCAGCACCGACTCCCACCACCGCACCCGCCACGACATCGTGTCCACCGCCGGCAACGTCACCCTGCGCATCGCCGGACACCTACGCCACATCGGCATCGGCCGAACCTACGCCCGAACCCGCGTCATCCTGCTCGCCCAGGACCTACACGTCCGCGCCATCGACGCCGCCACCGGCGAACTCATCCGCGAGCTCATCGTCGATCCCAGCAAGGACTACCAACCCAAGAACGACCCCAAATGACGAACAGCCGAACCTGCTTTCGCAGGTCCGGCTGTCCGGGATGTCCTGAGACATCACACGGTCGGGCTGACAGGATTTGAACCTGCGACCCCTTGACGCTGAGCAGGCACGCGGACGGCGTCTGCTCCTACTCGCGAAGATCGGCTCTCACCTGCAAGAACGCCGCCTCGCGGCCCTGCGGGCCTTTGTGCGAACGGGTCCGCATCGGCCGGGATCTGACGAGGTTTTCGACTAGTAAGCGTCCATCGGTTTGCGCTGAGGTGCGGTGGCCGTCCATACGCAGCCGCCGGCTCGGCTGAGCAACGCGCGCTCCGGAAGCAGAGTGCGATCCAGCAGTCCCTGTAAGCCGATCGGCGTTCGGGCGGGTGGCTTGAGGTGCGAGCGAGGCGCCTGCTGAATGGTCGGGCTATGCCCGACACCCGAGCCGACCACTCCGTGGCTCGGCGGGTCCACGCCTGGAGGTGCGCAATCCGAGATTCGCTGCATTTGCGCTCCAGAATGGCGCCACAGTCGTGCTCGATGTGCGCGCCGATCGCATACGGAGAGAGGGCATCCGGGAACCGACTACCGGTGACCGGTTCGCTGGTTACATTCGTGCTGTGGACCTGGCTGGGGTCCTTCAGCAGACCCCGATCTTCCGTGACCTGTCTCGAGTCGACCTCGAGGAGATCGTGCCGCACCTGGTGGAGCGGCGGTACGGCGCCGGGCAGACGGTGTGGGTCGAGGGCGATCCCGCGGACGCGCTGTATGTCCTCGTCGAGGGTGCCCTGAAGTCGCATCGGTTGAGCCGTGAGGGGGGTGATGTCATTCTCGGCTTCGACGCCGCCGTTGATATCGCCGGCCACGTGGGCCTGTTTCACCCGAGCGGCAAGCGCCAGGTGAACGTGACGGCAATGGTGCCGAGTCGCTGCCTGCTGCTGCGGCGCCCCTTGTTGGTCGGGTTCTTGAGCCGTCATCCGATCGCGATGGAGCGACTGCTCGAGGACTTGTCCAGCGTGACGGTCCAGGCGGCGTACTCCTTCACCGGGATGGCGTTCGACGACATCCGGGGCCGGGCGGCGCGGACCCTGCTGGCGCTGGCCGAGGAGTTCGGCGAGCCGGCACCCGACGGCATCCGGATCCGGCTCGAGCTCTCCCAGCGGACGCTGGCCGCACTGGTGGCGGCCTCGCGGGAGAACGTCAACCGGGCGCTCGCGCCCCTGGTGGCGGGTGGCGTGATCAGCCAGCGCAACCGGCACTTCGTCGTGCACGACGTAGCCGCGCTGGCCGCGGCCGCCGAGGGCGACCTGTGACGCACGGCACTGCCCCCGGGGGTGCGTCCGGTGCACCGTAGCCGCATGAACGAGCAGACCCTCTCTCCCAACCGCAGCGGCCTCGTCGTCGGACCGCTGCGCGCAGATTTCGGTGGGCAGGTCCTTACCGCCGAAGATGGCGAGGCCTACAACGGCGCCCGGATGGCCTTCAACGCCATGTTCGATCGCCGACCCGCGGTGATCGCCCGAGCGACCTGCACGGCGGATGTCGTCCACGCCCTGGGGTTCGCGCGCGCGACCGGTCTGCCGGTCGCCGTGCGGGGAGGTGGCCATTCGGTCGCGGGCTACTCCACGATCGAGGGCGGGCTGCTCCTCGACCTCGGGCCGATGAAGGCCATCGACGTCGATCCGGAGGCGCGTTTGGTCCGCGTGCAGCCAGGCGTGGTCTGGGGTGAGCTGGACCGGGCAACGCAGCAGCATGGGCTGGCCACCACGGGCGGCCGGATGACTACGACCGGGGTTGCGGGGTTCACGCTCGGCAGCGGCAGCGGCTGGCTGGAGCGGCTCTACGGGTCCGCGTGCGACAACTTGCTGAGCGCGGAGGTCGTCACCGCCGCGGGCACCGTCGTCACGGCCAGCGAGTCGGAGAATCCCGATCTGTTGTGGGGCCTGCGGGGTGGCGGTGGCAACTTCGGGATCGTCACCGAGTTCAC
>DASSLA010000170.1:0-10531 GCA_035689885.1 Marmoricola sp. | reverse complement strand
CCTCCTGCCTCAGAGCACGGCGTCGAGCACCTGGTGACCGAGCTGCGCCTTGGCGGCCAGGTAGCGGCGGTTGGCAGGTGAGAGGTGCAGCCCCGTCGCGACCTGGCGCTCGACCTGGATGCCGGCCGCCTCGATCTGGGTCGCCTTGTCCGGGTTGTTCGTGAGCAGGGCGATCCGGTCCACCCCGAGCCCGAGGAGCATCTGCGCCGCGACCGCGTAGCTGCGCTCGTCCTTGCCGAACCCGAGGGCCTCGTTGGCCTCGTAGGTGTCCAGCCCGGCGTCCTGCAGCGCGTAGGCGTCGATCTTGTTGTAGAGCCCGATCCCCCGACCCTCCTGGCGCAGGTAGAGCAGGTAGCCGCCCGCCTCGGAGATGCGCTCCACCGACTCGCGCAGCTGCGGACCGCAGTCGCACCGCTGGCTGCCGAGCACGTCACCGGTCAGGCACTCGCTGTGCAGCCGCACGAGTGGTACGTCGGACGGCTCGTGCGGGCCCACGGAGGCACCCAGGCCGATCGCGATGTGCTCGAGCCCGTCGACGAGGCCGTCGAAGGTGAACACCTCGGCGGGGAACTCCTCGTCGCACACCTGCAGGGGCAGCTGGACGCGACACCGGATGGTGGCGGCTAGGACTGGTCGATGCATGCGCCTCTCCCTGTCATCGAGGTCTGGAGGAAACGGGTGGACAGGCCGTAGCGCAGGAGCACCACGTCCCCGATCTGTCGGGTCTCGGCCAGATGGGCACGGCGACCGGCGTGCCAGGGGAAGGCGCCGTCGCCGACGAAGCGGTGCGCCCGCGAGTTGCCGACGAAGAACGGTGCCATCACCAGGTGCAGCTCGTCGGCGATGTCCGCGGTGAGGAACTGCGTGTGCACGGTGCCGCCGCCCTCGACCATCAGGGTCCGAACGCCGCGCTCGTGCAGGTCCTCGACGACTCGGCACACGTCCACCCGCGGCCCACCGTCGACCACCGTCGCGACCTCGCCGAGCCGGCGCCGGGCGAGGCCGGCCGACCGGCTCGCGCAGTAGACGACCTTCTCGACGTCACCGGTGGTGAAGAAGTTGCTGCACGCGTCCAGCCGGGCGCGGTCGGTGAGCGTGACCTTCATCGGGGTCTCCGGCATCCCCAGCGCACGCCGCTGCTCGCGCAGGTCGGGTCGACGCACGAGCAGCCGTGGGTTGTCGTTGCGCACCGTCGCGGCGCCGACCAGGATCGCGTCGCAGCCGGCGCGGACGGAGTCCACCCGGTCGAGGTCCTCCTCGTTGGAGAGCACCAGGCGCTCCCGCGTGGCCGCGTCGAGGTAGCCGTCGAGCGATATGCCACAGCTGAGGATCGTGTAGGGCCGGTCAGCCATCCGCACCTCCTCCGACACCCGGTGCCCCGGCGACCGCGACCGCTGCCGCAGGACGGGGGGCACGCCGGGTGCCTGCGACGAGCAGGACCACCAGTCCGGGCAGGCTGGCAACGAGCACGATCGCGCCGTACGCCGTCGCGGCGGCCACGCCCTGGTCGACGCCCAGGCCGGCGGCGCCGAACACCCACGCCGCCATGCCCTCCCGCGGCCCCCATCCGGCCAGGTTGACCGGCAGTGCCGCCGCGACCAGCACGAGCATGACGAGGGGCAGCAGCGTGAGCGTGGAGGCCGAGACGCCCACGGCTCGTGCGGCCACGAAGTACGTCGCCACGTGTCCCGCCACGGCCAGCGTCGAGGCGAGGAGGACGACCTGCCAGGCACCGTGGCGCAGCACACCGTTCCTCACGTCCTCCCGCACGGCCCGACGCAGCGCGCCGAATCGGCGGCCGGCGCGGCGTCGCAGCGCCGGGGCGCAGGCGAAGCAGACCGCGACCGCAGTGGCGGTCGCCACCAGCACCACGGGCATCCATGCCTGCACCGGCGAGGGCAGCACGAGCAGCACCGCGAGCGCGATCACCGCCTGCACCACCTGGCCCGCGACCCGTTCCCAGAGGACGCTGCGCAGGCCCCGGCTGGTGCTCCCCGCGTCCAGCCCGTGCCGGACGCCGCGATGCACGTCGCCGAGCACCCCGCCCGGCAGGGTGACGTTGAGGAACTGTGCCCGGTAGCAGGACGCCACCGCTGTTCCCATGCCGAGCCCGACACCCAGCCCGTCGGCGACCACACGCCACCGCCAGGCACCGGCCAGGGTGAGGCCGAGCGTCAGCAACGCCCCGAGGACCAACGTGGTGGCGTCGAGCGAGCGGACCCCGTCCACGAATGGGCCGGCCCCGGTCTGCCAGAGCACCACCGCCAGGACGGCCGCCCCGAGGGCTGGCCGCCACAGTCGCCTGACGTGCCGGTTCACCGGACCTCCTCCAGCACCCGGCCGACCTCGTCGGCGGTCTCCGGCCAACCGGTGAGCGTCCCGCGTCGAGCCCGCGCGGCGTCGCGCAGCCGGGCCCGCAGACCAGGGTCGCCGAGCCACCGTCCGATGGTCCCGGCGAGTGCGTGCGCGTCCCCCGGCGGGACCAGCAGGCCGGGCAGCTCGCCCTGCGGTGTCCGGCCCAGCGCCTCGGGCACACCCCCGACCGCCGACGCGATCACCGGCAGTCCATGGGCCAGGGCCTCGGTGACGACCATCCCGTAGGTCTCCCCACGGGTGGGCAGCACCAGCACGTCGGCGGCGGCGTACGACGCGTCGAGGTCGCTGCCGGTGCGCGCCCCGGCCAGGACGACCCGATCCTCGAGGCCTGCCTCCCGGACCTGCTGTCGTACGCCGTCCACGAACTCGGGCGCCCGGGTCGACGACCCCACCAGCTCGCACAGCCACCTCCGGTCACCGAGCTCCGCCAGCGCGGACACGAGCACGTCCTGGCCCTTGCCGGGAGTGACGGCGCCGACGCACAGCAACCGGGTGCCGTCATCGGCAGGGGTGCCGGTCACGACGTTCGTGCTCACCGGCGCCACACCGGGACGGGCGACGTGCACGCGCGCCGGGTCGAGCCCGTAGTGCTCCAGCAGCCACCGCCGCGTCCAGGAGCTCGTCACCACGACGGATGCCACGGCTCGCAGCACGGCTCGCTCCAGCGACGAGGCGTCGCGTTCCGCCGTCCAGGACGCGACCGGCATGTGCACGAGCACCACCACCGGCCGCCGTGTCGCCGCGGGCAGCAGCACGTCGGGCGAGGCGGACGCGACCAGGCCGTCGACCAGCGCCACCGCACCTGCGGGCACGGCCTCCAGCGCCCGTTGCAGGCGGCGGCGCGCCTCGGCATCCGGCCAGGGCCAGTCGCCTGCCACCTCCCGGGTGGACACCGCCCAGCCCTCGGCCCGCAGCCACCGGCGCACCTGGCGGTCGTAGGTGTTGCCCCCGCTGGGCCGTGACGGGTCGTCGATCCCCTCGGGGACGACAAGGTTCACCGAGCGCCCCGCCATCACAGCGCTCGCTCGTAGCTGGCCCACGCGACGTGGGACTCGTGCAGGGTCACGGCCACCGTGCTCAACGCCGCGGTGGCTCCGAGCTCACCGAGGTGGACCCGCTCGGCGAGCCGGTCCGCGAGGTGCCGGGCCAGCACCTCCGTGGTGGTGTTGGTGCCCTTGAAGTCGGGCACGTCGTCGAGGTTGCGGTAGCTCAGCTCACCGACGAGCTCGTGCAGCACCTCGCTCGCCCGGCCGATGTCGAGGAGGATCCCGTCCTCGCCCAGCTCTTCACCGCGAAAGGTCGCGTCCACGACGAAGGTCGCGCCGTGGAGCTGCTGTGCCGGTCCGAAGACCTCTCCGCGGAAGCTGTGCGCGACCATCATGTGGTCGCGCACAGTCACGCCGAACACGCCGCCTCCGCGTCGTAGGTGACGCCGTGGCACAGCGCCGGAATCTCGCCCTCGACGAGCCTGGGCATCACCGTCGGGAGCTCCTCGAACGCAGACTCCCCGCTGAGCAACACGTCGAAGGCCGGGTCGCGGAGCAGCTCGAGCGCGAGGGCGAGCCGGTCCGCGGTGGTGCGGCTGTCGCGGCGCGGAGTCGCGATGGTGCCGACCTGGCTGGCCCGCACGGTCAGTCGACCGGAGTGGAAGCTCCCGCCGAGCGACAGGGTGGTGTCGTCGTCGCCGTACCAGCTCAGCTCGATGACAACGCCCTCAGGGGCCAGCAGCTCGAGCGAGCGCTGCAGCCCGGCCGACGTGGCACTGGTGTGGAACACGAGGTCGCGTCCGTCCGGCGCGTCGTCCGGCAGCGCGAAGTCGACCCCGAGCCCCGCGGCGATCTCGGCGCGTGCAGGGTCGACGTCGACCAGCGTGACCTCGGCGCCCGGAAACCGGGCGAGCAGGCGCGCCACGCAGCACCCCACGGTGCCGGCGCCGACCACCGCCACCCGGTCGCCGATCAGCGGCCGGGCGTCCCACAGGGCGTTGACGGCGGTCTCCACGATGCCGGCGAGCACGGCGCGCTCGGGCGGCACGTCGTGCGGCACGACGGTCACCGCCTCCATCGGCACCACGTAGGTGGTCTGGTGCGGGTGCAGGCAGAACACCGTCCGCCCGCGCAGGTGGTCCGGCCCGTGCTCGACCACACCCACGTTGAGGTAGCCGTACTCCACGGGCCCCGGGAAGTCCCCGCTCTGGAAGGGCGCGCGCATCACGTCGTACTGGTCGAGCGGCACGCGGCCCTGGAACACGAGGCGCTCGGTGCCGAGGCTGACCGCGGACCGGATGGTCCGCACGAGCACCTCGTCGGGCGCGGGTGGCGCGAGCCGGACCGGGCGGATCTCCCCGGCGCCGGGCTCCCTCAGCCAGAAGGCACGGGCCTCGTGCTGCTGCACGGGACCACCTCCCTCCCGGTTGGACCGGACCCGGTGTTGAACCGGAGCACCGACACCGACGTTCAAAGACGTGAGCCTGCCTGTCGGTCTGGTGAACGGAGGAGGCGTGCACAAGGTTCAACGCCGTCCCCCGCCACGTCGGCAGGCCGTGGGGTCGTGGACCCTCACCGCGCTCGCTGCTGCGCTGGCGCTCCTCGCCCTCACCGTGCCGAGTCGGCTGGACCAGCTGACCCCCGGCGTCCTCCTGCGCCTGCCCATCGAGGCACTGGCCCTCCTCGGTGTCGCAGTCGTGCTGCCGTCACGGCTGGCCCGGACGCGCACCACACTGGCGGTCACGGCCGGGCTCGTGCTCGGCGTGGGTGCCGTGCTGCGGCTGCTCGACGTCGGGTTGTTCGAAGTGCTGAACCGGCCCTTCGACCTGCTGATCGACTGGCGGTACGCCGGCGCACTGGTCGAGACCACCCACGACTCCGTCGGTGTCGGGACCGGCAACGTGCTGCTGCTCGGGGCGGCCCTGGTGGCGTTCGCCCTGGTGGTGCTGCTGCCGCTCGCGGTGCTGCGCGTGGTCCGTGTGGCGGACCGGCACCGCCGTCCGGTCAGCCGGGTCGTGGTCGTGCTCGTGTGCCTCTGGCTCGCCCTCGCCGTCCTCGACGTGCGGGCGGGTCCGCGTCCGATGGCGTCCGCTGACGCAGCGCGATACCTCGCGGACCAGGTGGACCGGTTGTCCGGCGAGCTCGACGAGATGCGTCGCTTCGACCGGGACGTGGCGCGCGACCCGCTGGAGCGGGTGGATCCCCGTGAGGCCCTCGCCGGACTCCGGGGCAAGGACGTCCTCGTGGTCTTCGTGGAGAGCTTCGGGCGCGTGGCGGTGGAGGGGGCGTCGTTCTCCCCGCGCATCAACCGGGTGCTCGACAGCGGGACGCGGCGACTGGCCGACGCGGGCTTCGAGAGCCGGAGCGCGTTCATGACGTCGCCGACGTTCGGCGCGCTCAGCTGGCTGGCCCACGCGACGCTGCAGTCCGGGCTGTGGGTGGACCGCCAGCCGCTCTACGACCGGCTCGTGGAGACCCGCCGGCTCACGTTGACGAGGCTGTTCGGTCGCGCGGGGTGGCGCACCGTGCTCGACGTACCGGCCAACACCCGGGGCTGGCCCGAGGGCAGGTTCTACGGCGCCGACCAGCTGTACGACTCGCGCAACGTCGGCTACGAGGGGCCGAGGTTCGGCTATCCGCCGATGCCGGACCAGTACACCCTCGACGCGTTCCACCGGCTCGAGCTCGCCAGGGAGGACCGGCCACCCGTGATGGCGGAGATCGACCTGATCACCAGCCACGCACCGTGGTCGCGCACGCCGCGGATGGTCGACCAGGCCGAGGTGGGCGACGGGTCGATCTTCGACGGCATGCCGGAGACGCTGCCCTCGGAGGGCGACATCTGGCCCTCGCCGACCAGGGTCAGGGCGGCGTACGCGACGTCCGTCGAGTACTCCCTGGAGGCGTTCATCACCTTCATGACGACGTACGGCGACGACGACCTGGTCGTGGTGCTGGTCGGGGACCACCAGCCCGCGACCATCGTCTCGGGCCGCGACGCCGGACGGGACGTGCCGGTGTCTTTCATCGCGCGGGACTCCGCCGTGCTGGACCGGATCGAGCACTGGGGCTGGCGTCAAGGTTTGCGCCCACCGTCCGATGCACCGGTATGGCCCATGCACGCCTTTCGCGACAGATTCGTAGCGGCGTTCGACCGCAGCGAACAGACTGGTTCCGTGGCGCTGAGCATCCGGTGACACCGAGTCGTCGGTGAACCCCGGGAGTCGCTCACGCGTACCACGGGGAGGAGGTGAACATGCCTGACGACGAGGTCGCGCTGATGCGCCAGCTCCACGACGAGCACGCCGAGGCCCTCTGGCGCTTCTGCCTGCGCCTCGTCGGGAACGACCGCGGTCGGGCCGAGGACGTCGTGCAGGAGACGCTGCTGCGCGCCTGGCGGCACCGGGCCATCCTCGACAGCTCCCCACCGGCGCTGCGCTCCTGGCTCTACACCGTCGCCCGCAACATCGTCATCGACCAGTGGCGCAGCCGGCGCAGCCACGACGAGACTCCCGTCGCCGAGGTGCCGGAGAGCAACACGGGCACCGACGAGAGCGACCGCCTGCTGCTGTCGTGGGTGGTGGCCGAGGCCCTGACCCAGCTCTCCCACGACCACCAGGTGGTCATCCTGGAGTGCTACTACCGCGGCCGCCCGGTGGCCGAGGTCGCCCGCAACCTCGGGATCCCCGAGGGGACCATCAAGTCCCGCACCCACTACGCTCTGCGCGCGCTCAAGCTCGCGCTCGAGGAGATGGGGGTGAGCGCGTGACCTGTCCGTTCGGTCACGACGACGCGGCGTACGTCCTCGGTGCGCTTTCCCCCACGGACCGCCTCGCCTTCGAACGCCACCTCGCCGGCTGCGAGGAGTGCAACCGTGCCGTGCGCGACGTCGCCGGACTGCCCGGCCTGCTCGCCCGGGTCGACGCGAGCGTGCTCGAGCAGGAGCCCATCGAGGAGCCGTTGCCGGAGACGCTCCTGCCCTCAATGTCCCGCGCCCTACGACGTTCCGAGCGTCGTCGTACGTACGCCATGGTGGGTGCGTCCGCAGCCGCCGCGGCCGTGCTGGTCGGCGGAGCCGGGCTCGCCCTGGCCCAGCTCGACGACGACCCAGGGACCAGGGCCGAGACCCCCAGCGCCGATGCGGGCCCGCTCGTGGCCGCGCAGCCGATGGAGGCCGTCGGAGAGGTGCCGGTGCGTGCCAGGGTGCGCCTGGAGCCCGTCACCTGGGGCACAAGGGTCGACCTGACCTGCACCTACGAGCCGGACTCGGTGGAGTATGAGCTGCCCCCGGCCGTGGACTACACGCTCTTCGTGAGGGCCCGCGACGGCCACACCGAGCAGATCGGCAGCTGGCGGTCGCAGGCCGGCGGGCCGATGCGCATCGTGGCAGCCACCGCCACGCGTGCCGCCGACCTGTCGTCAGTGGAGGTGCGCACTCCGCGAGGAGACACCGTCCTGCAGCTGGCCCCGTGACTTCAGCGGGTTGTCCCGCATCAGTAGTACGGCACCGGTCACGATCGCGATCGCCTCGGAGATGGCGGCGGTCCACACGGCCCACCCGTCCCACTGCTCGTTGACCCCGAACAGGCCGACCGTGGTCGAGAGAATGAAGGCACCGAGCGTCGAGGCTCCGAAGCCCAGGGTCAGGAACGCCGGGATCCAGTGCTTCCAGACGAGGAGCAGCACCGCGATGACGGCGCCGCCCACGGCGTTCAGCGCGAACGCCGGCCCGATCATGTCGATGTCCCTGTAGTCCTCGAACCACCAGAGATAGGCGTGCACGACCGCTGACACCGCCACTGCTACCGCTGCGAGGATTCGCATGCTGACCACTCCCCTTCCTCTCCTGAGGTGAACGAAGCGACCGGCCGTGCGGTTCACCGCGACCGGGACACCGTGCCGGTCTTCTCCGCCACCAGCGCGAACTTGCGCACCCGACCCCGCGCCAGCCAGTCGCTCCAGAGGCGGTGCGCGTCGATGAGCTCGTCGACGGCCTGTCCTCCGACGTGACCCGCAATGGCCGACCGCTCGGCGCTGAACGCGTCGATCAGCGCGTCCGTCGTGCTGCGGTGCGCGTCGCTGCACTCCTCGACCCAGCGCACCTCGAGGCCCGCACGCTCGAGGCAGGCCGTGAGCTCGTCGAGCGGGACCAGCCACACCGTGTCGGCGTCGGGCATCGTCGCAGCCTCGGCTCGGGTCAGCGGCCAGCCCTCCTCGAGGGTGCACGCGAACCGTCCCCCGACCGGCAGCGCGTCGGCGATGCTGCGCACCAGGGACTCCTTGTCGCGGAAGGCGAGGATCGTCTCGAGCAGCAGCACGACGTCGTACCGGCCGTCCGGGAGCGGTGGGATCTCCCTGACCTCGAAGCGGCACGGCAGCCCCTCGGTGCGCCGGCGCGCGATGTCGACGGCACTCGGGCTCGAGTCCACCCCGAGGTAGGTGCAGCCGAGCTCGGCGGTGATCAGCCGGCCCGGTCCGGCGACGCCGCAACACAGGTCGAGCACCGAGACGCCCGGTCCGATGCCTGCCTCGACGGCGAGCGAGAGGATCTCGCTGGCACGCATGAAGCTCTCCTGGCCCACGTACTCCCCCGGCTCGAAGGCGGCGAGCCGTGCCCGGGCCAGCGCCTCGTGGAAGGGCGTCCGCTCGTCCTGCTTCATGGTCGCGGCACCGGGACCGGCGAGACGGTGCGTGCGCGCCGCGTCGAGCGACGTGTCCTGCGCCGCCACAGCCAGAGCACGTCGCGGCCGAACGACTCGGCCAGCAGGAGCAGCGCCCCCAGCAGGAGCGCGCGATCGACCGTGACAGGGAGCACCGCGCTGGCGGCCACGACGAGCACGATGCCCTGCACCGCGGTGACGACCTTGCGCCAGTAGCGGAACGGCAGCTGCCTGCGCATCCACGGCAGCCACCAGCCGGCGGCCCCGAACACGTAGCGGACCCCACCGATCGCCAGCACCCACCAGCCCAGTGACGGTGTGAGGTGCACGCTCAGCACCAGCATCAGGAACGCGTCGACCTCGCCGTCGAAGCGACCGCCGAACGGCGACACGGTCTCGGTACGCCGGGCGACGGGGCCGTCCACGGCGTCGAGCGCCAGCGCGACCGCGGCCAGCGGCACCAGCGCTGCGCTCGGAGCCGCGAGCATGTCGTCCACGACGAGCGCGGCGACGCCGCAGGCCAGCGTCGCCCGCGCCAGCGTCACCCGGTCGGCCGGCCCCAGGGCGCTCACCCCGTAGCGCCTCTGCCCCACGGCCACGCACACCACGAGCACGGCGCCGCACGCCAGGCCCGCTGCCCATCCCAGCGGGGCGAGGCCGGAGGTGGCCGTGAGGAGGGTCAGCAGCACCACCAGGGAGGCGAGGCTGGCCACGTGGCTCCGGAGCGGCACGCCTCACCTCCTCGCTCGCGACGTCGCGATGGTGCGTTGTCGGTGACTACGTGCGTTGCTAGCGTGCGGTTCACTTTCGCCGTGGAGGTGGCATGACGTCCGAACCCGTCCGCGCCGGTGCCGACTGGCTGGCGCGGCGCGAGCCGGCCGACGCGGCCGCCCGCTCCACCGAGCTCGTCGAGCTGCTCCGGCCCCACCTGCCGGCCAGGAGCCTGACCATCCACGACCTCGGATGTGGCACCGGGTCGATGGCGCGCTGGCTCGCCGTACGCCTTCCCGGGCCGCAGCACTGGGTGCTGCACGACCGGGACGCGGAGCTGCTGGCGCGAGCCGGGACGGGCCTGCCCCGCGCCGCGGAGGACGGCAGCCCGATCACGGCCGAGACCCGGCGCGACGACATCTCCCGGCTGGGCCCGGACCCACTACGCGGGGCGGCGCTGGTCACCGCCTCGGCCCTGCTGGACATGCTCACCCGGGGGGAGCTGGAGCGGCTCGTGGAGACCTGTGCAAGCGCCGGGTGCCCCGTGCTGATCACTCTCAGCGTCGCGGGCCGGGCCGAGCTCGCACCGGCCGATCCGCTCGACGAGCGCGTCATGGCCGCGTTCAACGCCCACCAGCGACGCGACCGCGGCGACGGTCCGCTGCTGGGTCCGGACGCGGCGTCCGCCGCCGTGACCGCCTTCGAGCGTCGGGGGCTCGACGTCACCGTGCGCCCCTCCCCCTGGCAGCTCGGTCCCGATCAGGGCGCGCTGGCCGCGGAGTGGTTCACCGGCTGGCT